>CANJIS010000008.1 GCA_947474565.1 Alphaproteobacteria bacterium
GATAGGCTTCGCGGCCCGGCGGGCGGCGCAGCAGCAGCGACATCTGGCGATAGGCGACGGCCTGCTTGGACAAGTCATCATAGATGATCAGCGCATGCATGCCGTTGTCGCGGAACCATTCACCCATGGCGCAGCCGGAGAAGGGCGCCAGGAATTGCAGCGGCGCGGGTTCCGAAGCGGTGGCGGCGACGACGATGGTGTAGTCGAGCGCGCCATTGTCGGCGAGGGTCTTGACGATCTGCGCCACGGTCGAACGCTTCTGGCCGATGGCGACATAGATGCAATACAGCTTGGCCTTCTCATCCGTGCCGGCGTTGATCGCCTTCTGATTGATGATGGCGTCAATGGCGACGGCGGTCTTGCCGGTCTGGCGGTCGCCGATGATCAGTTCGCGCTGGCCGCGGCCGACGGGGATCAGGGTGTCGATGGCCTTGAGGCCGGTCTGCACCGGCTCATGCACCGACTTGCGCGGAATGATGCCCGGAGCCTTCACGTCCACGCGGCGGCGTTCGGCGACATTCTTGATTTCGCCCTTGCCGTCGATGGGATTGCCCAGCGGATCGACAACGCGGCCCAGCAGGCCTTTGCCAACCGGCACGTCCACGATGGCGCCGGTGCGCTTGACGGTGTCGCCTTCCTTGATGGTGCTGTCGGAGCCGAAAATAACGCAGCCGACATTGTCGCTTTCCAGGTTCAGCGCCATGCCCTTGATGCCGCCGGGGAACTCAACCATCTCGCCGGCCTGGACATTGTCGAGGCCATAGACGCGCGCGATGCCGTCGCCGACGCTGAGCACTTCGCCCACTTCGGACACTTGGGCGTCGCTGCCGAAGTTCTGGATTTCGCGCTTCAGGATCGCGGAAATTTCGGCGGGTTGGATATCCATATGATCGTTCCTTCGTTCTTATTCCGTTGTCTCACCGAGTGGGCGAGGAGTCTTATTTCATTCCGGCCCTCGCTTATGCTCGGGCGTTTGTCACTCGAAATGGTCCACCGGACCATCTCGTCGGCTTCGCCGACCGTTCCTCACCCTCTCATGGCGGCACGGATGCCGTTCAACTTGGTGCGGATAGATGTATCGATCATGCGTGAGCCCAGCTTGACGACCAGGCCGCCAAGCAGTTTGGGATCAACGCGGGTGGAAAGGCGCGGTTCGCGGCCCAGCTGGGCTTTCAGCACGCGGGACAGTTCTGCAGTCTCAGCGGCAGACAAAGCGCGGGCCGAGGTGATCTCGGCTTCGACTTCGCCCTTCAGCTTGGCGACCTTGCGGTTATATACGGCGATGATGCCTTCCAGGGCGAACAGGCGCCGCTTGGACGTCACCAGATGGACGAACTTCGCGGTGAGGGGATTGACCCCCATCTTGTCCAGGATCGGCTTGATGGCCCTGGCCTGGGTTTCCTTGGAATAGGCCGGGGACCGCACCAGCCGGGCAAAGTCCGGGCTGGTCTGAATGGCCTTGCCAATGGCGGTAAAATCCGCCGCGACCGCGTCAACGGCATTGGCGGCCTCTGCCAGTTCGAACACCGCAGTGGCGTACCGGCCGGCCAATCCTATTTCGTGTGCTTTTTCGCCTGCCACATTCATCCTTCGCGGCTTTGGGCATCAGCACCCAATTTGCCGCCATCAGCACTTCGTAAGCTGTTGAATTATATACATAAATTCTGAGGCTCGCGACTCTGATCTTTCGCGCTGGCGGGGCATTAGCATGGGGCTTAACGCGGCGCAATAATCCGGCGACCGCCAGGGTGTCGCGGCTGCTGGATTGGCCCAAAATGGCTAGAAATCCACAACTTTAGAGATCCCCCAAAGCCCAGGGCCTTGTCTCTATTTGCCCGCCGTCTCATCTTGCCCAGCAAATAGGCAAGGGACTGACCAGAATCGGTCCACAGCGAGAGCCTAAGAAGGGAATCAAGTGATCAATACCGGCGATACCGCCTGGATCATCACAGCCACGGCTTTGGTGCTGCTGATGACCATACCGGCCCTGGCCTTGTTCTATGGCGGGCTGGTCCAGGCCAAGAACATCCTGTCCGTGCTGGTGCAATGTTTCGCGGTGGCCTGTGTCGCCTCGGTGCTGTGGTTCCTGTGCGGCTACAGCCTGACCTTCAGCGGCACCGGGCCCTGGATCGGTGATTTGAACGAGCTGCTGCTGCAAAGCGTGGAGCGGGGCGCGGTCCATCCCGGCCTGCACATCCCCGAAAGCGTCTTCGTCATGTACGAGATGACGTTCGCCGCCATCACGCCGGCGCTGATCATCGGCGCGTATGTCGAGCGTATCAAATTCAGCGCTGTGCTTTTGATCTCCAGCCTGTGGCTGCTGCTGGTCTATGTGCCCGTGGCGCATTGGGTATGGGGCGGCGGCTTCATGGCGGCGCAAGGCGCACTGGATTTTGCCGGCGGCATTGTCGTGCATGTCACCGCTGGCGTGTCGGCGGTGGTGATCGCGGTCATGCTGGGCTCGCGCCATGAATTTCCCCACGGCATTCGTCCGCCGCATGCGCCATGGATGGTGATGGTGGGCGCATCGCTTCTGTGGGTTGGCTGGTTCGGTTTCAATGCCGGCAGCGCGTTGTCGGCTGGCGCCGATGCCGGCATGGCGCTTCTGGCCACGCATCTGGCGGCGGCCACCGCTACGCTGGTGTGGATGGCGATTGAATGGATCAAGTTTGGCAAGCCCAGCCTGGTCGGCGCTGTCACCGGCACCATTGCGGGTTTGGCCAGCATCACACCGGCTTCCGGCTACGTCGGTCCGCTGGCGGCGGTGCTGCTGGGTGCGCTTGCCAGCGGCATCTGTTTTGTCGCCGTGCTGTTGGTGAAGCGGGTATGGCAGGTGGACGATGCGCTCGACGTTCTGGGCGTGCATGGCGTCGGTGGGGCGCTGGGAAGTCTTCTGCTTCCGTTCCTCACCATTCTTCCCGGCGGCGTGGCATTGAAGTTGTCGGTGGGCGCGCAGTTCGGCGTCCAGGCGACCGCGGTGGTGATTACCGCGATCTGGTCTATTGTCATGACTGTTGCGATCACCAAGCTGGCCGCCTGGACGGTGGGCCTGCGGGTGGACAAGGAATCCGAGACGGTGGGCCTGGATTTCCACGCCCATGGCGAAACCGGTTATCACGTCAATAGGTAGGAGCCAGCTATGAAGCTCGTCGTCGCCATCATCCAGCCGCATCGCCTGGATTCCGTGCGTGAAAAACTCACGGCCATCGCCATTGCCGGCCTGACGGTGACGGAAGTGCGTGGTTATGGCCGCCAGAAGGGCCATACCGAAATCTATCGCGGCGCCGAGTACCAGATCGCCTTCCTGCCCAAGCTCAAGCTGGAAGTGGCGGTGCCCGACAGCCGGGTAGACGATGTGGTGTCGGCCATCACCGAAGGCAGCCGCACCGGAAAGATCGGCGACGGCAAGATTTTCGTCATCGACCTGGAGCAGGCCCTGCGGGTCCGTACCGGCGAAACCGGCGATAATGCTTTATAAGCACCGCTCTTGACCCTTGCCGGGGGAGAGGTAAAAGCCCGCTCCATGGCCGTTGAGATTACCCAGCAATTCACCTTTGACGCCGCCCACCAGTTGGGCGTGGGCGCGCAAGAGAACCTGCGCGTGCACGGTCACTCTTTCTATGTGGACGTGACGCTGAAGGGGCAGCCCGACGCCAACACCGGCGTGGTGCGTGATTTCGGGCAGGTGGATACCGTGCTGAAAAGCGTGCGCGAACTTCTCGACCACCGGCTTTTGAACGATGTCGAGGGTCTGGGCCCGCCCACGCTCGAAAATCTGGCCCGCTTTATTTATGCCCGCGCCAAGGACAAGCTTCCGGAAGTGGCGCGGGTGAAAATCGCCCGCCCGTCCTATGGTCAGAGCTGCACCTATGAGCCGTAAACTCACGCAATTGGGCCGCCCCACAGCGCAGCCATCGTCGCCGGACAAGGCTGTGCTGGAAAGCGTGGACAATCCGCATCCGGGCGATGATTACTTGGTGCGCTTCACCGCGCCGGAATTCACCACGCTGTGCCCAATCACCGGACAGCCGGACTTTGCCCATTTCGTCTTGGACTATGTGCCGGGCAAGGCGATCCTGGAGTCCAAATCCTTCAAGCTTTATCTCGCCAGCTTCCGCAATGCGTCGGGCTTTCACGAAGACACCACGTTGAAGATCGCCAAGCGCGTAGCCCAGGCGGTGAAGCCAAAATTCCTGCGCATTGCGGGCTTCTGGTATCCGCGCGGCGGCATTCCCATCGATGTGTTCTGGCAGACCGGCAATTTGCCGAAATCGGTGGCGCTGCCAGATCCGGGCATATCGGCCTACAAGGGCCGCTAGGCGATACAGCATTGTCTTTGCTGATAATTCTCCGCTAAACACGCTTAACAAACTTCCGTTCCGGGGGCCGGGAACTTTTATGGCGGATGGCCGTTAAAGTTCCCTCGTAGTGGGTCCAGCATTGCTTAAGTACGCCATTCCGCTCGGCATAACAGCGCTGCTCGCCGCAGCCGTGCCTGCGGCGTGGGCGCAGGATACGGATGTCACCGGCCTGTCGCTGGAGCAGCTGGCCAATGTCGAGGTCACCAGCGTATCGCGGCGGGCCGAACCGGTGAGCCGGGCGCCGGCCGCCGTCTTTGTCATCACCGCCGAGGATATCCGCCGTTCCAGTTTCGGCACGCTGCCCGATGTGCTGCGCCTGTCCAGCGACAAGGATCAGCAGGTGATCAAGGGCAGCACCTATGAGGGCATAGTCGATCTGATCGATTTCCTGCCGCTGCTGGGCGACCGCGAAGCCTTGATTTTGGGGCAGGGCGTTTCCATGCCCATGCGCATCCGCTTCGACGAACTGGGCAACCAGAAGCGGCCCAAGAACATGAATATCGGCTTCTCCAAATCCTGGAAGAACCAGAACATGGACCGCGATCAGCTGGACACTATCGTGGGCCGCTGGCGCACCACCGGCCGCGAAAAATCGGAAGACCGATTCTGATTTTGATTATGTGAGCTGGGAGAGCATCGACATCAGCGCGATGCTTGCCACGGCAATGCCGATCAAGCCCAGGCCCAGACAGGGCGTTACCAGCGACCAGAACAGCCGTGGTTCTGTGATTTTGCTGACGGGTTTTTTGACGATGCCCAGCATGCCGCCAAATTCGCCCTTGCCGATGGCGCGGATGGAATCCCAGACCAGGAACAGTCCGCAGATCAGGCCGGTTATGGGAAGCCAGCCAAGGTGCCAGGAGAGATAATTCATACGCTGCGCCGCTGCGCACTGAAAGGAATGGCTCCCCGGGTCCGGTTCGAACGGACGACCACTCGATTAACAGTCGAGGGCTCTACCACTGAGCTACCGAGGAACAAGGGCGTGGGTCTAGCGCGTCTGAAATGCCATGACCAGTGGAAATTTTCTACGAATTTCCAGCCTTTAGTGAGGCTTTTTGGTGCCGCACAAAAAAATGAGGCCGGGTGTTATCCCGGCCCCAAGGCGTTGGGTAATGGTGGGGTGTCTTCAAGGAAGACAGGCGGGATGATGCTCCCGTACGGTTAATAAACGCTTAATTGGGAAGGAACTTTTGCCCTAAAACGGGCAGGGCCGAGCTAGGGCGGGGGAAATTGGAGGCCACGCCCGGAATTGAACCGGGGTTCACGGATTTGCAATCCGCTGCGTCACCACTCCGCCACGTGGCCTCTCTTGGGGTGGGAGGGGGCCTATAACAGCAAATCGTCCGCCGAAAAAGCCGTGTTGTTTCAAAGATAATGCCCTTCTATAACCCGGCCACTCTTCCATCAGGGGACCGATTCATGTCCGAAGCCATGCGCGCCGCCCGCGCCAACATGATCGACGCCCAGGTTCGCTCCGCCGACGTCACCGATCCGCGTATCCACGCTGCCCTGGCGGCCGTGGCGCGGGAGAGGTTTGTGCCCAGCGCCAAGCAGGCTTTGGCGTATGCCGATGTGCCGGTGGAAATTGCGCCCGGCCGCTATCTGCTTGATCCGCGTTCGCTGGCCAAGGCGCTCCAATTGGCAGGCGTCGGGGCAGGCGACCGCGCCCTGGATGTGGGCTGCGGCACCGGTTATTCCTCGGCAGTGCTGGGCGGGCTGGTCAAATCCGTGGTGGCGCTGGAGCAGGATGCCGATCTGGTGCGCGTTGCCAGCCAGACATTGGAACAGGCCAGCGGCAAGATTGACGTCACCCAGGGTTCCCTGATCGACGGCTTCAAGATGGGCGGCCCCTACGATGTGATTCTCGTCAATGGCAGCATCGAGGCCCGGCCCGATGCGCTGCTGGATCAGTTGGCGGAAGGCGGACGGCTGGTCTGCTTTATGTCCTCAGGCCCCCAAGGCCGCGCCATGCTGTTCGTGCGCGAACATGGCCAGGTGGGAAGCCGCCCGGGCTTTGACGCCACCGTGCCGGCCCTGGCCGGATTCAAGAAAGCCATGGGCTTTATCTTCTAGATAAACAGTCTGGCCTAACCCACCGGATCAACTGTCAAAGATCGGCCATAACGGACCGGACGTGATCGCCGTTAACCTAATCTTTGCGTTCTGAAGTCCACTTTCCTAGGGTTTTCGCGCCTGTCCGGGAGTCCTTCCATGTCCAGTCCCCAACATGAACCGACGATGGAGGAAATCCTTGCCTCTATCCGCAAGATCATCTCCGAGGACAGCCCTGGGGATGCGCCTGCCGCGGTTGAGGTGGAGCCTGTGTCTGCCGCCGCTCCGATGCCTGCGCCCACGCTTATGGCGGCGCCCGCCGACGATGTGCTGGAACTGACCCAGGAATTCGTCGAAACACCCAAGCCCGCGCCGATTCTCGAGCCCGTGGCGGCCGACGACATCATTTTCGAATCCGCCGCGCCGGCGACGCCGAGCAACGACATTTTCTTCGATCATACCCGTCAGGCGCTGGACAACGCCTTTGCCGCCATTCCCGAAGAAGAGCCGGCTCCGGCTCCCGCCCGCCGCGAACCCTTAGCCCTGGCGCCGCTGGATGGCAGCAGCGTAGAAAACGTGTTCGAGCGCGCCGTGCGCGAAAGCTTCGAGCCGGTGCTGCAGAAATACATTGCCGACAATTCGGCCGCTGTGATCGACCGGATGAAGCCGCTGATCCGCGAATGGATGGACGAACATTTCCCGGCCCTGCTGGAAGGCGCTGTCCGCGCCGAGGTCGAGCGCGTGGTAAAATCTCGCGGAAAACGCTGATAGCCGTATTCTCGATACTGCGGGCTTGACCCGCGCCTGAAAAAGCCGGAAAGCCCGTCAGGACTTTCCGGTTTTTTTATGCTCGACAAGACCTTCAATCCCCAGGACGTGGAAAAGCGGGTTTCCGCCCAATGGCGGGACTCTGGCGCCTTCAGCCCCAGCAAGCCTGGGGCGGAAGCGTTCTCCATTGTCATTCCGCCGCCCAACGTCACCGGGCGGCTGCATATCGGGCACGCCCTCAACAATACCCTGCAGGACATCCTGATCCGCTTTGAGCGTATGCGCGGCAAGGATGTGTTGTGGCAGCCCGGCACCGACCATGCCGGCATCGCCACCCAGTTGATCGTGGAGCGCCAGCTTGCCGAGAAGCAGATGTCGCGCGTCGGTCTGGGCCGCGAAAAATTCCTGGAAGAAGTTTGGAAGTGGAAAGCCGAATCCGGCGGCGCGATTGTCGAGCAGCAGCATCGTCTGGGCGCCAGCGCCGACTGGAGCCGTGAACGCTTCACGATGGACGAGGGCCTCAGCCACGCCGTCACCAAAGTGTTCGTCGAGCTGTACGCCCAAGGCCTGATCTACAAAGACAAGCGGCTGGTGAACTGGGATCCGCGCCTGGAAACGGCGGTCAGCGACCTGGAAGTCGAAAGCATCGAACTGAAGGGCCATCTCTGGCACATCAAATATCCCATCGAGGATTCCGATCAGTTCATCATCGTCGCCACCACGCGGCCTGAAACCATGTTTGGCGATACCGCCGTGGCGGTGCATCCGGATGACGAACGCTACAAGGCGCTGGTGGGCAAGCATGTGGTGCTGCCGCTGACCGGGCGGCTGATCCCCATCGTCGCCGACGAATATTCCGATCCGGAAAAGGGCACCGGTGCGGTCAAGATCACGCCCGGCCATGACTTCAACGACTTTGAAGTCGGCAAGCGTCACAAGCTGCCGCTGATCAATATCCTCAATCGCAACGGCACGCTGAATGACGAAGTGCCGGCGCCTTATCGCGGCCAGAAAACCCATGTGGCGCGGCTCAAGGTCGTGGCTGACCTGGAAAGCGCCGGTCTGCTCGACAAGATCGAACCCATCACCCATGCCGTGCCGCATGACGAAAAAACCAAGACGGTGGTGCTGGAGCCGTTCCTCACCGAGCAATGGTACCTGAATGTTCAACCGCTGGCCGACAAGGCTATCGCGGCAGTGGAGCAGGGCAAGACCAAGTTTGTCCCGGAGAATTGGGCCGGGGTTTATTTCAGCTGGATGCGCAACATCCGGCCCTGGTGCATTTCCCGCCAGCTTTGGTGGGGCCATCAGATTCCGGTCTGGTATGACGCGGACGGCAAAATCTATTGTGCCGAAACCGAAGAGGAAGCCAACGTCCAGGCTGGCGGCAAGCCGCTGACCCGCGACGGCGATGTGCTGGACACCTGGTTCTCCTCGGCGCTGTGGCCGTTCTCGACCTTGGGCTGGCCGGAAAAGACCTCAGAGATGGATCGCTTCTATCCCACCTCGGTGCTGGTCACCGGTTTCGATATCATCTTCTTCTGGGTCGCCCGCATGATGATGATGGGCATCCACTTCCTGGGCGATGTGCCGTTTAAGACCGTCTTCATCCATAACCGGGTGCTGGACGAACAGGGCGCCAAAATGTCCAAGACCAAGGGCAATGTGGTGGACCCGCTGACTTTGATCGACGAATTCGGTGCCGATGCCTTGCGCTTTACCCTGGCGCTGGCGGCGGGGCAGAGCCGCGACATGCGTATCGGCCCGACACGGGTGGAGACCAACCGCAATTTCGCGACCAAGCTTTGGAATACCTCGCGCTTCTGCGAGATGAATGGCTGCGTCACGGTGCCAGGCTTCGATCCCGCCACGGTCGGCCAGACGGTCAACAAGTGGATCGTGACCGAAACCTCCCATGCCATATCCAACCTCACGGGCTTGCTGGAAGGCTTGCGTTTCAATGATGCGGCGGGCACCGCCTATCATTTTGTCTATGACATTTTTTGCGACTGGTATGTCGAGATCACCAAGCCGATCTTCCAGACCGGCAGCGACGAGGCCAAGGCGGAAACCCGCGCCACCACCGCCTGGGTGCGCGACCAGATCCTGAAGCTGCTGCATCCCTTCATGCCGTTCATCACGGAAGAATTGTGGGCGCTGACCAGCGAAACCAAGCGCGACACGCTGCTGATTGAAGCGGCGTGGCCGGCGCAGGTTCAAGTGGCAGGCGGCGATGCCGCCACCGCCGAGATGAATTGGGTAATCGCGCTCATCGCGGGCATTCGGTCTGTGCGCGCGGAAATGAATGTCCCGGCGGGCGCGAAAATTCCCATGCTTCTCACGGGCGCCAACGCGTCATCGCAAGGCCGCCTGGAACGTAATCGCGATGTGATCCTGTTCCTGGCGAGGTTGAGCTCGGCAGATAGCGCCGACGCCATTCCCAAAGGCTCGGCGCAGGTGCCGCTGGAAGAAGCCACCATCGCGCTGCCGCTGGGCGATGTCATCGATTTCGCCAAGGAACGTGCCCGGCTGGAGAAGGACCTGAAAAAGGCCCAGGAAGAAATCGCCCGCTTCGACGCCAAGCTGTCAAACGAGCAGTTCGTCTCCAAGGCGCCGGAAGAGGTGCTGGCCGAGCAGCGCGAAAAGCGCGCCGAAGCGGCAGCCCTGGCGACGCGGTTGACCGACGCCATCACACGGCTCAGTCATTAACAATCGTCCCCTGAAAATATCGTACACAGATCATCAGTGTATGGAGCACTGATTCGCGCCTTGGTGCGGGTCCATACCAAACGGAAATTACGCCGGGGGAGAAATCATGCGTCATTTTGAAAGTGCAATTGCCGCCCTGTTTATTCTGGGCCTGGGCACCATTCCGGCTGCCGCCGACGCGTGCAGCGGCAAGGATCATTACATCGGCACGGGCGTGGGCGCGGTTGCCGGCGGCCTTGCGGCGGGCCTGGCTTCCAAGGATGTCGCAGTCGGCCTGGCCGGCGCGGCGGTCGGCGGGTTTGCCGGCAATTATGCCGAGCGGTCCATGGATTGTGCGGCGCACGATTCCAAAGGCACAGCGAACAAGCCCAAAGCCAAGAAAAAGGTCGCGCGCAAATAGCGCCTACTGGTTGCAGATAAAGGGCATCGTCCCCAAATAGGCACATTCGCTATTTGGAGTTTTCGATGCCCACCTTGTTCGACCCCATTAAGCTGGGGGCCTTGTCTCTGCCCAGCCGTATCATCATGGCGCCGCTGACCCGTAGCCGCGCTCATCCCGATACCCGCGTGCCGTCTGATCTGGCGGTGGAATATTACCGCCAGCGCGCCGGGGCCGGTCTCATTATCACCGAAGCCACCAGCGTCACGCCGATGGGCGTGGGCTATGCCGCTACACCCGGCATCTGGTCTGACGAACAGACCGAAGGCTGGAAGAACGTCACGCGCACGGTCCATGAAGCGGGCGGGCGCATTGTTTTGCAGCTTTGGCACGTCGGCCGCATTTCCGACCCCTTGTTCCTGGATGGCGCGCTGCCGGTGGCGCCCAGCGCCATCAAGCCGGCAGGCCATGTCTCCCTGGTTCGCCCGCAAAAAGAGTATGTCACCCCACGCGCCCTGTCGCTGGATGAGATTCCCGGTGTGATCGCCGCATACCGCAAGGGCGCCGAGAATGCCAAGAAAGCCGGTTTTGATGGCGTGGAGATTCACGGCGCCAATGGCTATCTGCTGGACCAGTTCCTGCAGGACAAGACCAACCATCGCAGTGACGCCTATGGCGGTTCGCTGGAAAATCGCGCCCGGCTGATGCTGGAAGTCACCGATGCCGTGATTGATGTGTGGGGCGGGACCCGCGTTGGCATGCATCTGGCCCCGCGCGGCGACTCGCACGATATGGGCGACAGCGACCTGCGCACGACCTTTACCTATGTGGCGCGGGAATTGGGCAAGCGCGGTTTGGCCTTTATCGCCACCCGCGAAAAGCTGGGCCCCGATTCCATCGGCCCTGCGATCAAGGATGCGTTCGGCGGCCCCTTGATTGCCAATGAAGGCTTCGACCAGAAAAACGCGGAGCAGATCCTGGAAGCGGGCAAGGCCGATGCCGTGGCTTTCGGCAAACTGTTCATCGCCAATCCCGATCTGCCGCAGCGATTCGCCAAAGCCGCGCCGCTCAATCCCTGGGATAGCGCGACTTTCTATAGCGGCGGCGCCAAAGGTTACACTGACTACCCGGCGCTTTAGGAACAAACACACCGCAGCGCCGTTGTTACTCCGTGTTTCGGCCCTCACACCCATTTACGGGGCCAAGGAGAACAGAATGAATCGCTTCGGAAAACTGATTGCCGCCACGGTGATCGCGCTGGGCGCGGGCAATGTTGCGGCCTATGCGGATGGCTGCAGCGGCCGTGACCACAACGACGCCACCGCCCTGGGCGCTGTGGGCGGCGGTCTGATCGGTGGCCTGGGTACCAAAAGCGTGGCTGGCGGTGTCGCCGGTGCTGTCGTGGGTGGCCTGGCGGGTAACGCCATCGCCCGTAACAATGACTGCAATCGTGCCGCGCCGCGCCATGAACGCGAGCGCTATTCCTATCGGGATCGCCGTGGCCGTCTGCACTACGGTTATCGCTAACATTTGAGCGCCAATGAGACGGCCCGGAGGCTGCGGCCTCCGGGCTTTTTCATGCCCGCTCTGCAGATTTTCCGGCTTGCTGGGGGCAGGGGGCGGAGGCCATAGTCCGCCACCTTTTCCAGCGGATAAGCCTTCATGACCAAGTTCGACAAATCCCGCCTGCCCAGCCGCCATGTCACGGAAGGGCACTCCCGGGCGCCGCACCGGTCCTACCTTTACGCCATGGGCCTGACCGAGGCGGAAATCCACCAGCCGCTGGTGGGTGTGGCGAGCTGCTGGAATGAAGCGGCGCCCTGCAACATTGCCCTGATGCGCCAGGCCCAGTCGGCCAAGAAGGGCGTGAAAGAAAACGGCGGCACGCCGCGCGAATTCTGCACCATCACCGTCACCGACGGCATCGCCATGGGCCATGAAGGCATGCGCTCGTCGCTGGTGTCGCGCGAAGTGATCGCGGATTCAGTGGAGCTGACCATGCGCGGTCATTCCTATGATGCGCTGGTGGGGCTGGCGGGCTGCGACAAGTCCCTGCCGGGCATGATGATGGCGATGCTGCGCCTGAATGTGCCGTCGGTGTTTCTGTATGGCGGTTCGATCATGCCGGGCCGCTATCAGAACCGTGATGTCACCGTTGTCGATGTGTTCGAAGGCGTGGGCCAGCATTCCGCCGGCAAAATGCCGGAAAGCGAATTGTGCCTGCTGGAAAAAGTCGCATGCCCCGGTGCGGGTGCCTGCGGCGGCCAGTTCACCGCCAACACCATGGCCTGTGTCGCGGAAGCTATCGGCCTGGCGCTGCCATACAGCAGCGGCCCGCCGGCCGTGATTTTGGAGCGCGATGATTTCGCGCTGAAGGCGGGGCAGGCGGTGATGAACCTGCTGGCCAAGAATCTGCGCCCCCGTGACATCGTTACAATCAAGAGCCTTGAGAATGCCGCCCGCATCGTGGCGGCGTCCGGCGGCTCGACCAATGCGGCGCTGCATCTGCCTGCCATGGCCAATGAGGCCGGCATCAAATTCGACCTGTTCGATGTGGCGGCGATTTTCAAAAGCACGCCTTACATCGCTTCCATGAAGCCGGGCGGAAAATATGTCGCCAAGGATATGTGGGAAGCGGGCGGCGTGCCGATGCTGATGCGCTCGCTGATGGATGCCGGGTTGCTGCATGGCGAATGCGTGACCGTGACCGGCAAGACCATCGCGGAAAATCTGAAAGACATTAAGTTCAATCCCGACCAGAAGGTCATCGTCTCGGTGGACAAGGCGTTTTCGCCCACCGGCGGCGTGGTCGGGCTGAAAGGCAATCTCGCCCCTGAAGGCGCTATCGTGAAGATCGCGGGCCTCAAGCACGTCAAGCACAAGGGCCCGGCCCGGGTGTTTGATTGCGAAGAGGATTGCTTCGATTTCGTCCAGGCGCGCCGTTATCAGGAAGGCGATGTGCTGGTGATCCGCTGGGAAGGGCCCAAGGGCGGTCCCGGCATGCGCGAAATGCTGTCTACCACCGCCGCGCTATATGGCCAGGGCGTGGAGAATATCGCACTCCTCACTGACGGACGTTTCTCCGGCGGTACGCGCGGCCTTTGCGTCGGCCATGTCGGGCCGGAAGCGGCTGATATGGGCCCGATCGGTCTGCTCAAGGATGGCGACATCATCACCATCGACGCGGATACCGGCGAATTGTCGGTGGCGCTGTCGGATGCCGAGCTGGCGGAACGCAAAAAAACCTTCAAGCCGAAAGCGCCCGGTTACAAGACCGGCGCCCTGGCCCGCTACGCCAAGAATGTCGGCCCGGCTCGCGATGGCGCGGTGACGACGGCAGGCGCGGACCAAGAGGTTCGTTGTTACGCAGACATTTAAGGCGCCTGCCGATTCTTTTTGGTCGCGCAGCCGACGGCTTCGCTTTGCTCGCCTGCCTGTCGCTCCTGGCGCGGACCAGGAAGTGCGCTGCTACGCGGATATCTGAGAAGTCTCAGGTTCAGGCGGGTTTGCGCGCCGCCTGGACTAGGGATTGGCGGACAGGGTGAGATTCGAACTCACGGTGAGCTTTCACCCACGGCGGTTTTCAAGACCGCTGCCTTAAACCACTCGGCCACCTGTCCTTAAATGGAACCATTATGGGAGCCGCGCACTCCCTGCAATGAATTTAAGTGCCTAAATGCTTTGCGCTTTTGGCTCCGGGGTTTAGCTTCGCAACAACCTGTTTTTCGATTCGGAGCGGGATGCTTTTTTACCGTCAAGCCCTGCGATTTACGGCCATGTCCGGCTTGATGCTGCTGGCCGCCTGCTCGGGCAGGCGGGCGCCGCCACCGCGCATGGTGGCAGACAACGCGGTCCAGGTGCCGCCCAATGCCGGGGTCTACAAGGTCGGCCAGCCCTATCAGATCGACAGTGTCTGGTACTATCCGCGCGAACAGCTGGATTATGACGAGACCGGCATCGCCTCCTGGTATGGGCCGGACTTCTACGGCAAATCCACCGCCAACGGCGAAATCTATGACGGCAACCAGCTTACCGCCGCCCACAAGACCTTGCCCTTGCCGGTCAATGTGCGGGTGACCAATCTGGACAATGGCAGATCCCTTATCGTGCGGGTCAATGACCGGGGCCCTTATGCGCGCGGCCGCATTATCGATCTGTCGCGCAAGGCGGCGGAGCTGCTGGATGTGGTGCGGGTCGGCACCGCCAAGGTGCGCGTGACGTATCTGGGCCGCGCCGATTTGAACGGCAAGCCGCCGCAGAACACCCCGCCGGAAATTGCCAATGCCCTGCCGGCGGTGCCGTCGGGCGGCGTGAACGCCCAGGCGCTCAATATCGTGCCCGGTGTGCCGGTAGCCCCGCCGGTGACGGCTGTGCCGTTGCCCGCGCCGCCGCCTTCGCCGCCGGTGCAAATGTCATCCAATGAGCCCACCGGCAAGGTGGATAAAGTTCCGGTGCCGGCCGCGCCCCGCATCTATGTTCAGGTCGGCGCCTTCAGCAATCAGGAAAATGCCCGCCGCCTGATGAACAGCCTGGGCGGGGACCTGCATATTTCCACGCTTCAACGGGGCGGCCAGACGCTTTATAGAGTCCGTACCGGCCCGCTGAGTTCGGTGCAGGATGCCGACGCCGCCATGTCGCGCATTACCCGCGCGGGCAGCAGCGACGCCCAGATCATTGTCGATCAATAGCAGCAACATCACGGAGCCTTCATGCGCCGCTTTCTGCTTTCCCTGACCTTTCTGGCATTCGCCGCGGCGCCGGCTTTTGCCGCCATGGACACCAGTGCGGAACACGCGCTGCTGATGGACGCCAACACCGGCCAGGTGCTGTGGGAGAAGGATGGCCTGACGGCGATGCCGCCGGCCTCCATGTCCAAGCTGATGACGCTGGAAGTTCTGTTCCAGCGCCTGAAGGACGGACGGGTCAAGCTGACCGATACATTCCCGGTCTCTGAGCGCGCCTGGCGCACCCAGGGCTCGAAAATGTTCGTGGAGCTGGGATCACGCATCTCGGTGGAAGACCTGATCCGCGGCATCATCATTCAGTCCGGTAACGACGCCTGCATCGTAGTGTCGGAAGGCGTGGGCGGCACGGTGGAGAATTTCGTGGCGATGATGAACGCCCGCGCCAAGCAGCTGGGGCTTGCGCAATCCACCTTCGTCAATCCCGATGGCTTGCCCGATCCGGATGGCCAGCTGATGAGCGCGCTCGATCTGGCCAAGCTGTCGCGTCACCTGATCAACGACTATCCCGCCCTTTATCACTACTTCAGTGAGAAGAGCTTTACCTGGCACAATATCAACCAGCCCAACCGCGATCTTGTGATCGGACAGTTGGAAGGCGCCGATGGGCTCAAGACCGGTCACACCGATGCCGCCGGTTACGGCATCACCATCTCAGCCAAGCGCGGCGCGCAGCGGCTGATCTTGGTGTTGAACGGGCTGCGCTATCCGCAATACAAGAATGATTACTTTCCCAATATCCGCCGCGCCGAGGAAGCCAGCCGGGTGATGGACATGGCGTTCCGCGAATTCCGTTCTTATGCGATCTTCAAGTCCGGGCAGGTGGTGGGCACCGCAACGGTGGCGGATGGCGCGCAGCCCACTGTGCCGGTGCGGGTACAGCAGCCGCTGGCCCTGACCATGGAAGTGGATGCGCGCAACTCGCTTAAGACGGTGGTGAAGATTGATCCCGATCTGACCGCGCCGATCACGGCCGGGCAACGGGTCGGCACAGCCACGGTCACGGCGCCGCGCTTTCCCGGGGCCACGGTGCCGGTCTATGCCGCCGCCGATGTCAACCGCGCCAGCATCTTCCAACGCCTTATGAGCATGATCCGGAAGTAATCGGCGATGACGGGGCGTTTCATAACCCTGGAAGGCGGCGAGGGGGCGGGCAAGTCCACCCAGATAAAGCGGCTTGCCGCCGCGCTGGAAAAGAAGGGCCTCACGGTTGTCACCACCCGCGAGCCTGGCGGCTCGCCGGGCGCGGAAGAAATTCGTGCGCTGCTGGTGCAGGGCGAACCGTGCCGTTGGGATGCGCTGACCGAGACGATGTTGATCTATGCCGCCCGCGCCGATCACGTGAAGCGCACCATCGGTCCGGCCTTGGTCGCCAACAAATGGGTGATCAGCGACCGCTTCAACGATTCCAGCTTCGCCTATCAGGGCGTGGGGCGCGGACTGCCGCGGGAGTTTATCCGCCGCATCGATTCCATCGTGCTGGATGACTTTAGCCCCGACCTCACCCTGATTTTGGATCTGGATGTGGAGATTGGCCTGAAGCGCGCCGGTGCGCGGGGCGGGGCGGAGCAGCGCTTCGAGAATTTCGACAAGGATTTTCATCAAAGGCTGCGCCAGGCCTTTTTGGATATCGCCGCGCGCAGCCCCGACCGCTGTGTGGTGATTGACGCAAACCAGAGTGAAGACCAGGTCGCGGCGGCGATTTGGTCCGCCACGCAGAAGCATTTCAGTCTATAAGACGTCATGGCCAAACGTTCCGCAGCCCCTGTCGAGCCGGACTTTCCGCATCCCCGCCGCACCCTGCAGCTTTGGGGTCAGGACGCCGCGTTGGCGCGGGCGGCGCGGGCCCTGCGCAGCGGGCGGCCGCCGCAAGGTTGGTTGATTTCCGGCCCGCCCGGCGTGGGCAAAGCCACCATGGCCTACCGTATCGCGCGCTACCTTCTGGCCCATGGCGCCAAGGATAGCGGCGCCGCCGATCTTGCCGTGGCGGCCAATGATCCCGCTGCGATGCAGATGTCGGCCGGGGCGCATCCGGGCTTGCTGCTGCTTCAGCGCGGCTTCAATGAAAAAACTGGCAAGCAGATGACGGTGTTGGGCGTGGACGAGGTTCGCAAGCTCGCCGGGTTCTTCGGCATGACCTCGGGTGCGGGTGGCTGGCGTGTCGGCATTGTCGATACCGCCGATGATATGAATGACAACGCCGCCAATGCGCTTTTGAAGATGCTGGAAGAACCGCCCAGCCGCGCCATGCTGATGCTGCTGTCCAACACGCCAGGCCGCTTGCTGCCCACCATCCGTTCGCGTTGTCAGCGCCTGGTGCTGCGGCCACTGGACGACGCCACCATGGATCAGGCGCTCAAACAGTATCTGCCGGATGTCAGCCCCGACGAACGCGCGCAACTGATCCGTCTTTGCGGTGGCTCGATTGGCGCGGCGATGACGCTGGCTTCCGGCGAGGGCAGGGAGCTGGCTGCGCAAGCCGATAAGCTGGTGGAGGGTGCTTCCGCGCCCGATCTGCTGGCCCTGTTGGCACTTGGCGAAAAGCTTTACCGCGTCACCGATGGTCTGGAAAAATTCGGCAATTTTCTGGTCGAAGCACTGTCGGAGCGTATTCGCGCCCGCGCCTATCAGGGTGCGCCAGGACTTGAGCGCTGGACCGCCGCGCTTACGCGTTTGAAGAGCGCCTTCGCGCGGGCCGAAGGCCTGCATCTGGAACCACGCCAGACTTTGCTCACCACGGCGCGCGACCTGTCGCAAACCGCCCGACGTGCAGGGGCTCTCTAATGCTTGTCGATAGTCACTGTCATCTTGATTTTCCGGAATACGCCGGCAGTGTCGAAGGGGTGGTGCAACGCGCCCGCGCCGCCGGTGTCGGCGTGTGTGTCAGCATTGGTACCGAGCTGGCGCGCTTTCCCGGCGTGAGGAAAGTGGCCGAACAATTCCCCGATGTCTGGTGCAGCGTAGGCGTGCATCCGCATGAGGCGGAAAAGGAATTGCTTAGCGACCCCGCGCCGCTGCTGGCGGAAGCCGCTCATCCCAAAGTGGTGGGGATCGGTGAAACCGGCCTCGATTATTATTACGAACACGCCCCGCGCGAGGCACAGAAGAAGAATTTCCGCGCCCATATCGCGGCGGGGCGTACCGCCGGCTTGCCGGTGATCGTCCATACAAGGGACGCCGATGACGACACCATCGCCCTGTTGGAAGAGGAAATGGCGGCTGGACCGTTCACCGGCCTGATCCATTGCTTCACCGGCACGCAAACATTGGCCGATGCGGCGTTGAAACTGGGGCTTTATATTTCCGTGTCCGGCATCGCCACTTTCAAAAACTCGCAAGCGCTGCGCGATGTGCTCAAGACCGTGCCGCTGGATCGTCTGCTGGTGGAAACCGATGCGCCGTTTCTGTCACCCATGCCGCATCGTGGCAAAACCAACGAGCCGGCCTTTGTGGTCCATACCGCCAAAATGCTGGCGGAGCTGAAAGGTGTCAGCGAAGCGGAGCTTGCCGCCGCCACCACGGATAATTTCTTTCGCTTGTTCCCTAAGGTTGGGCGCCCCGCATGATCGAGGCCCGCATTTTGGGATGTGGCTCTTCGGGCGGCGTGCCGCGCTTGGGTGGCCCGGACGGGACAGGCAATTGGGGCGTCTGCGATCCGGACAATCCCAAAAACCGCCGCAGCCGCTGTTCGCTGCTGGTCAGCAGCAAAAACGATCAAGGCGCTACCAATGTCCTGGTGGACACGTCGCCGGACATGCGCCAGCAATTGCTCGATGCGCGGGTGACCAATCTGGATGGCGTGCTCATCACCCACGGTCATGCCGATCAGTTGCATGGCATGGATGACCTGCGTGTTCTGACCATCAAAAACCATGCCCGCATCGATGTGTGGTTCGACCGCACCACCAAGGCGGATGTGATGCAGAAATTCGGCTATTGCTATGTCCAGGCGCCGGGCAGCGACTATCCACCCATTCTCAATGCCCATGAGATCGCCGAACCCTTCGCGGAATTTGCAATTGCCGGAGCAGGGGGCGCCATTCCGGTGCGCGCCTTCGGCCAGCGCCACGGGACGATTCGCTCCTTGGGCTTCCGGTTCGGGAATTTGGCCTATTCGCCGGATGTCCACGATCTGGACGAGGCGGCCCTGGCCGCCCTGGAAGGGGTGGAGTGTTGGATTGTGGACGCCCTGCGCCGCACCCCCCATCCCAGCCATTTTCACCTGGAACGAACCCTGGAGTGGGTCGGAAAAGTCAGCCCGCGCCGCGCCATTCTGACCAATATGCATGTGGACATGGACTATCAGACCCTGGTCCGGGAACTGCCTCCGGGCGTTGAACCGGGCTATGACGGGATGACCGTGACCTTGGGCTAAGGGCTTGGTCTAAACTTGGTGCCCCGGTTAACGCCTCTGCGCTTTGTCCGGCTCCGAAACGGATGTAAAATTTTACAAACCGGTCTTTTGGAGGCCCCATGAAACAGCACCGTATCGCTTTATTGACCGCAACCGCAGCGGCACTGGTCGCGCTTAGCGCGCCCACCAAGGCATATGTGATCGTGGTCGGCAACGAGCTTGCGCGTGACTGCTATATCGCGGCCAAGGCCGCTGTTGATCCCGTGAACGGCATCGCCGCCTGCACCGCGGCGCTGGAAAATTCGGCGCTGACAGCGCACGACAAGGCGGGCACCTATGTCAATCGCGGCACCCTGGAAATAGCGCGCAAGCGGTATGACGCCGCCATGGACGATTACAACAAAGGCATCCAGATCATGCCGACCCTGGGCGATGCCTATGTTGATCGGGCCGGGGCCTATGTTTACACCAAGCAATGGGCGCTCGCGATCGCCGACGCCAACAAGGGCCTTGAGTTGGGCCGGAGCTTGCCGTTCGCCGGCTATTATAACCGCGCCGTCGCCGAGCATCTGAGCGGCGACCTGTAGCACGCCTATTTCGACTATCAAAAGGTGCTGGAGCTTGAGCCGAAATTCATCCCCGCTTCGGAAATGCTCAAAGTCTTTGTGGTGACACGCAAGCCCAATCAGCCGACTTTGGCCGGCGAGACCGATCAGAACGCGCCGGTTCCGGCCAGCACGCCGAATGGTGCGAACACCAACGCACCGGTTCTGGCGGACACGTCGGCCGTCGGTACCCGGCTGGGCGGCAACTAAAGGCAGCGTCAACTTTCAGTCCCGTAAGTTGGCAATAAGATGAAGGCATGCCATCTTGCCTGCTGCTGATCGGAGATTTCTATGAAGACGACCCTGGTGGCGCTGAGCCTTTTCATTTTCTCGCCCCTGTTGTTTCCCTATGGTTCCTTTGTCTCCAAGGAGCCCAGCAATCCCAACTGGAGCCGCTATGCCGGGCAAGAGGGCAGCACCTACGACGCCAAGGCCAATCCGGCCCAGACCAACGGCACGGTGAGATATAATCCCATGGCGCCGCTGCCCCAGTCAGCACCCTCCAACCCCAACGGCATGCCGCGCCCCTGACGGTTTTTGCCGTCTAGCATGCACAACCACCCCCACCAGGGTGTTGCGTCTGCTTCCCATCTATTATTTTACATAATATTACTTATACGAAAATAAGATGCCCAAACCGGCCCTGACCAGACCCGCCATCCTGCTCGCCCTGACTCTGGCGGCCACCCCCGCCTATGCCGCGTGCCCTGTGGGACAGACACCGATGCTGAGCGTGCGGCTCTATTTCGGTCTCACCGAGAACAGAAAGCTGATCACGGATACGGCCTGGGAGGATTTTCTGGCCCGTACCGTCACCCCGCGCTTTCCCGGCGGCTATACGGTTACGAACGCCATGGGACGCTGGCGCGATCAGAAGACCAACGCCATCGCCCGCGAACCCAGCCGGATCATCGAGGTGGACGCGCCTGACACCAAGGAATTGCGCGACAAGGCGGAAGAAATCCGTAAAACCTATACCGCCCGCTTCCACCAGCAATCCGTGGGAATTGTGACAATGCCGGTTTGCGGCGCCTTCTAGCCAGTGGAATACATGTCCAATCCATCTCGCGATATCGAAGCCCTGCTGGAAATCATGCGCCGGTTACGCGGGCCCGATGGTTGCCCGTGGGACCGTGTCCAGACGTTCGAAACCATCGCACCATACACGGTGGAAGAGTCTTACGAAGTCGCGGCCGCCATCGAGGACAAGGACTTCAAAGCCCTGCCCGACGAATTGGGTGATCTGCTGTTCCAGGTGGTTTTCCATGCCCGCATCGCTGAAGAACAGGGCCTGTTCGACTTTGGCGATGTGGTGCAAGCCATCACAGGCAAGATGCTGCGCCGCCATCCGCATGTCTTTGGAGACGCCGAAGCGGCCAAGGATGCGGGCGCCCAGAAGCTGAACTGGGAGGCCTTGAAGGCGGAAGAACGGGCCCAGAAGGCAAAGGCCAGCAAAGCGGCGGCCTCCCTGCTGGACGATGTGCCCTTGGCCCTTCCCGCCCTGCTTCGGGCTGAAAAGCTGCAGCGCCGGGCGTCCACGGTAAGGTTCGATTGGGACGATGCCAGCAAGGTGATCGAGAAGCTGGCCGAGGAAGCCCAGGAGATTGTGGAAGCACCCCCGGAGAAACACGCCGAGGAAGTGGGCGACCTGCTCTTTGTTGTGGCCAACCTGGCCCGGCATCTGAAGGTGGACCCGGAAGCCGCCCTGCGCGCCGCCAACGCCAAATTCACCCGCCGCTTCAAATTCATCGAAGCCGGACTTGCCGCCCAAAACCGCACCCCGGCGGACGCCAGCCTGGATGAGATGGAAGCTTTGTGGGTGAAGGCCAAAAAGACGGGGCTTTGACCCCTACTCACAGCCCCTGCCCCTTAAGAATTCACATTAGTCTTCGGCGGCAGCCTTTTGATCGGGCTTAATTTTCCCCGGAAAATGACTGTCGAAAAGACCGGCGTCCTGTGGACGGATTCTGAGTTTCAGGACGATGTTGGCAGCCCTTTCGCGGCGGCTGACCACCTCGGCATGGCGGTAAGTCCAGGCCAAACCAGCCCCATCACTGACATCCAAAGTCAGGGTCAAACCAATGTTGTCATGTGTCACGGCGGCCTCGAAACGGTCCAGCAATGCACCTACCCCAGCGCCCGTAAGGGCTGAAACTGCCACCGCGCTTTTGCCCCTGGCATTGCCGTCGAGCAGACCGTCCCGCGCCTCCTCCAGCAGCAGGTCGATCTTGTTCAGCACCTCCACCATCGGCCGATCCTCCGGCACCCCCAGTTCAGCCAGCACCTTCAGCACGTCGGCCTTCTGGGCCTCGGTCTCATCATGGGCGGCGTCACGGATATGGACGATCAGGTCGGCTTCCAGCACCTCTTCCAGGGTGGCGCGGAAGGCGGCGACCAGCTCGGTGGGCAGGTCGGCGATAAAGCCCACCGTATCGGACAGGATGACTTTGGTGCCGCGCGGCAGCTTCACGCCCCGCATGGTGGGGTCCAGGGTGGCGAACAGAAGATCCTTGGCCACCACGTCGGCGTCGGTCAGCCCGTTGAACAAAGTGGACTTGCCGGCATTGGTGTAACCGACCAGCGCGATCACCGGGTATGGCACCCGTTTTCGTGCCTGACGGCCCAAGGCGCGGGTGCGCTTGACCGCTTCCAGATCCTTTTTGATGCGCAGAATGCGTTCGCCGATCTGGCGCCGGTCGCTTTCGATCTGGGTTTCGCCCGGGCCGCCCAGGAAGCCGAAGCCGCCGCGTTGCCGCTCCAAGTGCGTCCAGCTTCTGACAAGCCGTGACCGCTGCCAGGTCAGATGCGCCAGCTCCACTTGCAGCCGGCCTTCCTTGGTCTGGGCGCGCTGGCCGAAAATCTCAAGAATGAGCGCGGTGCGGTCCAGCACCTTTGCTTCCCATTCCTTTTCCAGGTTGCGCTGCTGTACCGGGGACAGATGGGCGTTGACGATAATGACTTCGGGCGTGAATTCTTTCGCCTCGATCGCGATCTCAGCCACCTTGCCCGAACCGATCAGTGTGGCCGGAACGGGTTTGACCAACGGCGCGATGATGGCGCGCGTGACCGTAAGCCCAATCGCCGCCGTCAGCCCAACCGCTTCGGCCAGCCGTTCTTCCGCATCGCGAGGCGTTACCGCCCGCGTGCGCGGTTCCACATGAATGACAAAGGCGCCGCTGCCCAAAATCAGGCGGTCTCGTGCGCCGCTTCATCCTGCAACTGGATCGGTCCCAGCGGCATCACCGTTGAAATCGCGTGCTTGTAAACCAGCTGCGCCTGACCATCGCGGCGCAGAAGAACGCAGAAATTGTCGAACCAGGTAATATTGCCCTGGAGCTTTACGCCATTGACCAGAAAGATTGTGACGGAAGCTTTGCTTTTTCGGACCGCGTTGAGGAACGTGTCCTGCAGATTTTGTTGTTTTTCGCTCATGGGTTTGCCCATCTTTTTCTTGCGCCGTTGGGGAAACACGGCGCAGTCAGCATAGCCCATTGCTGCAATTGCGAAAGAGGGAAAAACCCTAAAATTGCTAGCTTTTTATGCCTGCTTTTCGAGCATAGAGATCATGAATGCGGCGGCTTAACGCACCCGGGAAACCTTCCCCGATTTTGACGCCGTCAATCATAACCACCGGCACGGCTGCGCCCGTAGCGGAAGACAGGAATGCTTCCCGAGCCTTCTGCGCTTGCGCAACCGTGAATTTGCGCTCGGCCACTTCCAAACCTGCCTCCCGGATAGCGTCCAGGATGATCCGCCGCGTTACGCCCGGCAGGATGGCGTTGGAAAGATCGCGGGTCACCACCGTGCCTGCCTGATCCACGATCCAGGCATTGGTTGAGCCGCCTTCTGTCACATAGCCGTCATCATCCACCAGCCAGGCCTCATAAGCGCCTTTGGCCTTGGCCGCCTGCTTGGCAAGCAGGTTGGGCAGAAGCTGGACGGTCTTGATATCGCAACGCTTCCACCGCAGATCGGGTGCGGTTGCGACGGCAACGCCCTTCTCCATCCGCGTCTTGAGCGCCGCCATGTCTTGGGTACGCATGGTCAGGATCAGCGTGGGCTTGAGCGGTGTTTTGGGTGGGACATGGTCACGCCGTGCCGCGCCCCGTGTCACCTGCAGATACAGCAGCCCGTTGGCGATGCGATTGCGGGCGATCACTTCGCGCATCACCAGCTTCAGGGATTCCCGGCTCATGGGCATGGCGACACCGATTTCGCGTAACGAGCGTTCCATCCGGTCGAGATGCGGCTCTTCGTCAATCGGTTTGCCGCCGATCACATTGGTGACCTCGTAAATGCCGTCACCAAGCTGCAGGCCGCGGTCTTCGATATGCACGCCCGCCTGGGCATGCGGCAGGTAGCGGCCATTCACATAAGCGATGCGGCCGGCGGGGGAGTTTCCCCATTTAAGGATGTCAGGCATTGAAGCCCTGTTGCGATCCGACACCCAGCGATTTGAGTTTGCGGTGCAGGGCCGAGCGCTCCATGCCGATAAAGGCGGCGGTGCGGGAAATGTTGCCGCCGAAGCGGTTGATCTGCGCTACCAGATAATCGCGCTCAAAGATTTCGCGCGCTTCGCGCAGCGGCAACGAAATCACCAGATCGCCGCCCTTGCCGCCGCTCCAGCCGCCATTGTTGCCCAGATCGGTGGGCAGAAGGTCGGCCGACACCGCTTCATTGATGTCATCGCTGGTCAGGATCAAAAGCCGCTCCACGATATTGCGAAGCTGGCGGACATTGCCGGGCCAGCTATGGGCCTGCAGCACCGCCATGGCGTCATCGCCGATGGTGCGCATGGGCAATCCGCCCGCCGCCGACAGCCGCTTCATAAAGTGGCTAATCAGATGCGGAATGTCATCGCGCCGTTCTGCCAGCGAAGGAATGCGCACCGGAACCACATTCAGGCGGTGATACAGGTCTTCGCGGAAACGGCCGCTTTCGGTTTCCACGCGCAGGTCGCGGGTGGTGGAGCAGATCACGCGTGCATCCACCTGCACCCGCGTGGTGCCGCCCATGCGGGTGAAAGTTTGATCGATCAGCACGCGCAAAATCTTGCCCTGGGTTTCCAGCGGCATATCGGAGACTTCGTCCAGATAAAGCGTGCCGTTGTGCGCCAGCTCGAACAACCCGGTCTTGCGCGGGCCATCGGCGGATTCAAATCCGAACAACTCGGCTTCGATGCGGTCTGGCTCCATGGTGGCGCAGTTGATGGCGACAAAAGCGTTGCCGGCGCGGCGCGAACGGGCATGGATCAGCCGCGCCGCCACTTCCTTGCCGGAACCTGCGGGCCCGGAAATCAGCACCCGGCTGTTGGTGGGAGCGATCTTGTCCACCAGGGAGCGCAATTGCGCGATGTTGGAGGACTGGCCGACCAGTTCGCCATCATCGCCGGCCTTGAGTTTCAGTTCCTGCACTTCGCGTTTCAGGCGCGCCGCTTCCAGGGCGCGCTCCACCACATGCAGCAGGCGGTCTGCCTTGAACGGTTTTTCCACAAAATCGTAAGCGCCCTTCTTGATCGAGGCGACGGCGGTCTCAATCGTGCCATGACCGGAAATCATCACCACCGGCAGGTCGGGCTGCTCGCGCTTGATCGTTTCCAGAATCTGGATGCCGTCCAGCTTGGAGCCCTGGAGCCAGATGTCGAGCACGACCAGCGCCGGACGGCGCGCGCGCACGGCCGCAAGCGCGGTTTCGCTGTCGCCCGCGCTGCGGGTTTCATAGCCTTCATCGCTGAGGATGCCGGAAATCAAATCCCGGATATCACCCTCGTCATCCACCACCAGGATTTCAGACGCGATCAACGATCCGTTTTTGCTCATCTTCACTTCCTCTGTCGTCCGGGGCCTTTTGGCGCTGGGCTTTTTGCGAGAAAGGGAATGTCAGGGTCACTTCCGCGCCCTCCCCATTCTCGGCATCGCCCAGGGTGATTTCTCCCCCATGGTCTTCCATGATCTTGCGCACGATCGCCAAACCCAGGCCGGTGCCCTTGGCGCGCGTGGTTACGTAAGGCTCGGTCAGGCGGTGCCGGTGTTCCGGCGGCAAGCCGATGCCATTGTCGGTGACGCGGAATGCCAGCGTGGCCCCATTGGGCGCCAGCGCGATCTGGATCTTGCCGGGCACATCGTCGCCCTTGGCATGACGCGCGGCGATGCCCTCGCCCGCATTCTTCAGCACATTGGTCAGCGCCTGCGCAATCAAGCGGCCATCGCCTTCGAAATGCACCGGCTCGGGCGGCGACTTCGTCTCGAACGTGATATCGGGATGCCCGACACGCTGCAGGAACACCGCCTGCTGCAAAAGCTCCTGGGCATTCTCTCGCCGCATCACCGGGGTCGGCATCCGCGCGAAGGAGGAGAACTCATCCACCATCCGCCCGATATCGCCGACCTGGCGCACAATCGTGTCGACGCATTGGCGGAAAATATCGGGATCGGTGGTGATCTCGTCCATATATTTGCGCTTCAGCCGCTCGGCGGAAAGCTGGATCGGGGTCAGCGGGTTCTTGATCTCATGGGCAATGCGGCGGGCCACATCCGCCCAGGCCGCGGTGCGCTGTGCCGATACCAGATCGGTGATGTCGTCAAAGGTGGCGATAAAGCCATGCGCGCCGCGCTCGCTGCTGACTTGCACGCTGAGCGCGCGTTGGCTGCCGTCCCGCTTGATGCTGACTTCACCGCTGGCCCGGCCAACCGGTTCGGAAATCGCCCGCCGGATCAGGGCCGCCAGTTCCGGCACGGATTCGGAATAGTGCCGCCCTTCTAGTTCCTCCGGCGTGGCATTCAGCAGCCGGGCGGCGGCGCGATTGATGATGGTGATGGTGCCATCGGTGGCGATGCCGACCACGCCGGCGCTGACGCCCGATAGCACGGTCTCGGTAAAGCGGCGGCGTTCGTCAATCTGGCGGTTGGCGGCAACCAGATCATCGCGCTGCGCGCCCAGCTGTTCGGTCATGCGATTAAAAGCAAGACCGAGGGTGGCGATTTCGTCGCTGTCGCGGTCCACTTTCACCTGGGCGGTGAGATCACCTTCTGACACGCGTTCCGCAGCGCCGATCAAACCGGAAATGGGTTTCACCAGCCGGTTGGCGGCCCAGAGACCCGATAGCATCGCGGCGAGCAGGATCACCAGCGCCACCACCGCATACAGCGCCGCGAACAGAAGCTGCACTTCGATGCGGTTGTCGTTGAGGCGGTTATATTCCGACACGGCGGATTGGGTGCGGCGGTAATAGCCGAACACTTGCGGGTCCACCACGCGCACCACTTCCAGATAGGCATCGGTCAGGGCCTGCATCTGGATCAGGGCGGTAACGGTGCCGGTTTCGGGCACCGCGTCCACGACAATCGAGCCGGCGCGCGCTTGCGACAGGTCGGCGGCGCTGGGCGGCTTGGGATCCTTCAGATAGGCCTGCTTGGTCGAGGCGAGAATTTTTCCGTCGCCGCCGACAATGTAAGAAGCCTGCAAGCCGCGATCCTTGGTCTGGCTGTTCAGCCGGTCGCTGAACGCCTGGATGCGGACATGTTTTTCTTCGTCGAACAGGGTGGGATCGCGTTGCAGTCCGTTGGCGATTTCATAGGCGTCGCCGATGATGCTGCGCTCATGCTCTTTCACATAGGTCTGCGCGACATTGACCGCATTGGTCAGTGCGCCCTGCACCTGGGCGGAGAACATCGCGTCCAGACCCAGATTGAGGGTCACGGACGCAAAGATCGCCACCAGAATGGCGGGCACCACCGCGATGGCCGAAAACCAGGTGACCAGCCGCACATGCAGCCGGGCGCCGGCGCGGCCGGATTTACGCTCTGCCCATAACCGCAGCAGGCGCCAGGCGATCAGCGCCGCAAGGGTAAGCCCCAATCCGAGGTTGATCAGGAACAGCGCCATGAGGCCGGTGCGGCCGGGCGTGAATTTTGTCAGGCCGGACAGGGCGGCATAGGTGATGGAACAAGACCCCACCGCCAGAACGGCGACGCCCAAGGCAAGCTTGGACGGCATCGACACCGGCCGGGTGCCGGCGCGCCACTGGTGTATGGAAGTCAGAGGGCTGATGACCTGGTCCTACGGTTAACGCTGTCGGTTTGCGACAGTTTAGCCACTACACCGGCTGTTGCAAGAATGCAGCGATGCAATCGTACAACAGCGTTACCGCCTGAAAAGGCGGTATTTTTCCCGAATCGGACTGTGACTTCGGCTGTTAATCGCTGCGCGAACTGGGCTTCGCGGTGCTGCTGCGCTGCCGCTCGCACCGCTCGCGTTGCGATCCGAATAGCGTCTATTCGGATCGCAACCCTTTAATGACGTCCAACCCGAGGTCGCGGATCTTCTTCCGCAGCGTGTTCCGGTTCAGTCCCAAAAGCTGGGCGGCGCGGATCTGGTTGCCCTTGGTGACCGCCAGACAGATGGAAATCAGCGGCCGCTCCACTTCCTCCAGCACCCGGTCATAGACGCCCGGCGGCGGCAGCTTGTCGCCCTGAGCCAGGAAATACTGGGTGAGGTAGCGCTCCACCGACGCGGACAAGGACTCTCCGCTGTCGCCCTCTTCCAGGCCCGGGCTGCGCACCGGCTCTTTCAATTCCGCCAGGATCGCCGATGCCGGAATGGACTCCCCGGCATGCAGCACCGCCAGACGGCGGATCAGGTTTTCCAGTTCGCGCACATTGCCGGGCCAGCGATGGCGGCGCAGGGCTTCCAGCCCGTCCGCGTCCACGCTTTTGGCCGGCAGGCCTTCGTCATTGGCCTTGCGCAGGAAGTGGCGCACCAGATCGGCAACATCCTCGACGCGCTCGCGCAAGGGCGGCAGGCGCAGGGGCACCACATTCAGCCGGTAGTAGAGGTCTTCGCGGAAAAGGCCCTGGGTAATCAACTGACGCAGATCGCGGTTTGTGGCGGCGATGATGCGCACATCGGTCTTGATCGGCGTGCGCCCGCCCACCGTCGTATATTCGCCCTGTTGCAACACGCGCAAAAGCCGCGTCTGCGCTTCCAGCGGCATGTCGCCGATCTCGTCCAGAAACAGTGTGCCGCCTTCCGCCTGTTCAAAGCGGCCGATGCCGCGATTGGTGGCGCCGGTGAACGCGCCGCGCTCATGGCCGAACAATTCGCTTTCCACCAACTCCTTGGGGATGGCCGCCATGTTCACGGCGACGAAATTGCCGTGCCGGCGCTTGCCGTAATCGTGCAGGGCGCGGGCCACCAGTTCCTTGCCGGTGCCGCTTTCGCCCATGATCATCACGGTAAGGTCGGTTTGAGTCATGCGCGCGATGACGCGATAGATTTCCTGCATCGCCGCGCTGCGGCCGATCAGGGGCAACCGTTCTTCGGTGGCGGGCGCAGCAGAGGTATCGTGCTTGCCCGATGGGCTGGACAACGCCCGCTGCACCACGCTCGTCAATTCCTTCAGGTCGAAGGGCTTGGGCAGATATTCAAAGGCGCCGCGTTCGGCAGCGGTGATGGCAGTAAGAAGCGTGTTCTGCGCGCTCATCACCAGGATGGGCAAATCGGGACGAATGCGCTTGATGCGCGGAATGAGGTCAAAACCGCTTTCATCCGGCAGCACGACATCGGTAATCACCAGATTGCCGTCGCCCGCCGCGATCCAGCGCCACAGCCCTGCCGCCGTGCCGGTGGTGCGCACATTGTAACCGGCGCGGCCCAAGGCCTGGTTCAGCACGGTGCGGATGGCGCTGTCGTCATCGGCAATCAGAATGGTGGCATTGCCGATCATGCTTCTTCTCTCATGTGTCTTCTTGGGCGGATTTGGGCAACAGGACGCGGAACAGGGTTCGCCGCGGCATGGATTCACATTCGATGACGCCGCCGTGATCGCCGACGATCTTGGCCACCAGCGCCAGCCCCAGGCCCGAGCCGCGCGCCTTGGTGGTGACGAAGGGTTCAAAAATATGCGGCATCAGGTCGGCGGGGATGCCGCTGCCATTGTCGCGCACAGTAACTTCCAGCGGCAGCGAGACGCGTTCGCCGCCCATGCCGGCGCCGAATTTCACACCGGGACGATAGCCGGTGGTCAGCGCGATTTCGCCGCCCGTCTCCGGCAGGGCATCCGAAGCATTGCGCACCAGATTGAGAAACACCTGGATCAGCTGGTCGCGGTCACCGGCCACCGGCGGCAGTGACGGGTCGAAGTTTTCGGTGATGGTGACATTCCGCGCGAAGCTGGTCTCAGCCACTTTGCGCACACGATCCAGCACCTCGTGGATGTTGACGGGGTGGCGCATCAGGCTGCGGGTATCGCCGAAGCTTTCCATGCGGTCGATCAGGCCGCGGATACGGTCGGATTCCGCCACGATCAGTTGCGTCATCTCCCGTTCGTCCGGGGCCAATGTCTCTTCCAGCAGCTGCGCCGCGCCGCGAATTCCGGCCAGCGGATTCTTGATCTCATGCGCCAGCACGGCCGCCATGCCGTGCATGGAGCGCACAGCACCGCGCGCCATCAATTGGCGGTCCATGCGCTGGGCCAGGCTGCGTTCCTGCAAGGTGATGACCAGCGTGCCTTCGGGTTCGGGCAGCGGCGTCACCGAAACATCGGCGATGCGTTCGCCGTGCCGCACGGTGGAAAGATCGACATCGCGTTCGGCGGCGGAAGAGTTGCGCTCCCGCGCCTGGTTGATGAGCTGAAACAGCGGGCTGTCAAACGGCAGAAGGTCGTTGATGAACTGCTTGAGCAGAATGCCGGCGCCGGTCTGGAAGAACTGTTCGGCGGCCGGATTGACGAAGGTGATCTCCTGGTTCGGGCCCAGAAGAAGGATGGGCATGGGTAGGGCGTTGGCGATGGCCGCGATCTGGGCTGCGTCCCCGCGAGATTTGGATAAGACCCCTGTCGTCATATGCCTATTTTTTGTGCATGATTAAGTCATGGTCACAATATAGGCATTTTCCGATCCGTCAAAGAGATATCGCGGCTTTTCCCGGCAAATGATAGGCAGGAGCCAGGGAATTGAGAGCCATGCTGAAAATAGCCGTTTTGATCGTCGCTGCCGGTAAAGGCGAGCGCACGGGTCGTGAAAAACCCAAGCAGTATGAATGGCTTGCGGGAAAATCCCTGCTCGCCCGCAGCGCGGCTGCCTTTGCCGGCCTGCCCGCCCAGGAAACGACAATCCGTGTCGTGATCGGCCCAGGCCAGGACGACCTCTATGCTGCTGCCCTTCCTGGCGGCGCGCCGCCCGTGGCAGGTGGCGCCCGGCGTCAGGATTCGGTGCGGCTGGGGCTGGAAGCGATCGAAAAATCCGCGCCCGATTTTGTCCTGATCCATGACGCGGCCCGGCCGCTGGTGTCGCCTTCTGTGATTGCCAATGTCGTGAACGCGCTGACCGCCGGCGCCAAAGGCGCGGTGCCGATGCTGGCGGTGGCCGATACGCTGCGGCGCAAGGATGGCGACGCCTGGGCCACCATTCCCCGCGACAATCTTTTTCGCGCCCAGACGCCGCAAGGTTTCCGTTTTGCCGATATCCTGAAAGCCCACCGCGAATTTGCGTCGCGCGATGTCACCGATGATGTTGAAATCGCGGCGCTGGCAGGGATCAAGGTGGAAGCCGTACCGGGCGAGGAAACCAATCTGAAGATCACCACCGAGAAGGATTTCGCTTTGGCGGAAAATTTGCTGGGAGGCGAAAGTGTCAGCGCCATGGGCTATGACGCGCATCGTTTCTGCGACGGCGATCATGTCTGGCTTTGCGGCGTGAAGGTGCCGCACACGCACGGCATGTTGGGGCATTCCGATGCCGATGCCGGGCTTCATGCCCTTACCGACGCCATTCTGGGCTGTATCGGCGCCGGTGATATCGGCCAGCATTTCCCGCCCAGCGACGAACGCTGGCGCGGTGCGCCGAGCTGGAAATTCCTGGATCACGCCGCCAAGCTGGTGGCGGAAAAAGGCGGCCGCATTGTTCATTGCGACGTCACCCTGATATGCGAGCGGCCCAAGATCGGCCCGCACCGCGAAGCCATGCGCACGCGCATCGCGGAAATTCTGGGTATGGATGTGGCGCGGGTCAGCGTCAAAGCCACCACCACCGAAGGCATGGGTTATACCGGCCGACAGGAAGGCCTGGCGGCGCAGGCCGTGGCCACTGTGCGCTTATGACGATGCCCCGCGCCTCCGCCGTGATCTCCACCGTGTTCGGGATCGGCTATTTCCCCCAGGCGCAGGGCACCATCATGAGCGCCATCGCTCTGCCGCTGGGCATTCTTATCGCCATGTATGGCGGCGGCGCACTGGGCCTTCTGGGCGCGGCCCTGATTGCGCTGGTGCTGGGCGTTGTGGCCTGCGCCGATCATGTGCGCGCGACCGGCAATCCCGATCCCTCGGAATGCGTGATTGATGAGTTGGCCGGGCAATGGCTGGCGTCGGCCTTTGTCGCCTGGGGCACCGTGTCCCTGCCCGCCTTCTTTGTTTCCTTCATCCTGTTTCGCGTGTTCGACATTTGGAAACCCTGGCCGGTATCCTGGGCCGAAGAAAAATTGCCCGGTGGATGGGGCGTGATGATGGATGACATTGTCGCCGGGCTGATGGCTGGCGTGCTGTCCTTCATCGCGCATTATTACGGCGTCTGATGTTCTCGCCCGATCTCCTGGATAAAGCGCGGCAGCTTCTGGATGAAGCCCGCGCCAAACAGCTTCGCATTGTCACTGCCGAAAGCTGCACCGGTGGCTTGATCGCGGGGTTGCTCACCGAAATTCCCGGCTCTTCCGACGTGGTGGAGCGCGGCTTTGTCACGTATTCCAATGAAGCCAAGGAAGACTTGCTGGATGTGTCCAGCGAATTGATCCATGCCCACGGCGCAGTGTCGGAACCTGTTGTACGCGCCATGGTGGAAGGCGCGCTGAAACATTCCTTGGCGCAGTTGGCGGTGGCGGTGACCGGCATTGCCGGTCCCGGCGGCGGCACGGCGCAAAAGCCGGTGGGCCTTGTCTATATCGCGGTGCTTCGCCAGGACGGCGCGGTGCGCATAAAAGAATTGCGCCTCGGCGATATTGGCCGAGGCGCAATTCGTATCAAAACAGTTTCAGAAGCGCTGACGCTTCTGCGCGATCTTCTTTAGTTCGCCATCGCCACGAAGGTCTGGCCCTGCGCCGCCAGCGCGTCATGCGCCAGCTTCAGCAATTGCTGCTGCTGAATGGGCGAGATGCCGAGATCTTCCGCCATATGGTCCTTGCCCTTGGGCGCCAGCATCATCGGGTCTTTGCCCGTGACCTTGCCGAAATCCAACGCCGCTTCCAGGTAATAGCCGAACGAACTAGCGTGGTAGTTATCATAAGCCCACAGGTTCATCTTGGACGCGCCGGCATCGTCATAGGGATTGCCGTCAATCGAGCCCTGGTCGATGCCCATGTTCCAGGCGACGCCCATGGGAATAACGCCAGCCACTTCGCTGCCGGCGTTCTTGGCGGCGGCTTCGTAGCCCTTCTGCACGTCCTGAGCCATCAGCTTGACCGGCGTGCCCTTCCACGGCGCGGGCGCGTCGGCGGGATAAACCTTGTCGGCGCGCGTCCAGGTGGCCAGGAGGTAGAATTTCACATTCGGGTTCTTGGCGTGGAACATGTCGGCGATCTGTTTGGTGGAGCTGATCAGCAAGGCGGGATCGCCGGGATGGGCTTCGTCCATGGTGGAATAGCCATGACCGACCACCACGTCCCAAGGCTTGTCCAGCACGGCGCGCTTTTCGGCATAATGGAAATCGAAGCCCTTGCCGCCCACGGTTTCGAGGCTGACGTCATAGTCGAGCCCGGCTTCCTTGGTGAATTCCTTGAAGATGGCCGGTACGCCGCCAACCGTGCGGCCCATTGCGTCCGGCGGATTGAGGTCGTGCACCTGGTCGGTGAAGGTATGATTGATGGAGGAATGGGCGCCGAAGGTGAAGCTGTTGCCGACGAACAAAATCTTGGTGGCGGCGAAAGCAGGCGCGGCGCTGAGGCACAGCGCGGCGGCGGCGCAAATCATTTTCTTCATGGAGCCCTCCCAGGCGTTTTTATTATGCCGTCACTATAAGGCGATGCGGGGTCCTGCAAAAGCACCAAACGGCGCTTCTTTTGGCTAATCGGGCCGCTCAGCCGCCAACGCGGCAAGCGCGGTTTCCATTTGCCGGATCACGCTTTTCCAGTCGGCATCCGATTCCTGGCGGAACAGGCGCATGCTCGGGTACCAGGGGCTGTCCGCTCGCTCCATCAGCCAGCGCCAGTCGGGCACATGCCGCAGCGCCACCCATGTCGGCACGCCCAGTGCGCCTGCGAGATGAGCAATTGATGTATCCGCTGTAATGACAAGGTCCAGGTTCATCATCACCGCGGCCGTATCGGCAAACGCGTCGGTGCCTGTGTCCAGACCCTCCAGTGCCTCGATGCCGCTGGGGATGGTCTCTTCGCTTTTCAAAAGGCTGATGAGCCGGACATGGGCGATGCCGCTCATTTGCTGGAAAAATTCCGCCGGAAAAGAACGAGAGACATTTTCCACATGAACGGCACTTCCCTTCCAGCAGATGCCGACTTTGAAGCCGCCGGTTCCGATTTTCTCTTTCCAATGGGCGACCCGCGCCGGATCGGCGGACAGATAGGAGCGTCTGGCGGGAATGGTTTCGAGCACAGTCCCGAAAAGACCCGGCAGGCTGAGCAAGGGGATATGAAGATCGAACGCGGGAGGATTGCGGTCATCGACGAGTTCGATTCCGCCGTCGAATGACTCGAGAAGCATCTTCAGATTGGGTTGTGGGGCAAACAAAACTCTGGCGCCCTGCTCTTTCAGCATTCCGGCGTAACGGCAAAACTGGATCGTGTCGCCCAGGCCTTGCTCCCAATGCACCAGGACCGTCTTGCCGGCGGCTTGCTGTAGCGACGTCAATCTTGGAATGTTGCCGGCAAGCTCTCGCCGGACTCGCCATTCGAAATGTTTCCAGCCATCAGGAAAGTTGGCGGTGAGAAGCTCTACAAAACACTGGTTGAGAATGGCATCGGCATAGTTCGGCCTGATCTCGACCGCTCTTTTGAAGCTGGTTATGGCCTCGTCAAAGCGCGTCAGCGCCTTCAGCGCCAATCCGCGATTATACCAGGTCTCGGCGGCAGGCTTCAGCCGTATGGCCGCATCGAAGTTCGAAGCGGCCTCGTCGTAACGCCGGAGCGCATAAAGCGCCGTGCCGAGATTGTTGTACAGTTCGCCAAAGCCGGGCTGATATGCGATGGCGGCGGTAAAACTGGTTACGGCTTCATCCAGCCGCCCAAGCTGCTTGAGTGTATTTCCGCGCTTGAGATAGACCTCTGCGAAATCGGGCCTGACGGCGATTGCCTTGTCATAGCTGGCCAGAGCCTCGGCGAAGCGTCCCATCTCCTCCAGCACCACACCAAGATTGCCATGGGCATCGGCATCGCTGGGGTCCAGCTGCGTAGCCCTTTTGTAGTTGGCCAATGCCTCGCCTGCCCGATTGAGAACCTTAAGCGCATTGCCGCGATTGGTGTAAGCGAAGGGCACGTTCGGGTTTACGCTTATTGCCCGGGAAATCAGATCCACGGCCTGCTCGTGGCGGCCATTCTGATAGGCCATAAGCCCCAGCAGATGCAGTGCATCGAAGTTGCCGGGATCGCTACGAAGAACATCGCGGTAAATCTTTTCCGCTTCCTCCAGCCTGCCCTGGTTGTGCAGCGCCAGTCCCGACTGAACCATGTCTTGTTCGCTCATGGCGGCGTCTGTGCCGCGCGGGCGACAAAGGCGTCTGTCATTTGCAGCAGCACTTTTTCAAAAGCCGCGCCGGCAGCGGTGTCGAGCAACGGGTTGCGAAATTCAAATTTAATCGAGAAATCGATCTGGCAGCTGGTCCCGGAAACCGGCGTAAACCGCCAATGGTTTTCGAGGGTGCGGAAGGGGCCCTTGATCTCCACCACATCGATGGTGCGTGCCGCAGAGTCGAGACCGACCTTGCTGGTGTAACGCTCGCGAAATGGGCCGTATCCCACCGCCATCTCGGCGGTCATGCCGCCCTCTTCCCGCGATAGCACCCTGAGCGCCACCACCCAGGGCAGGAATTGCGGATACTGCTCCACATCGGCGACGACGCGGTACATCACATCGGCGCTGTAAGGAACGACGCGGCTTTCCGAGTGCGTGCGCACGCGCTTAAGCCCGGCTGGCGCGGGCCGCCTTCAACTGCGCGAAATCGCTGTCGGCGTGATAGGACGAGCGCGTCAGGGGTGAGGCCGACACCATCAAAAAGCCTTTCGCCCGGGCTATGCTTTCCAGATTGGCGAATTCGTCCGGCGTCCAGAACCGCACCAGCGCCGCATGTTTTTTGGTGGGCTGGAGATACTGGCCGATGGTGAGGAAATCCACCTTGGCAGCGCGCAGATCGTCCATCACCTGCATGATCTCTTCCCGGCTTTCGCCAAGGCCGACCATCAAACCGGATTTGGTAAAGCCTTCGGGCCGCAATTCCTTGGCCCGTTCCAAAAGGCGTAGCGACGCGAAGTAGCGCGCGCCGGGGCGCACCGTCAGATAAAGCCGCGGCACGGTTTCCAGATTGTGATTGAAGACATCGGGCGCGGCCGCCATAACCGTTTCGATGGCGCCGTCCTTGCGCAGGAAATCGGGCGTCAGCACCTCCACCGAAGTCTGCGGGCTTGTTTCATGCACCGCGCGGATCACCTGGGCGAAATGTTCCGCCCCGCCATCGGCCAGATCATCCCGGTCCACCGAGGTGATCACGACGTGCTTCAGACCCAGCTTCTTCACCGCCGCCGCGACATTCCCAGGCTCGGCGATATCGAGCGGCCCGGGCAATCCGGTCTTGACGTTGCAGAAGGCGCAAGCCCGGGTGCAGGTGTCGCCCATGATCATCATGGTGGCGTGCGCCTTGGTCCAGCATTCCCCAATATTGGGACAGGCGGCTTCCTCGCACACGGTTTTCAGATTGTGTTCGCGCACCACGTCACGCGTGGCGGCGTACTCCCGCGACACGGGGGCCTTCACCCGGATCCAGTCCGGCTTGCGGGGAATTTCCTGGTCCGGCCGGTGCGCCTTTTCGGGGTGGCGCGGGCCTTGGAGGTGATCGATCACAACGGTCATGGGGCAGATATAATGTGTCCGGCCGGCAAAAGCACCCGCCGGGTTTCGATCTCGCCCCTCTTTACTTCATGGCTGCTTTGCCAAAGGTTTATGGGCCAAACCGGAGCGCCAGGATGAAGATTGAGGGCAATTGCCATTGCGGCGCCATCGCCTATGAGGCGGAGGTGGACCCCGCCAAGGCCTGCATCTGCCACTGCGCCGATTGCCAGGCCCTGTCCGGCGCACCCTTCCGCGCATCCGTCCCAGCCAAGGCCGAGGATTTCCGCATCCTCAAAGGCCAGCCCCGCACCTATGTGAAAGTGGCAGAAAGCGGCAACCGCCGGGCCCAGGGCTTTTGCGCCGATTGCGGCAGCCCCCTTTATGCGACCTCGGCGGACGACCCGAAGATTTATAACCTTCGCCTTGGTGTCGTGAAGCAGCGGGCGCAAATTCCGGCGCAGCGGCAGATCTGGTGCGAGGCGGCCCTGGACTGGGCCCGGGACGTCAGCACCCTGCCCGGCGTGGCCAAAAGCTAGTTTCCAATGTTTCCGGTCGAACCTTTTGTCCGCCCCTGCGTTGCTTAACCCAAGGGAACTCATACAAAGGTGCCGCCATGGCCGCTACTCGCCGCAAAGCATTGCCTGTCCGCAACGGACGCACCAGCCTGACAACCCAGTTTGTGCGCGCCGCCACCAGTCCCACCGCCAAAACCACCTATGCCGTGGTCGGCACCGTCGGCTTGGCTGCCCTGGCAATCGCCATTTTCGGACCCAAGCGCTTCCAGAAGGAAATCCTGTCGCCGGTGCAAAACCGGGTCAGCGATCAGGCGTCTCAGCTTTGGACCGATGCCAAACCGCTGCGCGAGCAGATCGGCCAGTTGTTCGAACGCGCCCAAAGCAGCGCCAGCCGCGAAAAGCTCGCCCAGGGCCTTCAATCCTGGATAGGGCACTTCAAGGCAACCTGAGCTAGCAGCCGTCATATGGCGCGTGTAACCCTTGCGCCAATGACTCGGACAGCCAGTAACCCCAGTCGCATACCATTCGATCTCGCGAAGGCGCGCAAGCCGCTGTTTCATGCGTTGCTGGAAGCGCGCGACACATTCGGTGGCGGCACGTTGGCCCTGGTTGATGGCGATGGCCGCACCCTTAGCTATGACGAATTCATTCGCGCCTGCTTTGTGCTTGGCGATGCACTGAAGAAGGGCACGCGGAACGGCGAGCATGTGGGCGTGATGCTGCCCACCGGTTTGGGCGCGGCGCTGGCGGTTTTCGCCCTGTCAGCCTATGGCCGCGTGCCCACCATGCTGAATTTCACCTCTGGCGAAGCGGGATTGAAAAGCGCGATCAAGACCGCGCAGGTCAAGCGTATCATCACCGCCCGGCGCTTCATCGAACTGGGCAAGTTCGATGAACTGGATGCGGCGCTGAAACAGGTGGCGGACGTCATCTATCTGGAAGATGTGCGGGCCAAGCTGTCGCTGGGCAACAAATTCGCCGCTGTGATGGGCGCGGTCCTGCCCCGCAACACTGCCGCCAAACCCAATCCCAAAAAAACCGCGGTGATCCTTTTCACTTCCGGCACCGAAGGCGAGCCCAAGGGCGTGGCCCTGAGCCACGAAAATCTTCTGGCCAATGTCGCCCAGGTGCGCGCGCATATCGGTCTTAGCGAAAACGACATCGTGTTCAATCCCCTGCCCGCTTTTCATTGTTTCGGGTTGAATGTGGGCATCATCCTGCCGCTGATCGCGGGCATAAAAGTGGTTTGCCACCCCACGCCGTTACAGCCGCGCGAAATTGTTCGTCGCATCCACAGCAGCGGCGCCACCATTCTTCTCGCCACCGACACCTTCATCACGCAATATGCCCGCGCCGGTGAGGCGGACGATCTTGTTTCGCTCCGGCTGGCGGTATGCGGCGCCGAGCGGGTGCGCGATGAAACCCGCGCTCTATTCCGCCGCAAATATGAAATGGACATTCTGGAAGGCTATGGCGTCACCGAGGCCTCGCCGGTGGTGGCCGCCAACCAGATCGAAGCCAATCGCCCCGGCACCGTGGGCCGGCTGATGGAGGGCATGGAAGCGCGGCTGATCCCGGTGGAAGGCATCGCCAATGCAGGCGTGCTGGAAGTGCGCGGCCCCAATGTGATGCAGGGCTATATCAATCCCGACAAGCCGGGCCAGATCGTTCCGCCGCCGGGCGGCTGGTACAACACCGGCGATGTGGTGAGCATTGACGATGAAGGTTTTATCGCCATTCGCGGCCGCATGAAGCGCTTTGCCAAAATCGGCGGCGAGACCGTGTCGCTGGCCGTGGTGGAAAACTGCGCTGCTGCGCTCTGGCCCGAGAACCACCACGCCGCCGTATCGCTGCCCGCCCCGCCCAAGGGTGAGCAGATCGTGCTGGTGACGGACTTTGCCGGCGCCCGCCGCGTGGACCTGCTGGCCTGGGCCCAGAACCATGGTGTTTCAGAGCTGGCCGTACCCCGCAAAGTACTGACAGTTCCGGCGCTGCCCGTGCTGGGAACCGGCAAAATCGACTATGTGGCGGTCCAAAAAATGGCCGAATCCGGCCCCGTATGACATTGACAATCACTCGCAACTGAGGCATTGTTGGTGAAGTCCAAAAGGCTTTCTTTCGTGATCGTCTGCGTCTGCAATAGGCTGAATGAGAATCGGGTTCGCGACGCCATCGTGTCTGGCGCCTGCTGCTCGGAAGATGTCTATGCACGCTGTGGCGTGAGAAAGAATTGCGGACAATGCCAGGAAACAATCGAAGAAATGCTGGATCAAAACCCGGCCGCGCAGGCAGTCGCCGCGTAATTTCCGCCGCGGCCCCTGGCCCCGAGCCCCACGCTTCCATGTCCGGCGATCCCCATACCATCCGCTTTCTCAATGCCGTGCTCAGGAATGAGCTGACGGCGATCAATCAGTATTTCCTGCATTCGCGCATGCTGGCCGATTGGGGCCTCAGCGAGCTGGCGAAAAAGGAATACGAAGAATCCATCGATGAGATGAAGCACGCTGACAAGCTGATCAAGCGCATCCTGTTTTTGGGCGGCCTGCCCAACCTTCAGGACCTGGGCAAGCTGATGATCGGCGAGAATGTGCTGGAAGTAATCAACTGTGATCTGGCGCTGGAACTGCGCTCCGTGCCGGACCTGAAGCAGGCGATCCCGCATTGCGAAAGTAACAGAGATTTCATCTCGCGTGAGCTGTTCACGCATATTCTTGAGAGCGAAGAAGAGCATATTGATTGGTTGCAGACCCAATTGCGCCTGATTGAGCAGATGGGTATCGAAAATTTTGTTCAGTTGCAGACCAAACCAAACGCCACTTCGGCTTCATAAGAACACAGGGGACGTTTCATGCGTAAGATCGTTTTGGGGCTGGCTGCCGCCGGCCTTGCAATTGCGCCTGCCTGCGCGCAAGCGCCAAACCCCAATCCCGATCCCAGCTGCAAGATGTGCGAAGGTGTTTACATCCCCCAGGAAGAAATCCAGGCCTATATGGACAAGGCCTACAAGGAACGCCATGTCGATCAGCAGGATCGCGACATCGATATCGGCAAGGTCAATATCGCCATCGGCGTCGAGCATCGCGGCAAGCTGGAAAAGCCCGGCGCCCATGCCGTCGCTGAGCATGACTTGGTGAGCGAGGTCTATCACATCATTGATGGCACGGCTTCGCTGAAGCTGGGTCCGAAGCTGGTGAACAAGCAGCGCCGCCCGGCCGATGAGGAAACAGTGCGTCTCTATAATGGTCCCGGCAACAATGGTGACGATATCGAAGGTGGCGTCACCTACAATTTAAAGCCGGGCGATGTGGTGGTGATCCCGGCCGGTACCGGCCATCTTTTCACGCACATTGATGATCACATCGACTACATTATGGTGCGCATCGATCCGGACAAGATCACCCCGCCCAAGGATGAAGCGGCGTCGCGGGCGTATCTGGGCGACTACTATAAGAAGTAGTTAGAACTCGGCTTCCAGCTCTTCGAGCGCAGCGGGTTCCGCCTTCGCTGCCTCGATCCATTCCTGCATATCCGGCAGACTGAGAATGCTGTCGCAATAATCCTTGGCGGCGCGGTCCAGCTTCACGTCGTAAGTCTGGAATCGCGTCACCACCGGCGCGTACATCGCGTCGGCCAGCGTCATGGCGGCTCCGAACAGATAGGGGCCGCCATATTGCTTCTGGCATTCGCGCCAGATCGTCAGCACACGGTCTATATCGGCTTGCGCCCCCGCCCAGATCTTGAATCCGGGATAGTGCGATTTCAGATTCATCGGCAGCGCCGAACGCAGATTCGTGAAGCCGGAATGCATCTCGCCGGATATGGCGCGGCAATGAGCACGCGCTGCCATATCCTTGGGCAATATGCCGGCGGCCGGAAAAGTTTCGTGGAGATACTCGGCTATCGCCAGCGTATCCCAGACTTTGATTCCATCGTGGCTCAGCGCCGGAACCAGGAATGACGGGGACAGGAGCAGCAGTTCGGCGCGGGCCGATGAGTCGCTTGCGGGCAGCATTTCCTCAGTAAAATCCAGCCCGGCCATGCGGCATAGCAGCCAGCCGCGCAGCGACCAGGAGGAGTAATTCTTGCTGGAAATCGTCAGGATAGCGCCCACAGGTTACCCGCCTCTATTTCAGACCTCGCAAAAGAATTATTTCGCACTGCAGCACAAAATGCATTAGTCTTTTTTAAGAGCCGGCATGATTATTTCATGAGCACATGCGCTGGGGTGAATAGCCGAATGCTGTATGACGCCTATGTGGCGCAATCGGATTTTCTGTCGCCTTTCCGCGCCCTCGCCGGATTGACGCGCGATGCATTGAGCGAAACCAGCTTCGGGCCGTTCGGCAACTATTTCTTCAAGGGCATTTCGGCGGGCGCCGACATCGCGTCCCGCGGCCACCTCACCCATCAACGCCCTGAATACGAAATTGCGTTTGCGGAACTTGAAGGCCGCACTGTGCCGGTGATCGAAGAGGTCGCGCTGGATACGCCTTTCGGCAATCTTCTGCATTTCCGCAAAGAGACCAATGTCTATCAGCCGCGCGTGCTGATCGTGGCGCCGATGGCGGGGCACTTCGCCACCCTGCTGCGCCAAACCGCGCGCACCATGCTGAACGATCACGATGTCTATGTGACGGACTGGAAAAACGCCCGCGACGTGCCGCTGACGGCGGGGCCATTCGGCGTGGACGATTATATCGACACCCTGATCAAGTTCCTGGACAAGATCGGGCCCGGCGCCCACACGGTGGCGGTGTGCCAGCCCTGCGCTGCATTGTTGGCGGCGGTTGCGGTGATGTCGGAAACCAAGCACCGCGCCACACCGCGTTCTATGACGCTGATGGCCGGCCCGGTGGATACTTCGATCAATCCCACCGACGTCAACCGGATGGCGAACAAGCACCCCATCGAATGGTTTGAAAAGAACCTGATCGACAAGGTGCCCGCACGCTTCGCCGGTGCGGGCCGCAGGGTCTATCCCGGATTTCTGCAGATTTCGGCTTTCATGTCGATGAACATGCCCCGCCACTGGCGGGCGCATGCCGACATGTATGGCGATCTTGTGCGCGGCAATACCGGCAAGGCAGACGCCAAGAAGAAGTTCTATGACGAGTATCTGGCGGTCTCAGACCTGCCGGCCGAATTCTACCTGGAGACGGTGCAGAAGATTTTCCAGGAATATCACCTGCCGCGCGGCCAGCTCCGCTATCGCGGCAATCTGATCAATCTCGCCGCCATTCGCAAAACCGCGCTGCTGACGGTGGAAGGCGAAAAAGACGACATCTGCTCCGTCGGCCAGACGGTGGCGGCGCACGATCTGACGCCCGGCATCAAGCCCATGCGCAAGAAGCACTATGTCCAGGCGGGCGTCGGCCATTACGGCGTGTTTTCCGGCACCCGCTGGGCCACGCAGATCTACCCGATGGTTAGATCGATTATCGCTGAGAGCGATTAGCGGAAAATTCCGTTCAGCATCGCGCCCAGGCGCAGGCCTGCCCGTGTTAACTGCAATCGCGTCAGATCCCTCTCCCTCCGTGGATAATCCGGCGGCAAGGTGATGCGCCCTGACCGGGGTAGTGGGGCATAAATTTCCCGCGCCGCAATGATCAGACTTTCATTGGCCCAATCGGCCGGCGTGCCGCTTTCCAGTTCCTTTTTCTGTGCGCGGCTGAGATGCGCTTCGATATCGGCGGCGATGCGCTCGGAATCATTGCCCATCACCGCCACCACATCCTGATCCCAGACCTGGTGCAGGTTCAGGCGCTTTCCCCGCAAGCGCACCGTCACATCATTGCCGCCCTTGTCGTGCCGGTCTGCGGCGTGCAGCGGCTGATGCAGATCGCCGACAAAATGGATCAGGAACAACAGGGCTTCCCGTTTCACAGTCCTGGAGGCGCGTGGATCGCGCAGGACCGCGGCATCGCGTTCGATCTGCGCCACCACGCAATTGCCGCCCGGGCAATCCCGCGCCGGTTGATAGCGGCCGGTGCCCAATTCGATATTCACATAATGCCAGGGATTGGTTTGCGGGCGCTGCTGGCGAATCTCATCAGCCCAGCTGGCGTCCAGAACGATCATCGCCTCACCGCCCAGAAGCGATGCAATCTGCGCACGCGCTTTCTGCGTCAATTGACGCGCCGCGATGCCGGCGACGATCTGATGCCCCTCTGGCGCCCATGCCAAAGCGGGTTCGGCGGCGAGAAGAGCCAGCAGAAAGGCGGAGAATCGCAGAGGCCACTGCATCGCTGCCATTAGACGCGAAGCCGGTAAATTGGAGAAGTTCCAAATCAATCAATGCGGCCAATGCCTTGCGGGGTTGACCAAGTCCTAACAAGTAAGGCCTAATGATTCCGGTCGCACGCCGGGGGATAGGCTTGCGGGCTTTTTGGGCTGGGGTGCGCGCGTCTGTTCGCCCCGAATGACAGAGAACCGACGTGGACCAGTATGTGAACGGCCGCTCGCGGCTTTCTTTGCGCAACCGCACGCAGCGATTGGGCGCCAAGCTGGCGACCACCGATGGCCGCTGGGCGCTGGTTTCTTCTTCGATGACCTTACTGGTGGCGGGCGCCGTCGGCTGGATGGCGCTGGGCACCATGCCCCAGGCCCCCGCGGTGCGCACCAATCGCACCGCCCTTCCCTATGAATTGTTCCTGAAGCTGGTGCGGGCCGGTGGCGCGCGGCAGCTTGCATCCATCGCGCCGCAATTCGCGCCCCCGCCGGAAACCCGGGCCCCTGAAATCCCCGATGTGGAAACGCGCAGCGTGACGCTGGATTCCGGCGACACATTGGCGGGCGCCATGGAAGATGCCGGTGTTTCCAAAACCGACGCCAATGCCGTGATCCTCGCCCTGGGCAAGGGCTTCAATCCCCGCACCCTGAAGGCGGGCATGAGTCTGGACATCACCTATAACGTCGCCATGATTGATGCCACCGGCGCCCCGCCCGCGCCCAAGACCACCGTGGTGATGGTCAATCGCAAGCCGGTGACCGTGCCGGTGGAAGAAGACAGCGGCGCCGACGCCAAGGAAACTTTGTCCGAGCCGATATCGCGGCTGCTGTCGCTGCATTTCTCGCCGACCATCGAGCAAGAGATCACGGTTACCCGCGATCTGTCCGGCGCCTTCACCGCCCGCACCGACCAGAAAGAGTTGAACGTCCATCATCACAGGGCCGGGGCCACCATCGATTCCAGCCTTTATCTCGCCGGCATGCAGGCTGGCATTCCCGCCGACATCGTGGTCGAGATGATCCGGATGTTCTCCTACAAGGTGGACTTCCAGCGCGATCTGCAGCCGGGTGACAGCTTCGAAGTCTATTACGATTATTACTACACGCCGGAAAATCAGCCGGCGAAGATCGGCAACATTTCCTATGCCCGCATGCATCTCAGCGGCAAGGACATCGTGCTCTATCGCTATGCTCCGCGCGCCGATGAGTCCGGCGACTATTTCGATCCCAAGGGCCAATCGGCCAAGGGCATGCTGATGAAGACGCCGGTGGACGGCGCGCGCATTTCATCCGGCTTCGGATCGCGCTTCCATCCCGTGCTGGGCTTCACCCGCATGCACAAGGGCGTGGACTTTGCAGTGCCCAAGGGAACGCCAGTGATGGCGGCGGGCGCGGGCACCGTCAGCTTCATGGGCTGGGCCAATGGCTATGGCAATTTCGTGGTGATCAATCACACCAACGGTTATGCCACCGCTTATGGGCATCTATCGCGTTTTGCGCCCGGCATGCGCCGCGGCGCGCATGTCTCCCAGGGCTCGGTCTTCGCCTATAGCGGCATGACCGGCCTGGCCACCGGCCCGCACCTGCATTACGAAATCCGCGTCAATGGCGGCCAGGTCAATCCGCTGCGGGTGAAGATCGCCGATGGCCGCCAGCTGGGCGGCGCCGAACTGCGCGCCTTCCTGCAGGAACGCCTGAAGATGGATCACCTTCTGGCCTCGACCCCGCTCGAGACCAAGGTTGCCGATGTCAGCACCGATCTGCGCCAGGCGCGCGTAAAATAACGCTCGCGTTATTTTGCGAGCGTCCCCGCGAAGGCGGGGACCCAGAATAAAAGAGCCAAGTAGCGCCTCAGTTCAGTGCGACGCCTTCGGGCGCGGTATCGGCCAACTCATCCGCACCGGAATCGAATTCCTGGCCGTTGATGATCAAGCCAGTTTTGCTGGCGCTGACGGTCACTTTGGCGCCGTCGGCGATCTTGCCTTCCAGCAGCAACGAGGCCAGCGGATCCTGTAGCCGGCGCTGGATCACCCGCTTCAGCGGCCGGGCGCCATAGACCGGATCGTAACCGGCATTGCCCAGCCAATCGGTTGCCTTCTTGTCCAGGGTGATCTCGATCTTGCGGTCGGCCAGAAGCTTGCTCAGGCGCGCCATCTGGATGGTCACGATCTTGTCCATGTTCGCCCGCGTCAGGCGATGGAACAGGATGATCTCATCCAGCCTGTTGAGGAATTCCGGACGGAAGTGCGCGCGCACGGCGTTCATCGCCTGGGCACGGGCGGATTTGGAATCCGCGCCTTCCTCGGTGGACAGGAATTCGGTGCCCAGATTGGAAGTCAGGATGATGACCGTATTGCGGAAATCCACGGTGCGGCCCTGGCCATCGGTCAGGCGGCCATCATCCAGCACCTGCAGCAGCACGTTGAACACATCGCTATGAGCTTTTTCGACTTCGTCGAACAGGATTACCTGATAGGGCCGCCGCCGCACCGCTTCGGTGAGTACGCCGCCCTCTTCGTAACCCACATAGCCGGGCGGGGCGCCGATCAACCGCGCCACGGCATGTTTTTCCATGAACTCGCTCATATCGATTCGCACCATGGCGCTGTCGTCATCGAACAGAAACGAGGCCAGCGCCTTGGTCAGTTCGGTCTTGCCGACGCCGGTCGGCCCCAGGAACAGGAACGAGCCGATGGGACGATTGGGATCCTGCAGGCCTGCACGGGCGCGGCGCACCGCGTTTGAAATGGCGCGCACCGCTTCATCCTGGCCGACGACGCGTGTCCCCAGGCCTTTTTCCATCTGCAGCAGCTTTTCACGCTCGCCTTCCAGCATCCGGTCCACCGGAATGCCGGTCCAGCGCGACACCACCTGGGCGATATTTTCGGCCGTGACGGATTCCGCCGCCAGGGCGTCATCCTTGGTGTCTTCAATAGCTTTGAGCTTGCGCTCCAGTTCCGGGATCACGCCATAGGTCAGTTCACCGGCCTTGGCGAAATCGCCGCGCCGCTGGGCCTGCTCCACTTCGCTGCGGGCGTGATCCAGCTTTTCCTTGATGGTCTGGACATCGGCGACGGATTTCTTTTCTTCCAGCCAGCGGGCGGTGAGCGCGCCGGATTCCTCTTCCAACCCGCCCAATTCCTTTTCCAGCTGCACCAGGCGGTCGCGGCTGGCGGTATCGCTTTCCTTTTTCAAGGCTTCGCGCTCGATCTTGAGCTGCATGATGCGGCGATCCAGCTCGTCCAGCTTTTCCGGCTTGGAATCGATCTGCATGCGCAACCGCGACGCCGATTCATCCATCAGGTCGATGGCTTTATCCGGCAGGAAACGGTCGGTGATATAGCGGTTGGAAAGCTGGGCCGCGGCGACAATGGCGGAATCGGTGATCCGCACGCCGTGGTGCAGTTCGTATTTTTCCTTCAAGCCGCGCAGGATGGAAATGGAATCTTCCACCGTGGGCTCGCCGATAAACACAGCCTGGAAGCGCCGCGCCAGGGCCGCATCTTTCTCGACATATTTGCGGTATTCATCCAGCGTGGTGGCGCCAATGCAATGCAGCTCGCCCCGCGCCAGCGCCGGCTTGAGCAGATTGGAAGCGTCCATCGCCCCATCGCCTTTGCCCGCACCCACCAGGGTGTGCATCTCGTCAATGAACAGAATGATCTGCCCGGCGGCACCGGTGACTTCGTTCAACACCGCTTTCAGGCGTTCCTCGAACTCGCCGCGGAACTTGGCGCCCGCGATCAGCGAGCCCATGTCCAGAGCCATCAGCTTCTTGTCGCGCAGGCTTTCCGGCACATCGCCATTGACGATGCGCAAAGACAGGCCTTCGGCGATAGCGGTTTTGCCCACGCCCGGCTCACCGATCAGAACCGGATTGTTTTTGGTGCGGCGGGACAGAACCTGGATCGTGCGGCGGATTTCCTCGTCGCGGCCGATCACGGGATCGAGCTTGCCGTTACGGGCCAGCTCGGTGAGGTCGCGGGCGTATTTCTTGAGCGCGTCATAGGCGTTTTCCGCCGTGGCGCTGTCGGCCGTGCGGCCCTGGCGCAGATCGGCGATAGCCTTGTTCAGGCCCTGGGCGGTGACGTTCGCATCTTTCAGAATCTTGGCGGCATCGCTGCCGGTGGCCAGCACCAGCGCCAGCAGCAGATATTCGGCAGTGACGAAACTGTCGCCCGCCTTTTTCGCCACCTGTTCGGCATTGTCGAGCAGGCGCGCGGTATCCTGAGACAGATAAACCTGGCCCGAGCCGCCCTGCACTTTCGGCAATTTCTTGATCGCGGCTTCCACGCCGCCGCGCACCGCATTGGCGTTGCCGCCGGCGGCAGCGATCAGGCGCGCGGCCAGACCTTCTTCATCGTCGATCAGAACCTTGAGCAGGTGATCGGGGGTGAATTGCTGATGACCTTCGCGAAGCGCCAGGCTTTGGGCGGACTGAATAAAGCCGCGCGACCGCTCGGTGAATTTCTCGATATCCATTCTGTCTCCGGCCTGCCCCGGCTGGGCGCAGGATATTAGGTACGACCCCGTTAAGGCGTCGTTCCCGGAGGATATGGGAAGGTAGAACCGCCCCTGCAAGGTGAGGCAGGACCCTAAAAAAGCTCCAGTGGAGCTTTTTCCGGCCGAACGATTTCCGGCAAAATTAAGGGTTTAAGGCGAGTTAGTTGACCTCGGCCTCGTCGCCCTCTTCCTCGCCCTGCCCGCTGTCATTGAGCGAGAAGGACGGGCCGCTGCCCGGCTGGGGCTGCTGAGGCTGTTGCGGCTGGCCCTGCTGCTGAGGCAAGGGCTGGCCATTCGCATCCAGGGGGCGCGGATTCTGCGCCGCCTGCTGGGCGGCGTATTGAGCCTGCTGGGCCTGCTGCGCCGCCATGATGCGGAAGTAATGCTCGGCATGCTGCAGGTAATTCTCAGCGGTGACGCGGTCGCCTGAGCTGTTGGAATCGCGCGCCAGCTGGAGATACTTTTCATAAACATGGGCGGCCGAGCCGCGAATCTTCACTTCCGGGCCGGACGAGTCGAAAGTGCGGTTGGGGTTGAAGCCACCACCGCCGCCGCCACCACCGCCGCCATTATTGCTGCCGCCGCCGCCACCGCCGCCACCATTGTTGTGCGGTCTGCGGCCACCTCTACGAGAGCGCTTCACGTTAGCCCCATTATTGTAATTGCCCAGTGTGTTTTTCCTTCACGCGCGGACGCTCGCAATCGAGCTGATACAGCGCGGTGCAAACTTCGTTTTAGAGTCCCCTGGCCGCCTTTTCTGGCGGCGCCTGCCGTCCGCTTTTCGCGAAAACGGCTGGAATCTCTCGATCCCGACGCACCCAACCTAAGCGATAGGGGCGGCTTTTCCAAGGCCCGATAGGGTTTTTCAGGCCTTTTCCAGCACCAAAGCCCTTGGAATCCCGGCCAGATCGGGGGTAATGCGACGGACCGTCAGGCCGGAATCCCGGAACAAAAGTTCCATTTCTGCGGCCTGTCCGGCCCCTATCTCCAAAATTGCCTGCCCTTGGCTTTTCAGCAACCGCGGCAATAGCCGGGCCAGCGCGCGATAGGCATCCAGGCCGTCGGCGCCGCCATCCAAAGCCGCGTGCGGCTCGTGATCTGCCACATCCGGCTCCAGCCCGGCGATGTCACCGGCGGGAATGTAGGGCGGGTTGCTGAAGATAAGATCGAAGCTGTTTTCAGGCGCCGTGCCCCAATCGGCGTGGCGGATTTCGGCGCGGTCCAGCATCAGGCGCTGGGCGTTCAGCTTGGCCCAGGGATAGGCCGCATCCGACAATTCAAATCCGATGCCGCTGGCATTGGGAAATTCCTTGAGCGCCGCGATCAGAAGAATGCCCGACCCTGCCCCAAGATCAGCGATCCGCAACGGCGCGTTGCGGTTGGGAAAAATCCGCAACGCTTCTTCGATCAGGGTTTCGCTGTCGGGGCGCGGCACCAGCACGCCGGGCCCGACCCGGAAATCCATGCTCCAGAATTCCTTGCGGCCGGTGATATAGGCCGAAGGCTCCCGCGCCGCCCGCCGCGCCACCAGGCCTTCAAACGCCAAGGCCTGTTCGTGTGTCGGGTTGATGGCGCCAAGGGTTTCGTCGCGCGTAACGCCCAGAGCATGGGCCAGAAGCAGCCGGGCTTCGGCGCGCGGGCTTTCAATCCCCGCATCCGCCAGCCTTTTGGCTGCTTCGTCTAGGGTCACGCCCATCTTCCTATCAAGAATCCGCCGCTTCGAATTCCGCCAGCCGGTCAGCCTGATCCTGGGTAACCAGCGCGTCCACGATCTGCCCGAGTTCATCGCCGGCGACGATCCGTGACAGGTTATAAAGCGTCAGGTTGATGCGATGGTCTGTCACGCGCCCTTGCGGATAATTGTACGTGCGTATGCGCTCACTGCGGTCACCGGACCCCACCAGACTTTTGCGCTCACTGGCGCGGGCGGAATCGACGCGCTTGCGTTCTGCGTCAAACAGCTTGGCCTTCAGCATCATCATCGCCTTGGCCTTGTTCTTGTGCTGGGATTTTTCTTCCTGCATCGCCACAACAGTATTGGTGGGAAGATGGGTGATGCGCACAGCACTGTCGGTTTTGTTGACGTGCTGGCCGCCCGCGCCCTGCGCCCGGTACGTGTCGATCCGAAGATCCTTGTCGTTGATCTCGATGTCCACATCCTCGGCTTCCGGCAGCACCGCCACCGTGGCCGCTGAGGTGTGGATGCGGCCCTGGTTTTCCGTCGCCGGAACGCGCTGAACCCGGTGCACGCCGCTTTCAAATTTCAGCTTGGCGTAGACGCCGCGGCCTTCCACTTCCAGCACCGCATCCTTGTAGCCGCCCAGATCGCTCTCGGAGAGCGACATGATTTCGGTTTTCCAGCCCTGCAATCCGCAATAACGCTGATACATGCCCAGCAGATCGGCGGCGAACAACGCCGCTTCATCGCCGCCGGTACCGGCACGGATTTCGACAATGGCCGAGGATTCATCCGCCGCGTCGCGCGGCAGAAGCTGAATCTTCAATTGCTGGTCCAGCTCCGTCAATTGCTGGCGCAGATCGGCGCGCTCCTGTTCCGCCAGCGAGCGCATTTCGGAATCCCCGGCGGGATCGGCGATCAGGGCCTCGGTGTCTTCCAGCTGAGTCTGGGCCTGGCGATAGGCGCGCGCGCTTTCGATTACCGGCGCCAGCTCGGCATGTTCACGGGAGAGTTTGACAAAGGCCGCGCCAGCCGCGCCCGACGCCATTTCGCTTTCAATGGCGGAAAAACGGTCGAGCAGGCGCTCAAGCTTGGCAGCGGGGATCATTGTCTTTTGTCATGGCCGGGCTTGACCCGGCCATCCATTTTTATCGAAAAAAGATTGCGGCCTGGGTGGCCGCCTCGGCGGGCGGCCATGGACTACTGCGCGGCTTCAAGCGGCTCCGACGTACCATTGCGGGTCGCTTCGATTTCGGCGGCCTTCTTCTCGCAAAGCTCCACCACATGCTCGACCAGGTCTTCATTGCCGAGCTTGTAGGCGGGTTTGCCGTTCAGATAGATCATGCCATGGCCCTTTCCGGCGCCGCCGCCGGTAAAGGCCAGATCGGTTTCCTTGGCTTCGCCCGGGCCATTGACGACACAGCCGATGATGGACAGCGACATGGGTGTGGCGATGTGCTTCAGCCGTTCTTCCAGCGTCTTCACGGTGTCGATGACGTTGAAACCCTGGCGGGCGCAGGACGGGCAGGAAACAATGTTGACGCCACGATGGCGCAGATTGAGCGACTTGAGAATATCGAAGCCCACGCGAACTTCTTCCACCGGATCGGCGGACAGCGAGACGCGGATGGTGTCGCCGATGCCGCTCCACAAGAGCATGCCCATGCCGATGGAGGATTTCACCGTGCCGGAAATCATGCCGCCGGCTTCGGTGATGCCGACATGCAGCGGACAATCAATCGCTTCCGACAGGGCCTGATAGGCGGCCACCGCCAGGAACGGGTCCGACGCCTTCACCGAAATCTTGTATTCGCGGAAATCCAGGTCATCGAGAATTTTGGCGTGGTTCAACGCGCTCTCGACCATCGCTTCGGGGCAAGGCTCGCCATACTTTTCAAGCAGGTCGGCTTCGAGCGAACCGGCATTGACGCCGATGCGCATGGAGCAGCCATGATCCTTGGCTGCCTGAACGACTTCGCGCACCCGCGCGGGTGAACCGATATTGCCGGGATTGATGCGCAGGCAGGCCGCACCGTTCACCGCCGCCTCGATGGCGCGCTTATAGTGAAAATGAATATCGGCCACGACCGGAATGGCGGAGGCCTTGGTGATGGCCTTCATCACCGCGGTGGCGTCTTCGTCCGGGCAGGACACGCGCACGATATCGGCGCCGGCCTCTTCGATCTGGCGGATCTGATCAATGGTGGCGCGCGAATCACCGGTGATGGTGTTGGTCATGGTCTGGACCGTAATCGGCGAGTCGCCGCCGACCGGCACTTTGCCGACCATGATTTGGCGCGATTTGCGCCGATGAATGTCGCGATAGGCCCGAACGCTCATAAGGCTTCCTTAGCGGGTGTTAAACCGATCGACAAGCGAGGGCGGGTCCAAAGAAACACGGCCCAGAACTTGGCTGTTTTGCCCCACTCTTCCCATATCTTTGCCGTCCACCAGGATATTCAAGGCCCCCGCATCGGCAACCGCCAGGGACAGTCCGGGCACGGACGGCACGTCATACGAATCACCGGGGCTCAAATCGCGGTTGGCGTAGATGGCGCCATCCGCGCCCTTGATGGTGATACGGGTGGCGGTGCGGGCGTGCAGCACGACTCGCGAATTGGCGTTGACGGTTACGTTACCCTGGCCGCTGGCATTGATCGCCAAAACGGCCGGAATGGGCGTGGCGCTTTGCGACGGCGTTACCACAGCCGTCTTGGGTGGCGCGGGAGGTGTGGGAGCGGCCTGATTGGCGGCAGGCGGGGTCACGGCGCTGCTACCCGCGGCAGGTGCGGGTGGCACGGCCTGGGGCGCGGTGCCCGCCGACAGCAGATGCCAGACGCCGTAAATCAAAGCCAATCCCACGATGCCGGCAACAATGCGCCAGCCTTGCGGCAAGCGGCGCGATTCATCGTCATGCAGATTTGAATCGGTGGGGACGTGCTCTTCGCGACGGCCGGAAATTTCCTGCTTGTAGCGTTCGACAGTCTCGTTCACGCCCAAGCCAAGATATTGCGCGTAGGAACGCACAAAGCCGATCGCATAAGTCTTGCCCGGCAGATTGCCGAAATTGTCTTCCTCGACGGCTTCGAGATGGTCCTTGCGGATTTTCAGGGCGCGCGAAACGGTGGCTAGGTCATCGCCACGGCGCAAGCGCGCGGCCCGCAGATTCTGCCCCACGGTTTCCAGCGGCGACTCGCTGTCGCCGGATATCTCGCGCAGATGGATACGGCGGCGGCTCGCGCCACCGTCATCGTCCAAACCGATCTGCGTCACCTTGGTCATTGGTCCGACGTGGAAAAATCCCGGGAAACCAGGATTTTACTCAACAAAATTGCCCCTGCGCGATCCTATCCGAAAAGGGCTGGCTAGAACAACCTTCGCAACTGCGAAGGATCTCTTTTTTGGTATTTGTCTATTTCAAGACAATTCCGCGTTCCGCCGCGAAAGCTGCCAGCCGGGTCCGCAAGGAATGGTCGGTCCGGCCGCATAACCGGTCCACAAAGTCGGAAACCTCCCCCAGATTGAGGCTTCGGATCATCATTTTGATGGGTCCGATCTGGCCGGGTTGCATGGACAAGGTGCGAAGACCCAGGCCCAGGAGCGCCATGGCGTCCAGCGGCCGGCCCGCCATCTCGCCACACAGCGAAAGATCGCCGCTGTTTTCGGCGGCGCTTTGCACGATCAGCCGGATCAGCGTCAGCGATGCCGGATTGAGGGAGTCGTAGCGCTTGGCCACACGCGGATTGGTGCGGTCGACGGCAAAGGCCAGCGACAGAAGATCGTTGGAACCGATGGAGACAAAATCGGCAGAGCGCATCAGCTGCGGCAGCATGAAGGCCAGCGCCGGCACTTCCAGCATGGCACCGACCAAGACCTGGGTCGGGCGGGTCTGGTGCAACAGCCGCGCCCGCTCCAGCTCGCGATCAATCAGGGCACGGCCGCGATTGAATTCATCCACATCCGAGACCATCGGCAGCAGGATGCGCAGCGTGCGCCCCTGGGCCGCCACCAAGAGCGCGCGCACCTGGTAACGCAGCAGCGCCGGACGATCGAGCGCGATGCGGATGGCGCGCCAGCCCAAGGCCGGGTTTTCTTCCCGCTCCCAGCGCGCATAAGGCAGCACCTTGTCGCCGCCCAGATCGAGCGTGCGGAACACCACGGGTTTGTCGCCCGCCGCGTCGAAAATGGATTTGTAGAACTGGGTTTGGTCGGCCAGGCGCGGCATGGTCTCGCCCAGCATGAATTGCAGTTCGGTGCGGAACAGCCCGATGCCGTCGGCGCCGGACTCAGCCAGATGCGGCATGTCGAATTCCAAACCGGCATTCATCATCAAGCGGATCGGCACGCCGTCTTTGGTGATCGCGGGCAATTCGCGGATGGCCGCAAAGCGGGCCTGGGCCTTCTGGCGCAGGGCGCGCTTTTCCTCAAAGGCGTTCAGGATTTCGGTCTGCGGACGAAGATGCACTTCGCCGGTTTCGCCATCCACCGCGATGGCGTCGCCGCCGCGGGCATTGTCTGAAATGCCTTCCAGACCGGACACCATGGGCAGGCCCATGGAGCGGGCAACAATGGCGACATGGCTGGTGGCGGCAGCGTCTTCCAGCGCCAAGGCCAGCAATTTCTCGCGGCCGTAATCGAGCAATTCCGCCGGGCCCATGTTTCGCGCCACCAGAATGGAGTCATGCGGCAAGACCTGGTGACCGCTCTCTCCGGTCAAGTGGCGCAGCAACCGCCGCGCCAGATCGTCGAAATCATGCGCCCGCTCGCGCAGGATGGGATCGCCAAGCCGCTGGACCCGAAGACGGGTTTCGTCCTGCACGCGCTCCACCGCCGCTTCGGCGGTAAGACCCGTGCGCACCGCATCGCGCATGCGCTGACGCCAGCCCTGGTCATAGGCGAACAAGCGATAGGCTTCGATCACTTCGCGGCCTTCGCCGGTCAGGTCGAGTTCCGAGGACATCAGCATCTGGTCCACGGATTCCCGCAAACCGCCAATCGCCTCTTCCAGCCGCTTTAATTCTTCCACCGGATTGTCGGCGATCATGCGCTCGACTTTTACGCGCGGCTCATGCAGCACCACCCGCCCGCTGGCGACACCTTCCGACAGACCTTCGCCCATGAATTTGCGCGGCCGGTCGATCCGCAATTCCGGTTCGTCCAATTCGGCGATGTTGAAGAAGCCGCCTTGCGCCACCACTTCGGCCAGCACCATGGCCACGGTCTGCAGCGCTTCGACTTCTTCCTCGGCATAGACGCGCTCGGCCTTGTTCTGCACCGTGAGCACGCCGAATACCTGGCCGCCGCGCACAATCGGCACGCCCAGAAACGCCTTGAATGGGTCTTCGCCGGTTTCCGGGCGATAGGAAAAGTGCGGATCGGCGGGCGCGTCGGAAAGATTGACCGCCTCGGCGGTTTCGCTCACCAACCCGACCAGGCCCTCGCCTTCCTTCAGCCGCGTGTTGTGAACGGCGGACCGGTTCAAGCCTTCGGTGGCATAAAGCTCCAGCAGCTTGCCGGCGCGGCGCAGATAGATGGAGCAGACTTCCGCCACCATATTGGAGGCGATCACGGTGACCAGCTTGTCCAGCCGCATCTGGGCGGAGGTCTGCTCCGCCATGATCTCCCGCAGGCGGCGCAAAAGGACTCGGGGACCGCCGGCGGTGGGCATCAAATCAATCCGTCTAATTCGGAGGCACTATAGACGGTCGCACGGCCGAACGGAAAACCGCTCCGCACTTGTCCTGGCCGATGCTCTGTATGAATCAGGCGGCGTCCAACTCATAGGCGGAATGCAGAGCCCGGACCGCCAGTTCGACATATTCTTCGGCGATCAGCACGCTGACCTTGATCTCGGAGGTCGAGATCACCTGGATATTGATGCCCTTGTCGGCCAGGGTGCGGAACATCATCTGCGCCACGCCGGGATGGGCGCGCATGCCGATACCGATAATGGACACTTTTGCAACATTGGCGTCATGGGTGATGTCGCGATAGCCGATTTCAGCGGCGTGCTTTTCGATCGCCGCCAAAGCGCGCGACAGCTCGCTGCGCGACACGGTGAAGGTCAGGTCGGTCTTCTTGCCGTCTTCGGAGACATTCTGGACAATCATGTCGACATTGACGCCGCCATCCGCCAGCGGCCCGAAGATGGACGCGGCGATGCCGGGCCGATCCGGAATCCGGTGCAGGGTGATCTTGGCCTCGTCGCGGCTATAGGCAATGCCGGTGACCGGTTTCTTTTCCACGATGTCTTCCTCGTCGCAAAGCAATGTCCCGCCCACATCGGGCGTAAAGGTCGAAAGCACGCGGGTCGGAACCCGGTGCAACATGGCGATTTCCACCGAGCGGGTCTGCAAGACCTTGGCGCCCAGCGAAGCCATTTCCAGCATTTCTTCGAAGGCGATTTTCTCAAGCCGCCGCGCCTTCGGAACAATACGCGGATCGGTCGTATAGACGCCATCCACGTCGGTATAGATATCGCACCGGTCCGCCTTGATGCCGGCCGCCACCGCCACCGCGCTGGTGTCGGAACCGCCGCGGCCCAGCGTGGCGATACGGCTGCCCGGCGCCACACCCTGAAAGCCAGCCACAACCGCCACTTCGCCGCCTTCGACAGCGCGCTGCATATCGGTGGCGGGAACGCCTTCAATGCGGGCAGAGCCGTGCACCGCCGACGTGTTGATCGGAACCTGCCAGCCCATCCAGGAGCGGGCCTTTACGCCCATCGCATTGAGGGTGATGGCCAGAAGTCCCGACGTAATCTGTTCGCCGGCCGCAACCACGACGTCATATTCGCGCTGATCGGGGATCGCGAGCAGCACCTTGCCATCCGTACCTTCGACCGGCGGCCTGGCCGCGTCATTGGTCCAGCCGACCAGCTTGTTGGTCTCGCCCGCCATGGCGCTCACGACCACGGCAACCTTGTTGCCACGCTCCACCTCACGCTTCACCAGCGTCGCGACATGGCGGATACGGTCGATGTCTGCCACCGACGTGCCGCCGAATTTCATGGCTATGGTGGCCATATTTGCCCCAAACTTTGCGGCGGCCTACATAAACGGGGTCGCCCCCCTTCTCAACCCTCGAAAATGACCGATTCCGCCCAGTCCATAGACCCCGCCGAAGTGGCCAAATTCTCGGCCATGGCGGCGGAATGGTGGGATCCGGAGGGTAAATTCGCCCCGCTGCACAAATTCAATCCGGTGCGGCTGGATTTCATCCGGCGCGAGGTTGCGGCCCACTTCAACCGGGACGCCAGAAGCCTGAAGCCGTTTGCGGGTCTTTCGCTGCTGGATATCGGCTGTGGAGGCGGGTTGTTGTCCGAGCCGATGGCCCGGCTAGGCTTTGCCGTCACCGGCGCCGACGCCTCGGAACGCAATATCGGCACCGCCCGCACCCATGCCGCGCAAAGCGGGGTGACAATCGATTACCGGGCCACCAGTGCTGAAGCCCTGGCCGAAGAAGGGCTCGGCTTCGACGTGGTGCTCAACATGGAAGTGGTGGAGCATGTCGCCGATGTTGGCGCTTACCTCTCGGCCTGCGCCGGGCTGCTCAAACCCGGCGGCATCACACTGGTCGCCACCCTGAACAAGACCCTCAAGTCGCTCGCCCTGGCCAAGATCGGGGCGGAGTATGTGCTGGGTTGGGTGCCGCGTGGCACCCATGACTGGAACCGGTTTATTGCGCCTGCAGAGCTTCGTGCAGAGCTTGAACAGACCGGCCTAAGCATTCTGAAAACGCAGGGTGTTTCCTTCAATCCCTTGGGCTGGGATTGGAGATTGTCCAATGATGTAGACGTGAACTACATGATTGTGGCGGCGAAGAGCTAGCCGGGCGAACGATTCAATTATCGATGTCAGGAGGAAGCGGCGCGACGTCTACGCCCTCTTCCACCAATTCGCGGGCTTCTTGCTGGGTGGTCTCGCCATAGATATGACGGTCCACGGTCTCGCCGTAATGAATCTTGCGCGCTTCCTCGGCGAATTTCGGGCCGACATATTCGGCATGCTCTTGCACATATTTGCGCAGGCCGGTCATATACTGGCCGGTACTGCCGGTGTCGCGGCGCACCGGTTCAACATTGCGGCTGGCGGCCAGCGATGGCGCCACCATTGCCTTCTCGACGCGGCGGGAATTGCAGCTTGGGCATGACAAGGAGCCGTCGCCGGACTGCGAGTCATAGGACGCGATATCGCGAAACCAGCCCTCGAACTCGTGGCCGTTTTTGCAACGGAGATTATAGACAATCACTGCGACAGCACTCCACACGGCCTGCCCCCAGGCCGTGTAAGGACATTATTCAGTCCAACCATTTTCGCAAGAGCGCGCAGTCACGTCCGGGTTAATGGAACCGCAAATTCGCGGTCATGTTTAAGACTGGGCAGCTTGGCCCTGACCGCCTCTGACAGCTTCGGATCGATATCGGCGAAGATCACGCCGGGCTCATCGCCGCCTTCCGCCAGCACGGTTCCCCATGGGTCGATGATCAGGCTGTGGCCGTAGGTTTTCCGGCCATTGCCGTGGATTCCGCCCTGCGCCGGAGCGAAGACAAAAGCGCCGTTTTCAATCGCCCGCGCCCGCAGCAGCACATGCCAATGGGCCTGGCCGGTGGGAACCGTAAACGCCGACGGCACCGTAAACGCGAAGGCGCCGGCTTGCGCCATGCTGCGATAGAGTCGCGGAAAGCGAACGTCGTAGCAGATCGAAAGCCCGATCCCGCCCCAAGGCGTCTCAGCCAACACAGCGGAATCCCCGCCGGCAACGCTGGCTGATTCGCGATAACTCTCGCCGCCGTCCAGATCGACATCAAACAGATGAACCTTGCTGTAGCGTGTCTTGATCGCGCCATCCGGCCCGATGACGAAAGAGCGGTTGGCGGTCTTGGTGTCGCTGACTTTGATCGCGAGCGATCCGATCAGAAGCCGAACGCCCAGCTCTTTCGCCAGCGCGGTGAACGCCGGCAGGGCGGGGTCATGTTCCTCGTCAAATGACTTGGCCAGCTTGGCGCCGCCATCCGCCGCCATCAGGGCGGTGTTCTCCGGCGTGGCGATGAACTGCGCGCCGCCTTTGGCGGCTTGGCGGATCAGGCGCGAGGCATCTTCGATATTGGCGGCAACGTCTTCGCTGGAGCGAAGCTGCACGCAGGCGGCGCGAAAACTCGTAGCCATCGTCAGGCCAGAAGTTCGTCGAGTTTGCCCTCGCGCTCCAGGGCATGGAGCTCGTCACTGCCGCCGACATGGGTATCGCCGACAAAAATCTGCGGCACGGTGCGGGCGCCGCCGGATTTTTCCAGCATCTCATCGCGCGCCTTGGGGTCCATCATCACATCCACTTCCTCGAAAGCAACGCCCTTCTTTTTCAGCAGTGACTTGGCCCGCACGCAATAGGGGCAAATGGGCGTGGTGTAGACAATGACGGGTTTCATAAGCCGGAACCGCGATTCTGACGACTATCCAATATAGGTATCTCCGCCGCCCGGACAACGCGGGCCAGGGCCAGAATTTGCACCCCTGCTGCGCCCGCCCGGCGCAGCGCGCGGCTTGCGGCTTCCGCCGTGGCCCCGGTGGTCAGAACATCGTCCACCAGCAGCACATGCCGTCCCGCCACCTTTTCCCGGTCCGGCACCTGGAACGCGCCAAGCACATTGCGCCGCCTCGCCTTGGCGGAGGGCATGGTTCCCTGGCTGGGTGTGGGGCGGCTGCGGATCAAGGCTCCGGTATCCACTGGCACCCCCGAGCGGCGCGAAAGTGCCCGCGCCAGTTCCCCAGCCTGATTGTAGCGCCGCCGCCAGAGCCGGAAGCGATGCAACGGCATTGGCACAATCATGTCGCTACTGGCGATCAATTCCCGCCCCGCCCGCTCCAGCCACTGGCTGAAGCCAGGCACCAGATCGAGCCGGTCGGCATGCTTCAGCGCCAGGATGGCGCACGGCTGATGTCGTCGTAACGCAGGATGGCGCGCGCCTTGTCGAAAGATGGTGGATGCGACAGGCAAACAGCGCATTCGCCGTCCAGCGGCACATCAAAGGGAATCCCGCAGCGGCCGCAAAGCGGGCCGTCCAGAAACTGGATGGCGCTCCAGCAACTGGCGCAGAAGCCGGAGCTAGCCCCCGGCTCGCGGCATGCGATGCACAACGTCGGAAATACGAGATTCAAAAGTCCGCTTTTCCATTGCAGGCCCATGCCGCTACTCTAGGACCGATGAGCGCCCCTCGCCCGCCCCTTTTTGACTTTCGCACAGCCCGGATACGGCAAAACCGTGCCCGGCGGCTGGAGGGGGAACGGTTTTTCGACGCCATGGCGCTGGAAGGGCTGACCGACCGGTTGGCGGCCGTAACCAAAAGCTTTGCCAACGGCCTGATGGTCGGGGCCGCCGTGCCGCCAGAATTGCAAAGCTTCGCCGAAAACTGGTCTCAATCCGATTTTGATACGAATGAAGTCCTGGGGGCTGGTGAGGCGCAATTCGATCTCGCCATCAGCGTTTTTTCTTTGCAGGCGATCAACGACCTGCCAGGCGCGCTGGTGCAGATCCGCCGCGCCTTGAAACCAGATGGCTTGTTCCTGGGCGTGTTGTTCGGCGGCGCCACGCTTACCGAATTGCGCCAAAGCTTCGCCGCGGCGGAAAGCGAAACCATGGGCGGCATCAGCCCCCGGGTTTCACCCTTTGCCGATGTGCGCGATTTGGGCGGCTTGTTGCAGCGGGCGGGCCTGGCGCTGCCGGTGGCGGATGTGGAACGCAGTCATGTCCGCTATGGCGATTTCTTCGCCTTGGGCCGCGACCTGCGCGCCCATGGCCTGACCAATGTCTTGAGCGAAAGAAGCAAAAGGTTTCTGCGCCGCAGGACCCTGGCGGCGATGCTGGGGCATTACCGCGCTCTCCACGCCGATGGCGGCAAGCTGTGCGCCACATTCGAGATTGTCTATCTGACGGGCTGGGCGCCGCATCAAAGCCAGCAGCAGCCGCTGAAGCCCGGCAGCGCCAGGACACGCCTGGCCGACGTGCTGGGGACGGTCGAGAAAAAGCTTACTTGAGGCCGTTGCCCGCGTTGTTGATCATGGTGTTGACGCTGATGCCGATGCTGGTGATTGCGCCGATCACGACCAGGGCGATCAACCCGCCCAGCAATGCATATTCAATGGCGGTGGCGCCGGACGTATCCGCCGCGAAACGCGTCACAACAGATCGCGCAGCATGGGAAGAAGCGGCAAGTCGGCCGCGGGCATAGGATAGGCGTCCGCGTTCAACATGAGATCGCGGGGCTTGATCCATTTGAGCGCCGCATGCAGCAAGGGCTTCGCTTCGCCCTCCCAGCGCCGGCAAATATAAAGCGGCATCAAAAGGTGAAACCCGCCATAGGTATGCGAAGCAAAGGTGAATGGCGCGAGACAGGGCTCCTTCACCGTGATGCCGAGTTCCTCGTGAAGCTCGCGGATCAACGCTACTTCCGGCGTTTCCGCCTTTTCGACCTTGCCACCTGGAAATTCCCATAAGCCCGCCATGCTTTTGCCTTCGGGACGTTGCGCAATCAGCACGCGTCCGTCAGGGTCCACCAACGCTGCCGCCACGACCAGTAAAAGCTCGTGCGACGCGGTCATGATGAAATGCCCAGGGCTAAGGTTGAATTAAATGTCATGGTAAACGGGCAGTAATAGTTTCTCAGCAAAGGAGACGAAGATGACGACTTTCGGAACGGCACAATGGCGCGGCGGCCTCAAGGACGGCAAGGGCGCGATTTCGACCAAAAGCGGGGCGCTCAAGGATGTGCCTTACGGCTTTGCCGCCCGCTTTGAAGGCCAGCCCGGCACCAATCCCGAGGAATTGATCGGGGCTGCCCATGCCTCCTGCTTCGCCATGGCCATGTCCCTGGGCCTGGGCAATGAAGGCTTCACCGCCGACCAGTTGGACGCCAAGTCCGAAGTGAATCTGGAAAAGGTGGCCGATGGTTTTGCCATCACCAAAATTCACCTGACGCTGCAGTCAAAAATTCCTGGGATCGATAACGACAAATTCCAGCAGATCGCCGAAGCCACCAAAAAGGGTTGCCCGGTGTCGAAATTGCTCACCGGCGCGACGATCACGTTGGAAGCAAAACTCGTCTAGTGCGTGATCCCTGAGCGATCAATGAACCCATCACGATTGGGCATCTTGATTTTGGGCAGGCTCTTGGCATCAAGAACCGCATCCTTTTTCACGATGCCGTCAATCGACAGGATGTACGCGACCAGCGAATAGACTTCGTGGTCGTTCAGGGTGCGCGGCTTGTTTACCGGCATGGCGCGGCGGATATAGTCGAACAAGGTGGTGGCATAGGGCCAATAGCTTGCCACCGTCTTGATCGGCTGCGGCGTTGTCAGCGAACCGATGCCGCCGGTCAGGCGGTCGGACGGCTGACCCTTGCCTTCCACGCCGTGGCACATCTGGCACTTGGCGGTGAAGACTTCCAAACCTTCCTTCACCGAGCCTTTGCCGGCGGGAAGATTGCTGCCGTCCGGCAGAATGGAAATGTCCCAGGCCTTGACCCGGGCCGGATCGGCAGCAACGCCAAAGTGCGGGGCGTCCGCTGCAAAAGCCGCGGTGGCGGAAACACAGAACAGGCCGGCGAGGATCATCTTACGCATAGGTGTTTTTCACGCTGTTGTCCGCGCCGATCGCCCAGCACTGGATACCGTTGTTCTGATAGGCCTGGCCGGGAGCGAATGCTTTTACCCACTCGGCATGCGTGGGCTGGATATTGCCCATCTCGTCGGTGGCGCGGCTCATGATAGTGGCGGCCTGTCCGTTCCATTGCCAAGGCAGGCGGAAACGCGTCAGCGCCTTGGGCAGAACCGGGCCCGGCATATCCGCATTGGTCCAGGTCGCGCCGCCATCGGTCGAAACTTCCAGCTTGGTGATGCGGCCATGGCCCGACCAGGCGACGCCTGAGATTTCATAAAATCCGGCGCCCTGCATGGTCATCTGACCCGACGGACGGGTGATGACCGATTTCACCGGCAAGACCAGGTTGAACTGACGGGCTTTGCCATCGGCCTGAAGCATCGAATATTTCGAGGTTTCATCCTTGGTCATGCCCGGCAGGTTGGTGACCTTCAGACGGTGCACCCACTTGATGTTCAAATTGCCTTCCCAGCCCGGCATAATGAACCGCAACGGATAGCCCTGTTCGGGGCGCAGGCGCTCGCCATTCTGGAACAGAACCAGCAATGCCTGTTCCTTGGCAGCGGCCAGCGGAATGGAGCGGCTGATATTCGCCGCGTCGGCGCTTTCGGCGATCAGCCATTTGCCTTCGGGCTTGATGCCGGCTTCATCCAGCAGCGGACCCAGCTCTACGGCGGTCCACTCGCTGCAAGACAAAAGGCCGTGAATGCCGCCGGCGGTGAGCTGCGGCGGATTGGGACCGGAATTGCCGCCGCTGTTGCCGCCGCATTCCATGAAATGAATTCTGCTGACGCGGGGATAACGCATCAGCGCGTCCATGGTGAATTCCAGCGGCTTGTTCACCAGGCCATGGACCACCAGCCGGTGATTGGCGGGATCGATATCGGGCACGCCATTGTGGTGACGTTCATAATGCAGACCGCTCGGCGTGATGATGCCTTCCAGCATTTCCAGCGGCGTGCGCGACGAACCGGTGCCGGGCGAGATGCCGGGCGTGCCGACAAGGCGCTTGACGCCCGCTTCGTAAGAGGCCGGCATGCCATAGCCGCTGAAGGGCTTGCCCGGCGTCAGCATGGATGGCGTAACGAAGTCCTGGGCGCGCGCGGCGGGTGCAGCGGCGGCGACACCGGCGCCGGCCAATCCCGCTTTCAGCAACTGACGGCGGGATGTCGTGTTCTTGGTCATGGCTCAACGCTTTTGTGAGATTCTGTCAGCGCGATACTAAGCACGGCGCGGAAGATCGCGCCAAGATTTTTCCGAAGGTCAGATCGCCACTGCGTTATGTCTGCGTGGAATGAACGCGCGCATCAACTGCGGTACGAACCATTGATATCGATGTAATCGTGCGTGAGATCGCAGGTCCAAACGCGGGCTTCGCCTTTGCCAAGCCCCAGTTCCACACCGATCTCGACGTCACGGCCGCTCACGGCCTTGGTGGCAAGATTCTCGTTATACTTGGCGGCGCGCTGGCCCTTCTCCGCCACCACCTGGCCGCCGAAACTGATCTTGAGCTTGTCGCGGTCGGCGGCTTCTCCCGCCTTGCCCACCGCCATCACCACGCGACCCCAATTGGCGTCGGCGCCGGCAATGGCGGTTTTCACCAGGGGAGAATTGGCGATGGAAAGCGCAATGCGCTTTGCGGCGGCATTGTTTTCCGCGCCGCTGACATCCACCCGGATCAGTTTCTGCGCGCCCTCGCCGTCCTTCACCACCATCAGCGCCAGGTCGAGCAGCACCTTGTCCAGCGCCCGGCGGAATTCATTCAGCTTCTTGTCGCTGGCTTTGGTGATTTCGGTATGCCGCGCGCCTTTGCCGGTGGCGAACAACAGCAGCGTATCGCTGGTGGAGGTATCTGAATCCACGGTGATGGAATTGAACGACGGGCCGACACCGGCAGACAGCAATTCCTGCAGCACCGAAGCCGGCAGCGCCGCGTCGGTGAATACAAAAGACAGCATGGTCGCCATGTCGGGCGCGATCATGCCCGAGCCCTTGGCGATGCCGTTGATGGTGACCTTGGTGCCGTCAATCATCGCCTGGGCAGTGACCAGCTTGGGATAGGTATCGGTTGTCATGATTGCTTCGGCGGCAGCGCGCCAATGGCCCGCGGCGGTATTCTCCACCAGCCCGGCCAGAACATTGGTGATCTTCTTGGTGGGCAGCGGCTCGCCGATCACGCCGGTCGAAGCCATGAACACATCGCCCGGCTTGCAGCCGACAATCGCCGCGGCGGAATCGGCGATCTCGCGCACGCCGTCCTGACCCACCTTGCCGGTGAAGGCATTGGCATTGCCGCTGTTGACCACCAGCGCCCGGGCATTGCCGCCTTTTAGCTTGTCGCGGCACCACACCACCGGGGCGGAACAGGTCCTGGATTTTGTGAAGACGCCGGCGACCTGGGTGCCGGGGGCAAACACCGCCAGCAGCACATCGGTGCGCTGGGCATAACGGATGCCGGCGGCCACCGTGGCCAGCCTGACCCCCGCCAGAGGCGGCAGGGTGGCGAAGCGGCTGGGCGCCAGCGGTGAAACCTTCTTGCCGCCTGTGTCTTTACCCTTACCCATTTACTCCCCCTGGCCGGGGCTGCCCCGGCGGCGGCGGATCATCTGGGAAAATGCCGGTTTGACAAGGGGTCGCCTGATTACTTGGGGGGCCGAACGCCATATTTGACAATGGGGTAGCGCGTTCTTATGTCTCCGGCGCGGCCGCCTTGCAAAAGGCGGCTTCGGTCCCCTGACAGGCCCGTAATAGAGGTTTTTATGCTGGGTTTCGGCTCGCTCGCCAAGCAGCTTTTCGGATCCGCCAACGAGCGCAAGATCAAGCCCTTATGGGCCGTTGTTGAAAAGATCAACGCCCTGGAGCCCCGCTTCCAGGCGCTGAGCGATGATGAGCTCAAGGCCATGACCCCCGCCTTCCGGGAGCGTCTGGAAAAGGGCGAATCCCTGGACGACCTTCTGCCCGAAGCTTTCGCGGTGGTCCGCGAGGCGGCCAAGCGCACATTGGGCCAACGCCATTTCGACGTGCAGCTGGTCGGCGGCATGGTGCTGCATGATGGCCATATCGCCGAAATGAAGACCGGCGAAGGCAAGACCCTGGTCGCCACCCTGGCCGTCTATCTCAACGCCCTGGCCGGCGAAGGCGTGCATGTCGTGACGGTCAACGACTATCTGGCCAAGCGCGACGGCGACTGGATGGGCCAGGTCTATAAATTCCTGGGCATGAGCGTGGGCAGCATCGTCCATGGCCTGTCCGACGAACAGCGCCGCGAAGCCTATGCCGCCGACATCACCTACGGCACCAACAACGAATTCGGCTTCGACTATCTGCGTGACAACATGAAATACACGCTGGCCACCATGGTCCAGCGGGGTCACTCCTTCGCCATCGTGGACGAAGTCGACTCCATTCTGGTCGATGAAGCCCGCACGCCGCTGATCATTTCCGGACCCACCGACGATCGCACGGACACGTACCGCGCCGTGGATGCCCTGATGTCCCAACTGGGGGAAGGCGATATCGAGCTGGATGAGAAGAACCGCCAGGTGAATCTCACCGAATCCGGCAATGAGAAAATGACGGAAGCATTCCGCGCTGCCGGCCTGATCAAGCATGGCGACCTGTACGACAGCGACAACATCACCATGGTCCATCACGTCAATCAGGCGTTGAAGGCCCACAAGATGTTCAATCGGGACAAGGATTACATCGTCAAGAACAACCAGGTCATCATCATTGACGAGTTTACCGGCCGCATGATGGAAGGCCGGCGTTATTCCGAAGGTCTGCATCAGGCGCTGGAAGCCAAGGAAGGTGTTGAGGTTCAGCCCGAAAACGTCACCCTGTCCTCCATCACCTTCCAGAACTACTTCCGCCTCTATGACAAGCTGGCGGGCATGACCGGCACGGCGATGACCGAAGCCGCAGAGTTCATGGACATTTATTCGCTCGATGTGCGCGACATTCCCACCAATGTCGTGGTCAAGCGCATCGACTATGACGATGAAGTCTATCGCACCGAAGACGAGAAGAACAACGCCATCGTCAAGCTGGTGCAGGAATGCATTGAGCGCCGCCAGCCCATCCTGGTCGGCACCACCTCGATTGAAAAATCCGAGCACCTATCCGAGCTGATGAAGAAGCGCAAGCTCAAGCACAATGTGCTGAACGCGCGCTATCACGAGCAGGAAGCCTATATCGTGGCCCAGGCCGGCGTGCCGGGCGCGGTCACCATCGCCACCAACATGGCGGGCCGCGGCACCGACATTCAGCTGGGCGGCAATCTGGATATGCGCATCCGCAACGAGCTGGATGGCATCACCGACGAAGAAGACCGCCAGCGCGAGATTGAGCGCATCAAGGGCGAAATCGCCGAGAACAAGCAAATTGCCCTCGCCGCCGGCGGTCTCTATGTCATCGGCACCGAACGGCATGAAAGCCGCCGCATCGACAACCAGCTGCGCGGCCGTTCCGGCCGTCAGGGCGATCCGGGCGCCTCCAAATTCTTCCTGTCCTTGCAAGACGATCTGATGCGCATTTTCGGGTCGGAACGGATGGACGCCATCCTCCAGAAGCTGGGCTTGGCAGAGGGCGAAGCCATCATCCACCCCTGGGTCAACAAGGCCCTGGAAAAAGCGCAGCAGAAGGTCGAAGCCCGCAACTTCGAAATGCGCAAGCAGATCCTGAAATACGACGACGTGCTGAACGATCAGCGCAAGGTGATTTTCGAACAGCGCAAGACGATCATGTCGGCCGATGATGTCTCCAACGAGATCGCCGATTTCCGCGAGGACGCGGTGGAATCCCTGGTGGCCAAGCATATCCCGGAAAAGGCCTATGCCGAGCAATGGGACGCCGCCGGCCTGCACGACGAAGTGCTGCGCATTTTCGGCGTGGACCTCCCCATTGTGGAGTGGACCAAGGAAGAAGGCATCGCCGACGAGGAAGTCCGCGAGCGCATCCAGAAAGCGGCCGAAGCGCGCGGCGAAGAACGCAACGTCGAATATACGCCCGAAGTCATGCGTTACGTCGAAAAGGCGATCCTGCTGCAGACGCTGGACCGCGACTGGCGCGAACACATCGTCAATCTGGATCATTTGCGCCAGTATGTCGGCCTGCGCGGTTACGGCCAGCGCGATCCCTTGAACGAATACAAGAGCGAGGCTTTCGAGATGTTCGAAAACCTGCTCGCCAACCTGCGCAGCGAAGTGATGCAGCAGGTGATGAATGTGCGTATCCAGACCGGCGCACCCGATCTGGAACCCCAGGCCCTGCCCATGATGCAGGGTTCGCACATCAATCCGCTCACCGGCGAAGACGAGTTCGCCCAGGCGCAGGCGGCCCTGGCTGCCGGCGGGATCGACCCCAACAATCCGGCGACCTGGACCACCATTCAGCGCAATGCGCCCTGCCCCTGCGGCTCGGGCAAGAAGTACAAGCACTGCCACGGCGCAATGGTCTAGGCGGGAACTGTCCGCCGCAGGTTCGGGAGTGTGAGCTTTGCTGACCGCCTACCCGTCCAAGGAAAATCCGGTCTGGATCGACCTGTGGAATCCCACACGCGAAGAGATCGACCAGGCCTGCACCGATTATCGTATCAACATTCCCCCGCGCGAGCAGTTGGACGAGATCGAGTTCTCAAGCCGCCTGCAATATGAGGACGACACCTTCACCATCTCGGTGCCGGTGACGCCCTATATCCAGGGCGAAGAAGACACCACCTCGCCGCTGGGCTTTGTTCTCACCAAGGATCTGCTGGTCACCGTCCGCTTCACCCATCTGCATACCTTCCAGGCCATCGCCGAACGGGTGAAACGCCGCAAACGCTCGGCCCCCGACATTTTCATGGTCGTGATAGAGGCGTTGGTCGACTACCACGCCGACCGGCTGGAAGGGTTGCGCGCCGAAGCATTGGCCATTTCCGGGCGCATCTTTCACAAGGACATGACCGACCAGCCGCGTCAGCTGGCCAAGACCAACCGCATGTTGCGCACCACCCTGGTGGAGATTGGCGATATGGGCGAGCGCATGTCGCATATCCGCGACACGCTTCTGGTCCTGCAGCGCGCCATGCCGTTCCTGATCGAGCATGGCGATGGCTGGATCGAGCCCCCGGTCAGGGCGCGGTTGAAAATGGCGGGCAAGGATGTGAGCTCGCTCAACGATTACGAAGTCCATCTCACCGACAAACTGCAATTCCTGCTGGATGCGGCGCTGGGCTTCATCAACACCGAACAGAATGAGCTGTTCAAAGTGCTCACCATCGCTTCGGTCGCGGGCATTCCGCCGGTGCTGGTGGCGGGCATTTACGGCATGAATTTCCATTTCATGCCCGAACTGGAATGGCATTACGGCTATCTGTACGCTTGGGGCGCGATCATCCTGTCCGGCGTTTTGCCGGTACTGTGGTTCAAGAAGCGAGGCTGGTGGTAAGTCCTGCCGCGCGGCCCTTTGGTCGCTGTCGCGCGGGCCGCTTGGCGTCCGTGCTTCGCACGGACGGACCAAATCAAAGCCATGCCTGCGGCATGGCTACAGGGTTCGCCCCATAGCAAGATACTTCTCTCGCCGCGCCCGGACCAATTGCTCGCCGGTCAGCCCATCCATCTCCGCCAGACCTTTGGCGACCTGATCGGCCACCGCTTCGATGGTGGAATGCGGGCCGCGATGGGCGCCGCCTTCCGGCTCGCGGATGATGGCGTCGATCAGTTTCAATTCAATCAGGTCCTGGGCCGTGATCTTCAGTGCCGTGGCTGCTTCCTGCGCCTTGTCGGCGCTGCGCCACAGAATAGAGGCCGCGCCTTCCGGCGAAATCACCGAATAGACCGAATGCTCCAGCATATAGACCCGGTTGGCGGCGGCGATGGCGATGGCCCCGCCGGAACCGCCTTCGCCGATAATGGTGGCGATAAACGGCGCCTTCACCGACAGGCCGGCGTCAATCGAACGGGCGATGGCTTCGGCCTGGCCGCGCTCCTCGGCGGTGACGCCGGGAAACGCACCGGAGGTATCAATGAAAGACAACACCGGCAGGCCGAAGCGGTCGGCCAATTCAAACAGGCGCACAGCCTTGCGATAGCCTTCGGGCATCGCCATGCCGAAATTGTGCTTGATGCGCGACTGGGTGTCGTTGCCACGCTCCTGGCCGATAAAGGCGCAAGGGCGTCCGCGAAAGCGTCCCAGCCCTGCGACGATCGCCTGATCTTCGGCGAACTGACGGTCACCCGCCAGCGGGGTGAATTCCTCGAACAGGATCTTGGCGTATTCCAGAAAATGCGGCCGCCCCGGATGCCGCGCCACTTGCACCTTCTGCCAGGGTGTCAGCCGGGAATAGGTTTCGCGCACCATGGCGCCGGCGCGGTTCTGCAGCGTGGCGACTTCGCCATCGATGTCGAGATTGGGGTCTTCATCGGCGAGCTTGCGCAGCTCGACAATCTTGCCTTCCAGCTCGGCGATGGGGCGTTCAAATTCCAGATAATGCATGCTCAGATTCGGTGGGAGAATTGGGGTCTCGCAAAGTGCCATAGGAACGGCTGAAAAGGAAATATATTCGCCTTTAAAAACCGTCCCGTTATTAACGTTTGGCCACGTGTTTCTGGGCTTTTCCGAGGGGGTGCGATTTCTCCATCACCTTTTTGAGCCGGTCCTTGGCGACATGGGTATAGATCTCGGTGGTGGCGATGTCGGCATGGCCCAGCATGGTCTGCACACTGCGCAAGTCCGCCCCGCCCTCCACCAGATGGGTGGCGAAGGCATGGCGCAGGACATGCGGCGAGACTTTTTTGGGGTCCAGGCCCGCCTTCAGCGCCAGGCCTTTCAGCAATTGATGCAGCCGCTGGCGGGTGAGAAATCCATCATGCCCGCGTGAACAGAACAGATAGCGCTCCGCCTTGGGCATATTCGCAGGCAGAAATTCCGCGCGCACATCCAGATAGGATTCGATGGCTTGCCGCGCGCCGCGATTAAGCGGCGCCAACCGCTCCTTGCCGCCCTTGCCTTTGACCAGGATGAAGCCTTCCTTGCCATTGACGCTGGCCAACGGCATTCCCGCCAATTCCGATACCCGCAAGCCACCGGCATACAGCATCTCGACAATCGCGGTCAGCCGCTTGCCTTCCGCGCGCTCATCCCTAGCGGCGGATTCAATCATCCGCTCCATGTCGGTGGTGGACAGAATTTTGGGCAGCGGCCGGCTTCCCCTGGGCGAATCCACCGCCTCGGTAGGATTGTCGGAGCGCCTCTCTTCGCTGAAAAGAAAACCGTAAAATTGCCGGAGCGCCGACAGCCGCCGCGCTTGGGAGGATGCCGCCAACCCGCCCGACGACAGTTGCGCCAGATAGGCCTTGATCTCGTCCCGGCTGGCGGTGGCCAGACTTTTCACATGGGCGGTGAAATCCAGCAGGTCACGGCGATAAGCGGCCAGGGTATTGGCGCCCGCGCCCCGCTCGGCGCTCATCATTTCCAGAAACGCCTCGATCAGGGCGGCGGCGTTCGTATCGGCTTTCCGGACCTGCCCACGACTCATGGGTGTGATGTAACACATGGGCTTCGCACTTTGCCGGCTTTCGTGTAGGCAATGCATCATGAATCTGAACAAAACCGTGGCTTTTGTGGGCATGATGGGCGCCGGCAAGACCTCGCTGGGCAGGCGCCTTGCCACCCGGCTTGAGGTGCCGTTCCGCGACGCCGATCACGAGATAGAAGCGGCTGCCAGCCTCAGCGTGTCCGAAATTTTCGAGAAATTCGGCGAACCGTATTTCCGCGACGGCGAGCGGCGGGTGATCAACCGCCTGCTGACCGAAGCGCCCCATATCATGGCCACCGGCGGCGGCGCCTATATGGACCCTGTCACCCGGGCCGCCATGAAAGAACACGCCTTCACCATCTGGCTGAAAGTGCCTTTGGAATTCCTGGTGTCACGCGTGAAGAAGCGGGACACACGCCCGCTGCTGCGGGGTGGCGACGTCAAGGAAACCATCGAAAAGTTGCTTGGCGAGCGCGAACCGGTCTATGCCCAAGCCGACATGACGCTCGACTATGAAGACGGCTCCCATACCCACGCCATGGACCGGATTTTGGAAGCGCTGACCGCGCAAGGACTGTTGGTATGACAAGGATCATCACGGTCGGACTGGGTGAGCGGGCTTATGCCATTCATGTCGGCAATGGATTGCTGGCCAATGCAGGCGCGCTGATCAAGCCTTTCGCCAAGGGCGTGATGCCGGTGGTCACCGACGCCCATGTCGGCGAGATTCATCTGGCGAACTTTCTGCAGGTCATGGGCAAAGCCGGTCTGGATGCGCGTCCTATCGTGATGCCGCCGGGTGAAGGCAGCAAAAGTTTTTCTGGCCTGGAGACCGTCTCCAATCAGTTGCTGGACATGGAAATCGGCCGTGGTGGTTTGATCGTGGCCTTGGGTGGCGGGGTGATCGGCGACCTCACCGGCTTTGCCGCCGGCGTGCTCAAGCGCGGTGTCGCCTTTGCCCAGGTACCAACCACGCTTTTGAGCCAGGTGGATTCTTCCGTCGGCGGCAAGACCGGCATCAACACCAGGCAAGGCAAGAATCTCGTTGGCGTCTTTCACCAGCCGCGGCTGGTAATCTGCGACATCGCCCTTCTTTCGACCCTGCCCCGGCGTGAACTTCTCGCCGGCTATGCCGAAGTGGTGAAGTACGGCGCGCTGGGTGATGCCCAGTTCTTCGAATGGCTGGAGCAGAACGGCGTACGGGCTCTTTCCGGCGACCATGAGGCCATGGTGCATGCCGTGGCCCATTCCTGCCAGTTGAAGGCCGATATCGTGGCGCGCGACGAGCGCGAAACCGGCGAACGCGCCCTGCTTAATCTCGGTCACACCTTCGGTCATGCCCTGGAAGCGACCACGGGCTATTCCCAGCGGCTGGTGCACGGCGAAGGCGTCGCCATCGGCATGGCGCTGGCCTTCCGGCTTTCGGTCAAGCTGGGTCTGGCGCCGGGACAGGATGCAGAACGCTTTGTCCGCCACCTCCAGGCCGCCGGTCTGCCCTCGTCCATCGCCGACATTCCCGGGCCCCGTCCCGACACCGACGCCCTGATCGCCGCCATGGGACATGACAAGAAGGTGGCCGAAGGCAAGCTCAATTTCATCCTGCTCAAAGGGCTCGGAAAGGCTTTTGTCACCAGCGATGTTCCCAAAGACGCGCTGCGCGATGTCCTAAACAGCTAAAAGCTGGCATTGTAGCCGGGATTCCCCGTTTAGGACCTGGCGATGGACTTCACCCTTTTCTATGCCGTGGGCGGCATGCTCCTGCTGCTGCTGGCGGGCGCGTTCTTTTCCGGTTCGGAAACCGCCCTCACCGCCGTATCGCGCGGCCGCATGCACCAGCTGGAGAAAGATGGCTCCATCGCCGCCGCCAAGGTCAATCGCCTGATCGCCAACCGCGAGCGCATGATCGGCGCGGTGCTGCTGGGCAATACCTTCATCAACATCCTGGCGTCCTCGCTGGCGACGTCGCTGCTGGACACCCATTTCGGACCCCAGGCCGTCGCCATCTCGACGGGGTTGATGACCATCATCATCCTGGTTTTCGTCGAAGTGCTGCCCAAGACCCTGGCGATTGCGCGCACCGACGGCATGGCGCTTACCTTGGCGACACCGCTTTTGTGGGTCGTCGCCATCCTGGCCCCCATCGTGGCGACCGTGCAGTGGCTGGTGTGGCGCGTACTATTCCTGTTCGGCGTCAGTTCGGAGCAAACGGACGAGGAAATCTCCGAAGCCGCGCATGAGGATATTCGCGGTTCGGTCGCCTTGCATCATCAGGAAGGCGGCGTGGAACGCGAGCATCGCAACATGCTGAGCGGCATTCTGGATCTTCGTGAACTCAAGGTGAGCGATGTCGCGCTTCACCGCACCAGCATGACCAGCATCGATGCCGATCTGGCGCCCCAGGAAATCTTGAACGCGGTGATGGCCTCCCAGCATACCCGCTTGCCGTTATGGCGCGGCGAGCCTGAAAACATCATCGGCGTGCTGCACACCAAACATCTCGTCCAGGCCTTGCTGGAGAACAAGGGCAGCATCACATCCATCGACATTGTCAGCCTGGCGGTCCAGCCCTGGTTTGTGCCCGACACCACCACCCTGGAAGAACAGCTGGAGGCCTTTCGCGAACGGCGCAGCCATTTCGCCCTTGTGGTGGACGAATATGGCGCCTTGCGCGGACTGGTAACGCTGGAGGACATTCTTTCCGAAATCATCGGCGAATTGCCCGAGGATGTGGACGGAGATGGCCGCCCGGATGTGCGCAAACGGCCCGACGGTTCCTATCTGGTGGTCGGCGCCGTGGCTGTGCGTGATCTGAACCGCGAACTGGACTGGAACCTGCCCGATGACGGCGCCACCACCATCGCCGGCCTGATAATCCAGGAAGCGGGCACCATTCCCGAAACCGGCCAGCGTTTCGGCTTCTTTGGATTCAAGTTTGAAGTGCTGCGCCGCCAGCGCAACCAGATCACGGCCTTGAAAGTGATTCCGCCGGTGAAGCCCGAAAAAAACTAACGCGCGGCTTCGGCAGGCGTCAGCGCTTTCAGCGACAGCGCATGCAGGCCGCCGCGGAATTCCGCGTCGAGCGCGGCATAAATGCGGCGCTGGCGTTCCACCCGGGATACGCCTTCAAACTGTGCCGAAACAATCCGCACGGCGAAATGGGTTTGGCCGCCCGGCCGGTGCCCGGCATGGCCTTCATGCAGGGCGCTTTCATCCTTCACCGCCAATTCCAGCGGCGCGAAGACGGCGGTCAGTTTGGTATGTATATTTTCTGCGACGGTCATATTCCCGCCACTTCCCCCGCGCCGGAGGTAAAGTCAAGCAATAGCTTTGCTTGTTTTTTGCCCGTCCGAGCCCATAATTCACATCATGACCGGCAAAGCCCGCCCCCGTTTCAAAAGCGACATTCGCATCAAGAAAGGCAAAGACGCCGCGCCGCCGCAGGAGTCCGAAGTGGCGATCTGCGCCATTCCCGATTGCGCCCGCCCCGGCAATTGCCGCGTTCCAAAGTCGCGGGATAATCTGTCGGAACATATGTTCGTCTGCGCCGTCCATGCCCGCGCCATCAATGAGTCCTGGGATTTTTTCAAAGGCATGGGCGATGGCGATATCGCCCGCTTCCGGGAAGAAGCCATGTTCGGGCATCGCCCGACCTGGCCGATGGGCAAGCGCACGGCCCGCTCCCGCACCGGCCAGGGCCCGGCGACTTTTCATGACCGCCATGCGGTTTTGGATGAGGACGATGAATCCGGCCAGCCCCGCCGCCCCGAACGGCAATTGACGCGCCTTCAGGCCATCGCGATGGACACGCTGCAACTGGCCCATAACTCTACCTTGATCGAGATCAAGGCGCGGTATAAGGAACTCGTAAAGCGGTTCCACCCGGACGCCAATGGCGGCGATCGTGGCGCCGAAGAACGCCTCAAACAGGTCATCAAGGCCTATGGTGTGTTGCGCGCCTCGGGCCTTCTGACTTAAACCGAACCTCTCCCCCGTCGATATTCCTCAACCCGGCGTGGGCCACGAACGGATTGCGAGAATTTATGGCCATCACCGAGACATTGGACCAGACAGCCCAGCCCGACAGCATGGTGGATGCCGCTACCCTGTTCGGCATTCAGACCAAGATGAAGGTGCCGGCTTTCGCCAAACCGAGCGAGCATGTGCCTGAGCGTGATGAGGCTTATCGCTTCGACCGCGACACCACGCTGGCGATCCTGGCGGGCTTTGCCTTCAACCGGCGCGTGATGATCCAGGGCTATCACGGCACCGGTAAGTCCACCCACATCGAACAGGTCGCCAGCCGTCTTAACTGGCCCTGTATCCGCATCAATCTCGACAGCCATGTCAGCCGCATCGACTTGATCGGCAAGGACGCCATTGTGCTGAAGGACGGCAAGCAAATCACCGAATTCCGCGAAGGCTTGTTGCCCTGGGCGCTGCAACGGCCCGTGGCCCTGGTGTTCGACGAATATGACGCCGGCCGCCCTGATGTGATGTTCGTGATTCAGCGCGTGCTGGAAGCGCAAGGCAAGCTGACGCTGCTGGACCAGAACAAGGTGATCAAGCCGCATCCGGCTTTCCGCCTGTTCTCCACCACCAACACCATCGGCCTGGGCGATACCTCGGGCCTCTATCACGGCACCCAGCAGATCAATCAGGGCCAGATGGACCGCTGGAACATCGTCACCACCCTCAACTATCTCAGCCATGATGCCGAGGTGGAGATCGTGCTGGCCAAGGCGCCGTCCTATAACACCGCCGAGGGCAAGAAGAAGATCGCCGCCATGGTGCGGGTGGCCGACATGACCCGCAACGCCTTCATCAATGGCGATCTTTCCACGGTGATGAGCCCGCGCACGGTGATGACCTGGGCGCAAAACGCGGAAATCTTCGGCGATGTCGGTTTCGCCTTTCGCGTCAGCTTCCTCAACAAATGCGATGAGCTGGAACGCGCCAGTGTGGCGGAATTCTATCAGCGCGCCTTTGGCGAGGAATTGCCGGAGAGCGCCGCGAAAGTGCTCGTCGCGTGAGCGACGAGCATCCCTGCGCAGGCGGGGATCCAGTTAAAGGGAAGCCGTGAGCAAACCCGAAAACCCCTCCGAACCTTTTAAGCGGGCCGTCGCCGTCGCGGTGCGCTCCCTGGCGGGTGAGCCGGAGCTGGAAGTCGCTTTCTCCAGCGAGCCGCCATCGCTCAAAGGCCTGAAGGCGCGCCTGCCCAGCCCGCCGCGCAATCTCAAGCCGCAAGAGATCGCGCTGGTGCGCGGCGTCGGCGACGCATACGCCCTGCGCAAGGCCTATCACGACGAAAAGCTCAATGCCCGTCTCAAGCCGCAGTCGCCAGAGGCCGGCGCCATCTTCGACGCCGCGGAAAGCGCCCGTGTCGAAGCCATCGGCGCTCTGGCCATGGAAGGCGTGAAGCAAAACCTCGCCGCCCAGCTGGAACAGCTCATGGTGGCCAAGGGGCTGGGCCGCGCCAAATCCAAGGACGAAGTCGGCATCGCCGATGTGCTGGGACTGATGGTTCGCGAAGCCCTGACCGGTGAAAAGCCGCCCGCCACCCTGAACGACGCGGTCAATCTCTGGCGGCCTTTCATCGAAGAACGGGTCGCCGCTGATATCGCCCAGATGCCGGGTGCGCTGCGTGACCAGAAGGCGTTCGCCCGCCTCACCCGCACACTTTTGAACCATCTGACGATGGGCGAGCAAAAAGACGCCGGCCCGGACGAAAGCGCCGAGAGCGAAAATAACGAAAACCAGAATGAAGGCTCCGACGACCAGCAGACCGAAGAGCAAGGCGAAGCCGGCGAAGTCCAGGAATCCGAAGAAGGCCAGGAAGACGGTCAGGAAAGCGACATCGACGCCCTGCCCGAACAATCCGACGACCTGACCCAGGCGGATGAGCCGGATGATGGCCAGCGGCCCAATCGCGAACCGGCTTTTTCCGGTCAGGATAACTGGGGCTACAAAGTCTATACCGCCCAGTTCGACGAAGAGATTTACGCGCCCGATCTGTGCGACGCCGAAGAACTGGCGCGGCTGCGCGGTTTCCTGGACCAGCAACTGGCGCCGATGAGTTCTGTTGTATCGCGCCTGGCAAACAAACTGCAGCGATTGCTGCTGGCCCAGCAGAACCGGCATTGGGAATTCGATCTGGAAGAAGGCATGCTCGATACCTCGCGCCTGCCCCGCATCATCATTGATGCCATGTATTCGCTCTCCTTCAAGCGGGAAAAGGACACAACCTTCCGCGATACCGTCGTCACCCTGCTGCTGGACAATTCCGGCTCCATGCGCGGCCGCCCCATCATGGTGGCAGCGATGTGCGCCGACATATTGGGCCGCACGCTGGAACGCTGCGCCGTCAAGACAGAAATACTCGGCTTCACCACCCGCGCCTGGAAAGGCGGCTTGTCACGCGAGAAGTGGACGCAGGAAGGCAAACCCGCCCACCCCGGCCGCCTGAACGATTTGCGCCACATCGTCTACAAGGCCGCCGATGAGCCGTGGCGCCGCGCCAAGAAAAATCTCGGCCTGATGATGCGCGAAGGGCTGCTCAAGGAAAATATCGACGGCGAAGCCCTGATGTGGGCTTACAAGCGGCTGATGGCCCGCCCGGAGCAGCGCAAGATTCTGATGGTGATCTCGGACGGCGCGCCGGTGGACGACTCCACGCTTTCGGTCAATTCCGGCAATTACCTGGAACGGCATCTGCGCCGGGTGATCGAGGAAGTCGAAACCCGCTCACCGGTGGAATTGACCGCCATCGGCATCGGTCATGACGTGACGCGTTACTACAAGCGCGCGGTGACCATTGTGGATGCAGAACAGCTGGGCGGCGCCATGACCACCCAACTTATTTCTCTGTTCGAAGAAGACGCGGCACGCAACGCGCACCGGCGTGCTTAATTATGGTTGCGCGGCCTGCGGAAGTCGCCTAGCGCCAGCGTGGGCGACGCGAGGCCACACTTTTCCGGGCCGACGCTCCTAATAACCGTTACGGCCATTCAAAGGCCGCATCGTTGCGCGCAGCAGCCAGTAAGGCGCCAGCAACAGCACAGACATGCCGGCGAACACGGCAAAATGCGCGATGGCGGAATCCGTCCAGCTCTCCGTCACCCCTGCAAAGGCCGCCGGGTAATAGATCAAACTGAACACAAACGAAGCCGCCAGGGACGCCACCAGCGGCGCTGACCACCAGCGCGGTCCGCGGGCGGCATCAAAGAAGGTGATGGCCACGAAGTTGGCGGCCAGGAAAGCGGCGCCAAAGGAAAACACGGTCCGCCCGGTGATGGCCGGCATGGTCACGACCAACTGATCGATATTGCTGGGGTTGATCAGGATCACCAGAAGGCCGACGACCAGCGCCGCCAGCAGATGGGCAAAGGCATAACCGGGGCCATAGCGGCGGTTGGTGAGATGAATGGTATACCAGCAGCCGGGCAGGATCAGGTCGCTGATCCCCAGGCCAGCGTCCCGAATCGGGGCGGGCATGCCGCCGAACGGAAACAGGGCATCGGCATAGAGGTAGGCCGCGCCCAACAGCACCAGCAGCAAACTGACGGGAATCACCAGCCGTACGGCGGCCAGGCCAAGGATGGCTGCCTTCTCCCACCGGGTAAGCTCGGTAGGGCCGCCATAAGCGCGTATCGGCGGCGGCCAGACGGGATCGTCGGCGTGCCGGGCGGCATAGCGCGACTGTTCAGCCGCGATGCTGCGATATTCAGAAGCCCTCACAATACCCATTCCTCGCGCCCGGACGCATTACCGCCCTGGCGCATTTCGAGACACGATGGGGAAGGCATCGCAAAGCCCGTGCCGTTCAAGGCACGAGGGCTAATGGATCAAAGGGTAAGAGAGAGGCTTAAGCCGACGCCTGAGCGGCGGTCTTCTTGGCGATGGCGCGCTTCAGGCGCAGGGCCTTCGGCGACAGCACGCCGTCCTTGGCCTTGAGCAGGAAGGGATCCAGACCGCCGACCTTGTCCACCGTACGCAGGGTGTTCATGGCGATCTTCAGCTTGTAGCTGTTGCCCAGGGACTCGCTCACCAGATCAATGATCTGGAGATTCGGACGGTAAATCCGCTTGGTCTTGTTGTTGGCGTGGCTGACATTGTTGCCAACCTGGGTACCTTTACCGGTCAATTCGCAGCGACGAGCCATGGGAATCTCTTCAAAATCCGGGGGTTTGGGCCGGAAGGGCCGGACTTCTACGGGAGGCAGGCCGGATGGTCAAGCCGGACCTCACGCCCCCCGGGCAAGCCCCGGGAGGGGCTTGGACATTTGCCCCTTTGGTGTTTGGAACATTATAATGGGTCTCAGGTCACCGGGGGGCCGGAGGAACCATGAAGTATCGCTATCTGCCAGTGCTGTTTGCCGTCCTTGCCGCCTCAAATGGGGCTGGCCCTGCCTGGGCTGCCGGGGGCGCGGGGTCCGATGCGGGCGCCCAAGCGGGCGGCGATCAGATTCAGGTCGCCATGACCATGTATGCCGGCGGCATCAGTTTTGGAAAAATGGATCTCGACACCACCTTCCGCGACAACGCCTATCATTCGGTCTCCAACTTCCAGACCTCGGGCGCGGTGAGTGCCTTCTGGCAGGCGGAAATCCAGGCCACGTCCTCCGGCAAGGTCGCTTCCAAGACGCTGCAACCGGCGCTGTATGATTCCTTCGACATCAACCGCACCGGCAAAAAGCAGGAAATCTACCTCACCTACGACAATGGCGTGCCCAAGCTGTTCGCCAATCCGGTCTATTCGACCACCGGCTTCGAAGTGAAACCGGAAGACCAGAAGGACACGCTCGATCCTTTGAGCGCCGTCACCCATATCGTCAGCGGCGTCGCCAGCGATGCCGGCAACCCCTGCAATTTCACCACCCGCATCTTCGATGGCCGCCGCCTCTACAGCATCTCGCTGAGCAAGATGAAGGACACCGACATCAAGATGGACAACGGCCTTTACGCCGGCAAAGCCACGCAGTGCCAGGCGCGCTACAAAGCCATCGGCGGCATGCGGCCGCGCGTGCTCCGCACCAACGAAGCGTTCCCTATGATCAATGTCTGGATGGTGACGGTGAAGGGCGCCAACGGACATGACTTCGCGGTGCCGGTGCGGCTGTGGGCCGATACCAAGTATGGTCAACTTTCTGTCGTGGCCGACACGCTGAAGGTCAACGGTCAGGCTGTTAAGTCTTAAGGTTCGTTTCTGCGCAACCGGGCGCGGATAAGACCCAGCACGGATCGTGCTGCGTCCGGCACATGCGTTCCCGGACCGAAGATTGCCGCCACGCCTGCCGCACGCAGCGCGTCATAATCCTGCTGCGGGATCACGCCACCGACAAAGACCAGCACGTCGCGCCCCCGCGCCTTCAACGCCGCGATCACCTGCGGCACCAGGGTGAGATGGCCGCCTGCCAGGGTTGATATACCGACTGCATCCACCTGGGCCTTCACCGCATCATCCGCCACTTCTTCCGGCGTCTGGAACAGCGCCCCGATTTCAATCTCGAATCCCAGATCGGCAAAGGCCGAGGCGATCAGCTTGGCGCCCCGGTCATGGCCGTCCTGGCCGATTTTGGCGACCAGCACGCGGGGCTTGCGTCCCGTCTCTTTGGCGAAGCTGGCAACATCATCCTGGATATCGCCAAGTCCGCTATGCGAAGCGCCATAGACACCGCTGACCGATTTTATTTCAGCCTTGTGCCGCCCGAACACGTCTTCCAGCGCCATCGAGACTTCGCCCAGCGTGGCGCGGGCGCGCATGGCATCCACCGCCAGCGCCAACAGATTGCCGCCGGCTTTGGCCCCATTCTTCAAGGCCTCCAGCGTAGCCGTTACTTTGGCGCCATCGCGCGATGCCTTGATCTTCTCCAATCTTGCGACCTGTGCCGCGCGCACCTTGCTGTTGTCGATGGCGCGAACGTCTATCGGCCCTTCCTGTTCGCGAGCGAATTTGTTCACCCCCACGATCACGTCTTCGCCCTGATCAATGCGCGCCTGACGCCGCGCGGCAGCCGCCTCGATTTCCAGCTTGGGAAGTCCGGCTTCCACCGCCTGCATCATTCCGCCCATGGTTTCGATACGGGCAATCAGGTCTCGCGCCGCCACGCCCAGCGAATGGGTCAGCGCCTCGACATAGTAGGACCCGGCCAACGGATCGATCACCCGCGTCATACCCGCTTCATGTTGCAGGATCAGTTGGGTGCCCAGCGCCACCCGGGCCGATTGTTCGGTGGGCAGCGCGATGGCTTCGTCAAACGCATTGGTGTGCAGCGATTGGGTGCCACCCATCACCGCCGCCAGCGCTTCCACCGTGGTGCGCACGATATTGTTGGCGGGATCCTGTTCGGTCAGCGACACGCCCGATGTCTGGCAATGGGTCCGCAGCATCAGGCTTTCGGGATTCTTCGCCCCCAGTTCGGCCATCATCCCGGCCCACAGCGACCGCGCCGCACGCAGCTTGGCCACCTCCATGAAAAAATTCATGCCGATGCCGAAGAAGAAGGACAAGCGCGGGGCGAATTCATCCAGCGTCAATCCACGCGCCTGCGCGGCACGCACATAGGCCATGCCGTCGGCCAGGGTGAAGGCCAACTCCTGCACCGCGGTCGCGCCGGCCTCATGCATGTGATAGCCGCTGATGGATATGGAATTGAATTTCGGCATTTTCGCCGCGCCATAGGCGATGACGTCACCCACGATCCGCATCGAAGGCGCGGGCGGATAGACATAGGTGTTGCGCACCATGAATTCCTTCAGAATGTCGTTCTGAATGGTGCCGGAGAGGCTTGAAGGCGGCACGCCCTGCTCTTCACCCGCCACGATGAACGCCGCCAGCACCGGCAGCACCGCGCCGTTCATCGTCATGGAAACGCTCATCTTGTCGAGCGGTATGCCGTCGAACAGGATTTTCATGTCCTCGACGGTGTCGATCGCCACGCCGGCCTTGCCGACATCGCCTTCGACACGCGGATGATCGCTGTCGTAACCGCGATGGGTGGCCAGATCGAACGCCACCGACAGGCCCGCCTGCCCTTCCTTCAAATTCTTGCGGAAGAAGAGATTGGATTCCTCGGCGGTGGAAAAACCGGAATACTGCCGGATGGTCCAGGGCCGGCCGGCATACATGCTGGCCCGCACCCCGCGCGTGTAGGGAAATTGCCCCGGAGGGGCGGCTCGCTCCAGCCCATCCAGATCGGCTTCGGTATAAAGCGGCTTCACCGCGATGCCTTCGGGCGTCTGCCAGATCAGGCTTTCGGGCGAGCGGGTCTTCAGTTCCCGCGCTGCCGCTTCGGCCCATGCCTTGAGGGAATCGCTCATGCGCCAGATACCGCCCGAGGCGGGCTCGCCCGTCAAACGTTCCAGAGATTAATGCGATAATCTGGGGATTCCTTCCGGGTACGGAAGATCGAGTCCCCGCGCCCCTGCCCAGACTCCATGCTTGGAGCTACCCACCAAATGTGGTGGTTAACGAGTCTTGACAACCATCTAAATGTATGAGAACAAAGGCAGATATCGATAATGTTAGCGATTCGGCCTTTGTTCGTTCCCTGTCCGTTCTAATTCTTTACCGAACATCCACAGCAGCCACACACAAGCCTTTGGCCCTCAAGGCTTTCTAGCCGGGCCCGCCAAACCTTATCCTATCCCCATGCACCAAAGACCGTCCGGCCAGCCTCGCGTCACCGCCATCCTGGGACCGACCAACACCGGCAAGACCTTCTTCGCCATTGAGCGGATGCTGGCCCACAAGTCCGGCATGATCGGCCTGCCGCTGCGCCTTCTGGCGCGCGAGGTCTATGACAAGATCGTGCGGCTCAAGGGCGCCGCCGATGTCGCCCTGATCACCGGCGAAGAGAAGATCGTGCCCCAGCGGGCGCGTTTCTATGTCTGCACCGTGGAAGCCATGCCGCTCGACATCCCCGTCGCCTGTCTGGTGGTGGATGAGATTCAACTCTGCGCCGATCCCGAACGCGGCCACGTCTTCACCGAACGCCTGCTGCATGCCCGCGGCCAGGAAGAGACGCTCTTCCTGGGCAGCGACACGATGCGCGGCACCATTCAACGCTTCATTCCCAAGACCTGGTTCATTACCCGCCCGCGCTTTTCCGACCTCGCCTATACCGGAACGAAAAAACTCACCCGGCTGCCGCGCCGTTCGGCGGTGGTGGGATTTTCCGCCGAGGATGTTTACGGCATCGCCGAAATTGTCCGGCGCCAGCGTGGTGGCGCGGCGGTGGTGCTGGGGGCGCTCTCGCCCCGAACCCGCAACGCGCAGGTCGCTCTGTACCAATCAGGAGATGTCGATTTTCTGGTCGCCACCGACGCCATCGGCATGGGCATCAACATGGATGTGGACCATGTCGCCTTCGCCGCGCGCGAAAAGTTCGACGGGCGGGGCGTGCGCGCCCTCATCCCGGCGGAAATCGGACAGATTGCCGGGCGCGCCGGCCGCTACATGAACGATGGCACCTTCGGTGTTACCGGCGAATGCGAACCATTCGAGGAAGAATTGGTCAGCCGGGTGGAAAGCCACCGCTACGATCCGGTGAAGGTTCTGCAATGGCGCAATGCCGATTTGAATTTCAACTCGGTCACCGCGCTGCTGGGTACGCTGGATGCGCCGCCGCCGGAACGCGGGCTGGTGCGTGCCCGCCCCGCCAGCGACGCCATCGCGCTGCGCCATCTTTCCGCCGACCCCGAAGTGATGACGCTGGCGGCCAATCGTGACACGGTGCGCAAGCTCTGGGATGTCTGCCAGTTGCCCGACTTTCGCAAAGTATCGGAAGACGAACATGCCCGCATGGTGCGCGCGATCTTCCAGTTTCTGATGTCGGGCGAAGGCCATATCCCCGATGACTGGATGGCGCGCCAGATTGCCCGTCTTGATATCGCCGAAGGTGATGTCGCCACCCTGTCGGGCCGCCTCGCCCAGATCCGCACCTTCGCCTATGCCGCCAATCGCGCCGGCTGGACCGCCGATGGCGCGCATTGGCAGGGCGAAACTCGCGCCGTGGAAGATCGCTTATCCGATGCGCTGCATGAAAATCTTACCCTGCGTTTCATCGACCGGCGCACCTCGGTGCTGATGAAACATCTGCGCGAGGATGAGTTCACCGATCTTGCGCTGGATGAATCGGGCGGCGTCACCATCGGCGGCGAGCTGATCGGCAAGCTGGAAGGTTTTCATTTCACGCCCGACCCGCGCGCAGAAGGCATTCATGGCCGCACCCTGCGCGCCGCCGCCATGCGCGGATTGGAAGGCGAATTTCTGGATCGCGCCGCCGCGCTGGCCGGAGCACCCGACAGCGCCATCACCCTTAGCGAACATGGCAAGCTGTGGTGGGATGGCGCCATTGTGGCGCGCCTGGTGCCGGGCGCTTCCAAGCTGACGCCTTGCGTCGCGCTCAACGCCGATGAACTGCTGAAAGGCGTCCCCCGCGCCCAGATCCAGGCGCGCCTCGAACAATGGCTCACCGCCCGCATTGAAGCGCGCATCGAGCCGCTGCTGGCGTTGGCGCGGGCTGCCGAGGCCAAGGCGGGCAGCGACACCGCGCTTCCGTCTTATGCCCGTGGCCTGGCGCATCAGCTGGTAGAAAATTTCGGCGCGCTGGATCGCGACACGCTCACACTGCCGGAAAAAATCGGCCCCATGCTACGCGCTCTCAAGCCGTTCGGCGTCTGGCTGGGACGGCGCACGGTTTATCTGCCGCGCCTGCTGCGTCCCGATGCGGCGTCGCTCCTCGCCCTCCTTTGGGGTGTGTGGAGCAAACAAGAACAACTGCCAGGCCCGCCCTCGCCCGGTCTCACATCGTTTCCGCATGGCGGCGAACCCGAAGCATTTCTTCGTGCCGCGGGCTTTCGCGTCTTTGCCGGACGCGCCGTGCGTCATGATATGGTAGAACGTCTGGAAGACGAACTGGAAAAAGCCGCCACCGAAGGCGCCAGCGCCGACGCTTCGCTGCCTCGGCTGGTGTCGCTGCTGGGTGCCGGCAATGACGAAGGCAAAGCCGTGCTGACGTCGCTGGGCTGGCAGATCGCCGAGGTGAAGGACGCGGCTTCGGTCTGGCGCAAGGCTCCGGTCAAGCACAAACGTCCGTCCACGGAGAAACCCGTGCCCGTCAATCCCAACTCGCCCTTCGCAAGCCTGGCGCAACTGGTGAAGTGAGCGTGTAAAGGCATGAGCGAGCCTGCTTCCAAGGATCGGCTGGACAAGTGGCTGTTCCACGCCCGTTTCTACCGCACCCGGGTGCTGGCGCAGGAGGCGGCTGCAAAAGGCAAGGTCCGGCTGAATGGAACACGTGTTGAGAAGCCTTCTCAAATGGTCCGGCCAGGCGATATCCTTACTTTGGGCAAGGGCAGCGATATCCTGGCGGTGCGCATCCTGGGGTTGGGGACACGCCGCGGCCCTGCCCCCACACACACACAGGCCCTCTACGAAATCGTCGCGGACGAAAGTCTTGATAAGCCGGGCTTATCGCCTTAGAGACCCTCTGCCCGTTGGAGCCTAGCCGTATGACCTATGTCGTCACCGAAGCCTGCGTGAAGTGCAAGTTCATGGACTGCGTGGAAGTCTGCCCGGTCGACTGCTTCTACGAAGGCGAAAACATGCTTGTCATTCACCCGGACGAATGCATCGATTGCGGCGTCTGCGAGCCGGAATGCCCGCCGGAAGCCATCAAGCCCGATACCGAAGGCGGCATGGAAAAGTGGCTGTCGGTGAACGCCGAATACGCCAAGGTCTGGCCCAACATCAGCCAGAAGGGCGACGCCCCGGCCGACGCCAAGGAATGGGACGGCGTCCCGGACAAGTTCGAGAAGCATTTCAGCAAAGAGCCCGGTTCGGGCTCTTAAGCCGTCCAACCGGTTGAATCGGCGTAATAAAAATGCCGAAAATTCAATAAACTCCGCAATTTCAACGTCTTGCGGGATTTTCCTTCCCTTTTGCCCAATCTTGTGGTAGGGTCTTTCTCTGGCCCGTCTGTTACCAGCGCTGCGCCCGGACACCCCTCCGGCGTGGTTAGGCCATATTGTAGTGCAATCATGCGCTCCCTGCTCCCCGGCCGGGAAACGCCAACTGGAAGCCGAAATGACCACCAAGACAGCGCCCAAGCCGCAGGCCCCCGCCGCCGCGGTCAAGAAAGTGCCCGCCAATTCCAACAAGAAGCATGAGTTCAAGACCAACGACCATGTCGTTTATCCCACCCATGGGGTCGGCAAGGTCTCCGGGATCGAAGAAAAGGAAGTCGCGGGCCTCAGGCTCGAGCTGTTCATCATCGATTTCGAAAAGGACAAGATGACCCTGCGGGTACCCACCGCCAAGGCCAAGGCCGTGGGCATGCGCAAATTGTCTTCGCCCGAAGTGGTCGGCAACGCCCTCAACACGCTCAAGGGCCGCGCTCGCATCAAGCGCACCATGTGGTCGCGCCGCGCCCAGGAATACGAAGCCAAGATCGACTCGGGCGACCTGGTCTCGATCGCCGAAGTGGTGCGCGACCTGCACCGCGCCGGCGGCCAGCCGGAACAGTCCTATTCCGAACGCCAGCTTTACGAAAAGGCCCTGGCCCGCATGGCGCGTGAAGTCGCCGCCGTGGAACGCACCGACGAGGCCACCGCAGTCAAGCGCGTCGAAGGCATGCTGGTCAAGAAGGCCGCGTAGGAAACAAGCCAAGGTAAAACGAAAAGGCCCGGAGCGATCCGGGCCTTTTTATTGTGCATCCCTGCCGGGTGTTCATTGGCCGAAGGTGTATTGGGCCCTGAACCCCAATGTCGGCCCATAGGTCAGGCGGCGATCTTCGATGGTGTTGAAGGTCGAAGTGCCGCGTGCGCCGTTCCAGATATAGCGCTTTTGTATATTGAGGGTATCGAGCACGTTCTGGACATAGACGCGCAGCAGCCAATCAGGCACCGGCCGGTATTCGGCATATAATTCGGTTTCCGGAAATTTGCTGTGCCTTTGCTGAACTTCATTGAAGCGATATGCGTTATTACCGAAGGGGGCGACATAGGAGGCGCCCACCCGTGTCCGCCATTCCGGTAGGTCCTGAATGAGGGCCAATTTTCCCTGCCAAATCAAGTTACCGCTTATCATGCGCTTTATATGGGTTTCCGGGTCCACAACTGAGCTATTGGTGTATTGCACATTGGCCTGCACCGTCAGACCCGGCATGAAGTCCACCGGCGTCACAACATTGGCCGCAACCTGGTCCAGGTAGCCGCCGCCGATATTACCGGTGGAATTGAACAGGCCCGCCACCCCATTTATGGCGACGTTGTCGACCGTGTCGGTGATGATCTGGTGACGCGCGGTCAGAACCAGCGAGCCGCCCTTCAGCGTATGCTCCCAGTTGATTTCACCCTGATAATAGGTCTGGGGCCGCAGGCTCTTGTTGCCGCCATTGACCTGATTGACCTTGGATTCAATGGTGGCGACGAAA
>CANJIS010000009.1 GCA_947474565.1 Alphaproteobacteria bacterium
CCCCCGAAACCGCGTCGTCGCTATGGCCGCCCTCCGGTTCCGCTACGCTCCACCTACGGCCGGCCATAGCGCTGGAGGCTGCAATGCACTAACAATCAAAACGGACCACTCAGTGGGGGCCGATCAATTGCATGTTCGCCGGGGTGTCCGGCCCGCCGCGCTTCAGGGCGATTATGTGGTCGATGGTGTAGCCCGGACATGGCCCTTTGGGCTGCTGCGTGGCTGGGCATGGATGCTCGCGCTTGAAGGCTGCTCTAGCAGCTTGGCTGCGCTCTATGCGCCCGTGGGCGTCACGGTGGATTGCTGGGACTGATGGTGCCGGCTGTACAGGCCGTAAGAAGGGCGAGGGCTAGAGCGAGTTTGAGACTGGGGTGGAACATTTGTTACGCTACGGGCTGCACAGCTCCGACGCTTTATTGTGACGTGCAGGCGGATCTAACTGAATTCCATGAAAAACCAGTTTGGCAAGTCTGAACACCAATATTCGTAGGGGGCGGCGGAGCACCTTCAACACGAACTTCTTTGGGGCGGCTTACATTCTCAGGCAAATTAGCGGCAGACAGCACCCGGTTAATATTAGGGCCAAACTGAACCATGACTGGAGCGCCAGCCTGAAATACTTGGTCTGTTTTAAGCTGTAATTGGTCAATGACCTGAGTTGTACCGTCTGCAAAAGCAATAGTGTATTCAATGCCGTTATTTGTTTCAGCGGCATTATGGGCAATCGCACCTAGAATTCCACCAATGACAGCACCAGCTAGTACGGCATTTCCGCTGTTCCCAACTACAGCGCCCGCACCAGCACCGAGCAAGGCCCCGCCACCAGTTGCTGCGTCGCCCTTGGAGCGGATGTTGACTGGATGCTGTTCTAAAACGGTTCCGAACTTCACTTTGTAGGACTGTCCAGCGTCTTCAACTGAAACGTCATTAACACTTCGGTTGGCACAACCGCTCAGCAGAAGGGCTGCTATAAGCGAAGCGGGAATCCAAACCTTGTTCATTTTATTACCCTTCATAGCTGTTACCGCCCGCCACGCTTGTACTTCTGAACCGCTGATGCGTCACATCAGCGTCCCAACCATGGCGCCACTACCGTGCACCTTGAACCCTATTTCCCTAGATTCAAGAACGGCAAGGCGCCGCCTGGAACCATAGTGGTCGGAAGCACGCCATTCCATTTCTCTGATGCAACTAAAGTCGGCAAGCCGGGATTGTTACGCAGCGCGTCGCCACGGGCCTGGATGGCGCCAGCTTCGGCTTTGCCTTCGACTTCAATCTGATGCGCCTTGGCATCTGCTGCCGCCTTCACTTCATAGGCTTTGGCGTCAGCATCGATGATGCGCTTCTGCTTGTCGGCTTCGGCTTGCTGCTGCTTGACGGTGGCCTGCATCCGCGCCTCAACAGCGGATTCATATTGCTGTGAGAAAGATATGTCCTCTATCTGGACGCTATCAATGACCACCGGCCCAGTCACAGCACCGCGGATTGCCGCAAACACTTCAGCATTCAGGGTGGCGCGTTTCTGGATCGCGTCAGCAGCGTCAAACCGCCCAAATACATTTTTCATCTGCTCAAAGGTGCGGGAATTTATAACGCGCGACTTCATATTTTCCAACGAACCATATTGCGCATAAACGGCAGAGGCATCGGTGACATGATAGTTCACTGCCATGCCAATGGTCGCCGGCTGCTGATCGCGCGAATAAGCCTGCAGCCTGTTGTCACCCGCGGCAGTTTTTTCAAATGCTTCCTTTTGTACCTGAACCGAAATTTTAACGATGCTAGTTATAATAGGCATTTTGAAATGCAGTCCCGGCTCAGCCTCCCCCACGATGGCCCCATTGTGGAGGATGACCCCGCGCTCACCCTGATCAATGGAGAAATAGGTCAAGAACAGAAGCAAAAGTGCCAGGATAGCAAACGCGCCAAAGCCCAACAAACCCGGAGACAGGTCGATGTTAAATTGCGGGAGTCCACCGGACGGCATGCGGCCAGGTGAATTCCAAGGATTACTCATAAATATTTTCCTAAATGTTTTACAGTTGAAAAGGACCCATGGTAATATTTTCTAATTGCGGCGGTTTAAAGAGAATCTGTATTTAATACCATGTTTCGAACCGAAAAAGCGCTCGGTACATCGCCCGCAGAACGACTGAAAAGCCCAGCACCTGGCCGCCGCTCTTCGACTTCGCCAAGCTGGCATTCATCCCGCCGCTATTTCTGCTCGCGCTGGGCTACGTTGGACTGTGGGTCGGGCGCGGGTTTAGGCGGTAGGGCTATGACGTAGCCCATCGCACGACAAGCTCAACCGACTCTGCCTCGCCTTCGGCTGATATCGCCAAGCTGGGTCGGCCCCATGCGTCCTGACTTGCCCTTCCCGCAACGAGTCAAAATGCCAGCCCATTTGTACGGCCATGTCATAGCTATGAGGCACCCACCCCGTCGAAGGGCGATGGGGGGTGGGGGGGTGTTGCCTGTAGCCAAATCCGGGACAATTGTGGGGCAGCCACCAGCGTTTCGGCTCTGAAACCCATTGCTTCGTCCGCAGACCAGCACTAGCTTGCGAACTTCTAGGGCGTTGGTTTGTAACAATTTATTGCTGTGCAGTAGGCGTTCATCTTCTGAAGCATGATTAGCTGTGAATGCGTTGGCGGCCCTTCACACGGGAGGGGTCACAGGTTCAATCCCTGTCGCGCCCACCATTTTCCGGGTTGCAGTAGCCAGTCCCGACAGGGATTGAACCTTGTTTGATTGCGCCGCATACCCGGCGCGGGGCCCTGTCGCGCCTCCCATTATTCCGGTGTCGAAGGCGAGCCTGTATGCAGAGCCCGGATATTCACAACCTGATGGCGGACGCGGTCTGGCACCACCAGGCCGGGCGGTTCGCTGACGCCGAACGGATCTATCGCCAGGTTCTGGCGGTGATGCCCGACAATGGCGCGGCGCTGAACAATCTGGGTGATGCGCTTTGCGCCCTGGGACGCCCCGATGAAGCCGAAGCGTGTTTTCGCCACGCTCTGGTGCTGGCGCCAGGCGATGCCGAAGCACACAATAATCTGGGCGCGCTGTTGTTCGAGATCGGCAAGCCGGACGCTGCCGAGGCCAGCTTCCGTGCGGCGCTCGCTCTCAAGTCTGATCACATCCAGGCCCATGCCAATCTGGGCGCCACGCTGCACGCCCAGAACAGGCTGGAGGAAGCCGAAGAAAGTTATCGCCAGGCGCTGGCGCTGAATCCCGACTTGATGTTCGCAGCCAGCAATCTGGCCGCCGCGCTTTGGGAACAGGGCAAGCCGCAAGAAGCGGCAGACCTCTATCATCGCGTACTCAAACAGCATCCGCAGGATGGTGAGACTCTCAGCGGGTTGGCGGCGGTGACGCTGGCGATGGGCGATCCCGCCACGGCGCTGCAATGGATCCGCCAATCGCTCACCATCCAGGAGAACGCCAAAGCGCGGCGGATTTTTTGCGATATCGTCCAGCAATTGCGCTGGACGGGCGACGATCCGCAAATCCGCGATTTTCTGGCGCGCGCCATCAACCAGACCTGGGCGCGGCCGCGCGATCGGGCACAGAGCGCCGCTGGACTGATCAAGCAGGGCCCAAGCGGCGCCCTGATGGCCCGCGCAGCACAGCCGGACGACGCGCAGGCACTGGCGCAAGATGCATTGCTGATGGCGTTGCTGGTTTCGACCCAAAACACCGATATCGAACTGGAGCGCTTTCTGACTTCGGCGCGGCGGCTGATGCTGGATGAAGCAGGCGCGCAAAGCGGCCTGGAATTCTGGAGCGCCCTGACGCGCCAATGCTTCATCAATGAATACGTCTTCTTCCGTGGCGAGGAAGAAAAACGTGCCGCGGAAAAGCTGCGTGACGATCTCGCGGCGGCGCTCAAAGCTGGGCAATCACCGTCATCGATGCTGGTGCTGACGGTGGCGGCTTATTTTCCTCTGGGTACCATCCCGTCTTGCGAACGCCTGCTAGACGGAAAATACCCGGCCGCTGTGGACGCCGTCATCACCCAACAAATACGCGAGCCCGCAGAAGAACAGCGTTTGCGCGCCGCCATTCCGCAACTTACGCCCATCGAAGACGGCGTGTCTCAATCGGTGCGAGCGCATTACGAAGAAAATCCTTATCCGCGCTGGATCAATCCGGCGCCGGCGGAACAATCAAGGGGCATCGGTCCGTATCTGCGGCAGACCTTTCCGCTGGCGCGTTTTACCGCGCCCAATGGCAAAGTGCGGTTGCTCAGCGCCGGATGCGGCACCGGTCAGTTGCCGATTGAATGCGCCCGCGCTCTGGATGCGGATGTGCTGGCGGCGGATCTCAGCCTGGCCAGCCTTGGCTATGCCCGCCGCAAGGCTGAAGAGCTTCAAATTTCCAATATCCGTTTTGCGCAAGCCGATATCCTGACTCTGGGACAGGCCGGACAAAAATTCGATGTGATTGAATCATCCGGCGTGCTGCACCACATGGCGGAGCCTTTCACGGGTTGGCGGGCGCTTCTGGATTTGCTGGCGCCGAGGGGCTTCATGCTGGTGGCGCTGTACAGCCGGCTGGCCCGGCGCAATGTTGAACGCACCCGAAACCTTATCGCCGAACGCGGGACCGGCGTCAGCGCCGATGCCATCCGCCAATGCCGTCAGGATCTGTTGGCCCTGCCGGAAAGCGAAAATTTCGTCACCACCAGCGCCAGCGATTTTTTCGGAATCAGCACCTGCCGCGACCTGCTTTTCCACGGCCAGGAAACCCAGCTGGATCTTGGTCAGATCGGCGGCTTCCTGAAAGAAAACGGCCTGTCTCTGCTGGGCTTCGAAATCAGCAGCGACGTGCATTACGCCTATCGCCAGCGCTTTCCCGGCGATCCGGCGGCTGTGAACCTTGAGAACTGGCAGGCTTTTGAAGCCGACCACCCGGATACCTTCGCCGCCATGTATATTTTCTGGGTTCAGAAGTCCGGTTGAAGACCCGCCCCGGAGTATGTCAAACGGGTGCCCGCATTCAGACCTGAAGGCCGCCCCCTTGCCTAACGATCAGTCGAACCTCTCCAAAATCCTGGTCGCCCAAGGCGGCGGCCCCACCGCCGTGATCAACCAGTCGCTTGCCGGCGTGGTGCTGGAAGCGCGCAAATTCGCGCAAGTCCAGAAGGTCTATGGCGCGCTGCATGGCATTCGCGGGATCATCAACGAAGACTTTGTCGATCTGAGCCAGGAAAGTGTCGAAAATCTGGAGAGGGTGGCTGAGACACCCTCTTCCGCGCTGGGCTCGACCCGCGACAAGCCGGACGACAAATATTGCGCCGAAATCTTCAAGTCGTTGCAGGCGCACGGCATCGGATGCTTCGCCTATATCGGCGGCAATGACAGTTCCGACACGGTGCGCATCGTTTCCGACCATGCCAAGGCAGCCAACTATCCTCTGCGCTGCATGCATATTCCCAAAACCATCGACAATGACCTGATGGTCAACGACCACACGCCCGGTTTTCCCTCGGCGGCGCGTTTTGTGGCCCAGGCCTTTGCTGGCGCCAATCTTGATAACCGCGCCCTGCCGGGAATCTATCTGGCGGTGGTGATGGGCCGGCACGCCGGATTTCTCACCGCTGCGGCGGCGCTGGCGGCGAAATTCCCCGATGACGGACCGCATCTGGTGTATGTGCCCGAGCGCGCCTTCGATCAGGAACGCTTTCTGGCCGATGTCAAAAAGACGATGGACAAATATGGCCGCTGCGTCGTTGCCCTGTCGGAAGGCATTGCCGACGACAAGCATGTTCCCATCGCCACCAAGTTGATGGCCCAGGTGGAGAAGGACGCCCATGGCAATGTCGAACTGGCGGGCGGCGCCCTGGCGGATTCGCTGACCAAGCTGATCAAGGACAAGCTGGGTTTCAAGCGGGTGCGCGGCGATACCTTCGGTTATGTCCAGCGCAGCTTCCTGGGCTGCGTTTCGGATGTGGATCAGCGCGAAGCCCGTGCCGTGGGCGCAAAGGCCGTACAATATGCCGTGGAGGGCCAGCAGGATGGCTCGGTCACCATTCACCGCAGCAGCGGGAACTATGCCGCCGAATACAAGCTTTCAGCCTTGGCAGACATCGCAGGCAAGACCAAGCTGATGCCCGACGCGTTCATTGCCGCCGACGGCAATCACGTCACCGACGCCTTCCGCGATTATCTGCGCCCGCTGCTGGGCAGCAACATGCCGGAAGCTGCGCGCTTGCAGCGCACCCCGGTGGCGAAAATTCTCAAGCCCTGAGGGCATCACGCCCCAATTTCGTAGTAAAAGGGCCTGCATGGCGGACCTGGATATCCGAAAAGAAAATGCGCGGGCCTGGTTCGAAAGCCTGGCGGTGAAAATCATCGCCACGTTCGAAAAGCTCGACGCACAGGCGCCCGACAGCTATCGCGGCAAGCCCGGTAAGTTCGTGCGTACGCCCTGGCAGCGCAAGGCCCCGGCCGCCACAGGCGGCCAAGGCATGAAGGATGAAGGCGGCGGCCTGATGGGCATGATGCGCGGCCGCCTGTTCGAAAAAGTGGGTGTGCATGTTTCAACCGTGCAAGGCGAATTCTCACCCGACTTCGCCAAACAGGTAAAAGGCGCGGGCGATGATCCGCGTTTTTGGGCCAGCGGCATCAGCCTGATCGCCCATATGAAGAATCCGCACATCCCCGCGGTGCACATGAACACGCGCATGATCGTGACGCGGGAAAACTGGTTCGGCGGCGGCGCCGACCTCAACCCCACTCTGGATACGGCGCGCACCGCCGAACATCAGGATACCAAGGATTTTCATGCTCGCCTGAAAACGGCCTGCGATGATTTCGACAAGGCCTGGTATCCCAAATACAAGAAATGGGCGGATGACTATTTCTGGCTGCCGCATCGCGGCGAGCCGCGCGGCGTGGGCGGCATCTTTTACGATCATCACGATAGCGGCGACTGGGACAAGGATTTCGCCTTCACGCGCAGTGTCGGCGAAGCTTTCCAGGACGTTTACCCCAAGATCGTGAAGCGGCGCTGGAAGAAAGAATGGACGCCGGCGGAACGGCGCGAACAATCCAAATGGCGCAGCCGTTATGTCGAGTTCAATCTGCTCTATGACCGCGGCACCACCTTCGGGCTGAAGACCGGTGGCAATGTCGAAAGCATTCTGTCCTCCATGCCGCCGGTGGCGGAATGGCCATGAAGATCGGCACGCGTGGCTCACCCCTGGCGCTGACCCAGACCAAGATGGTGGCGGTCCTGCTGGCGCGCGCCAGCGGCAAAGACGTGGGTGACTTTCCTCTCGAGAGCTTTGTCACCAGTGGCGACAAGCTGAAAGATCAGCGCCTGCAGGATGCCGGCGGCAAAGGCCTGTTCACCAAGGAACTGGACGAAGCGTTGCTGGATGGCCGCATCGATATCGCCGTGCATTCCATGAAGGACCTGCCGACGCATCTGCCGGATGGCATTGTGCTGGCGGCCGTGCCGGAGCGGGAAGATCCGCGTGACGCCTTCATTTCGCACAAAGCGAAAAGTCTGAATGAGTTGCCGCAAGGCGCGGTGGTCGGCACCGCCTCGCTGCGCCGCCAGGCCCAGGCGCTGCATTTGCGGCCCGACCTCAAGGTGGTGATCCTGCGCGGCAGTGTTCAAACACGATTGCAAAAGCTGGAAGCGGGCGTCATCGACGCCACCTTCCTGGCGCTGGCGGGCTTGAATCGCCTGGGTCTCGCCGGTCACGCCACTTCGCTTGTCGATAGCGAAGATATGCCATCCGCGCCCGGCCAGGGCGCGCTGGCCATCACCTGCCGCAGCGATGACGAAAATGCGCGCGCGATGCTGGCGAAGATTTCCGTAGCGGAAAGCGAAACCGCTGTCGCGGCGGAGCGCGGATTCCTGACGGCCTTGGACGGATCGTGCCGCACGCCTATCGGCGCGCTAGCAATTATAAAGAACGGTAAGCTGCGTCTGGTGGGCGAAGTCCTGTCGCCGGACGGAAAAGAACATTGGCGGCGCGAAGACGCGATTGATCTTCCCGGTGACGCGGTTGCGCTGGGCATGAAACTGGGAAAAGCCATTCGCGCCCAGGCGGGCGAAGCCTTCATTCAAAGTCTGGAAAAACGCGGATGGTAAAAAAGCTGCTGCAAGTGTTGAAGGGTGAGGCGGTGTCGCCGCCCCCTGTCTGGCTGATGCGACAGGCCGGCCGCTATCTGCCGGAATATCGCGCCTTGCGCGCCAAGGCGCCGGATTTCATCCGCTTCTGCCTGACCCCGGATGTGGCGGCGGAAGTAACCCTGCAGCCGGTGCTGCGCTTTGATCTGGATGCCGCCATCCTGTTTGCGGACATTCTTTTGATCCCCCACGCGCTGGGACAAAAAGTGTGGTTTGCCGAAGGTGAAGGGCCGCGTCTGGAGCCGGTGCGCGATATGGCGGGACTGGACGCCCTTACCTATAGCGCCGCGATGTTGGCGCCGGTGATGGAAACCATCAAGCGCGTACGTGCCGATCTGCCTGAACGTGCGGCGCTGATCGGCTTCGCTGGCGCGCCCTGGACCGTCGCCACTTATATGATCGAAGGCATGGGCGGCACTGATCATGGGACGACCAAGGCGTTGGCGGAAAAAGATCCCGCCTTCTTCGACCGCCTGATGGATATTCTGGTGGAAAGCACCAGCGCCTATCTGATCGCCCAGGCCAATGCCGGGGCGGAAGCGTTGCAAATCTTTGAAAGCTGGGCGGGCAGCGTGCCGGATGCGCTGTGGGGCCGCGCGGTGCTGGAACCGACCCGGCGCGTTGTCGAAGCCGTGAAGGCGAAACATCCCAACATGCCTGTCATCGGCTTTCCCCGCCTGAAGGGTGCATTGGCTTCGGACTACGCCAAGGCAACGGGCGTGAATGGCGTCGGCATCGACCAGATGACCGACATCACCGCCCTGCAAATGCCCAGAGGCATCGCGGTGCAGGGCAATCTCAGTCCGGAATTGCTGCTGGAAGGCGGCGAGACAATGCGCGCCGAAGCCAAGCGCCTGGTCAAGGCCATGACCGGCAAGCCCTTCATCTTCAATCTGGGCCATGGCGTGATGCAGCCGACGCCGCCCGAACATGTGGCGGAGCTGGTCGCGGCGATACGGAGTTAGTTGCGCTTCTGGATGTAAGAGCTGTCGAGGGTGGCCACCGACGGGCAACCCAGCAGCCGCATGGTGCGCAATAGATCGGCGTGGAAAATCTCCAGCGCCCGGTCAATGCCCTTCTCGCCCGCCGCCGCCATGCCATAGGCATAACCGCGCCCCAGCATCACGGCCTTGGCGCCCAGCGCCAGCGCCTTGACGATATCGCCGCCGCGCCGAATGCCGCCATCCATCAGCACTTCGATGTCATTGCCAACGGCGGTGACAATTTCCGGCAAGGCTTCCATGCCCGACGCCACCTGATCGAGCTGGCGGCCGCCATGATTGGACACCACCACCGCGGTGGCGCCCAGATCGCGGGCATGGCGCGCGTCATCGCCGGTGAGGATGCCCTTGATGGCGATGGGACCCCGCCATTGGGCGCGGATCCATTTGAGATCGTCCCAAGTCACCACGGATGTCTCCAGCGCCTTGGCGACATCGGTCAGCGGGAAATGCGCGCCGTCCGGTGTCATCACATTGGGCAGCGTCTTCATCTTGCCGCCGCTGAGATAACCCATCAGCCAGCGCGGATGCGCCAGTATGTCGGGAATATAAGGCAGCTTGGCGGACAGGCTTTGACCCATCAGGTGGCGCGTACCGTTGCGGAAATCGCGTTCGCGCATTCCAGCTACCGGCGTATCCACGGTGAGGAACAGGCCTTTGTAGCCGGCGGCATGGACGCGCTCCAAAGTTTTCTCGCCAGCGGCGCGTCCGGCAAGAAGATAGATTTGCAAAAAGACCGGCGCAGTGGCGGCGGCGGCAATCTCTTCCAACGCATAACCGGAAATCGTGGACATGGCGAAGGGCAAGCCCTGGCGGCCGGCGGCGCGCACCGCGCCCAGCTCACCGTCCGGATGGATCAATCGCGAATAACCGATGGGCGCGACAAAGGCCGGCATCGACAGCCTCGCCCCCATCACGGTGGCGGAAAGATCGGGCTTTGGCACGTGCACGGCATGGCGGGGACGAAAAATATAGTCGGAAAAGACCCGCTCATTTTCCTGAAGGGTGCGCTCATCTTCCGCGCCGCCGTCCAGATAATCAAAAATGGCATTGGGCAGGCGGGCACGTGCCAGCTTGCGCAGGTCAGCAATGTTGACGGCACGTTCCAGAGACATGGCCCGAACTTACCGGAACCTGACCACAACAAAAAGCGGACAGGATCCGAGGACCCTGCCCGCCTTTCACGCCCGCCAAAGCGGACTTAATCGTTACATCTTGGCGACTTGGCCATCGACTTCGTTGCCGGGACCGGGGCGGGTTTCGTTCAAACCCTTGCCCGAAGACTTTTCGACCGGGGTCTCCACATCGTCGTCAAGGGTGGCGGCGGCGTCGACCGGTTTGCCCTGGGGCTTCTTGTCATTGAAACTGGTTTTGTCGGTATTCATGTCATTCTCCCTATCGTCTGTGGAGATAACGACTGGGGCCTAATTGCGTTGCGAGGCGGGAACTTTGGAAAAAATCCAGCCGGCGACATCCTGATTCACTTTGGGGCCGCCCAAGTCGCGCAGCAGCATATGGTAGCCATTGTCGTAGCGGCGGACGTCGGCGCGGGCTCCCAGATCGGCGATCACACCATCAGTGGGCGCGCGCGGGATGACCATGTCCTTGAGGCCAGTGAGCAACAGGATAGGCGGCGGCGTGGCGGTGATGCGGGCGGGCGCGGCGCGGGCTTCGTCCATCAGATTGACCAAACCGAACAGCGCATCCGCCCTAGTCTGTTTCTGAAACAGCGGATCGCGGCCCAGCGCCCGCATCATTTCGATATTGTCGGACGGGTAGATGGTCACCACGCGGCTGGCGGCGCTGTTGGAAAGAATAAGTCCCGGCCAGGTATGCGCCGCCGCGAACAAGGCGATGCGATAGAGGAGCGGCATGTCGCTGCGCGACCACACCGCCGGGGCCACCAGGATCACGCCATCAAGATGGGGCGGATTGGGATCGGCCAGCGCCGATAATATCACCGCACCGCCCATGCTTTCGCCCAGGGCGACGACGGGCACGCGGGGATAACGAAGCCGCGCCGCCGCGGCGAAATCGGCAAGATCACGCCGCATGATGTCATTGCCGCCCCACAGACCCGTGTTAGGCTCGCTGCCGAAGCCGCGCTGATCGAACGCCAAGGTGGTGATGCCCGATTTGGCCCATTGCTTGCCGGGACCATCGAACGCGTTGGAGTAATCGCTCATGCCGTGCAGCGCCAGGATCACCGCGCGTGGTTTGCCTTCGGCATTCCATTCCCGCATCGGCAATTGCAATCCATCCCGGGTGGTGAAGATGCCGCCGGTCAGCACGGGACTAACGCTTTGGCCCCCGCCGGGCGCCGTGACGGCAGCGCAGCCGAGCAGAAACAAGCAGAGACAAAGACTGAAAAAATAAGACGGCTTCATATGCTCCGGTCCGGCTCCCCGTTCGCGCGAAGCGCTTGAAGGCAGAGGGGGTTAAGTCAAAATGCCGATCATGCATGCGGACAATCCGCTGGCCAGCGTACCCGAAATCATCGCCTTGAAGCAGAGCGGAACAATTTCGTCACGCCGCTCCGGGATCAAGGCGCTGATGCCGGCGATAAGAATGCCGACGCTGCCAGGATTGGCAAAGCCGCACAGGGCATAGAGCATGATCAACGAGGTGCGGGGTTCAAGAGTTCCCTGCGGCATGGCCGCCATATGGAGATAGGCCACCAGCTCGTTCATCACCGCCTTGATGCCCATCAGGCTGCCGGCCGCCAGCGCTTCATGCCAGGGCACGCCGTAAAGCCAGACCAGCGGCGCGAACAGCAGACCCAATATCCGCTCGAGCGTGATCGGCGCGCCAGCGATATTGGGCAAAAAGGCCAGTGCCTGATCGGCCAACGACACCAGCGCCAGCATCACGATCAGCAGCGCCAAAATCTGCAGATAGATTTTCATGCCGTCTTCCGTGCCGCGCGCCACAGCATCCATGCTGGAGCGATAGCCGAGATCGGCGGGCGCGTTCTCGGTGGCGGCATCGCCCGGCACCATCAGGCGGGCGATCAGTACCGCCGCCGGCATCGCCATCATGGAGGCCACCAGCACATAGCCAAGCGCGCCGGGAATGGTTCCGGACAACACGGTGGCATAGACCAGGAACATGGTGCCCGCCACGGAGGCCAGGCCAACCGTGAACAGAATGAACAACTCGGTGCGGGTCATGCGCGGCAGGCAGGGCCGGATCAGCAGCGGCGCCTCGATCATGCCCAGGAACACCGTGGTGCCCACGCCCAAGGCGGTGGCGCCACCCAGGCGAAGCGTCTTTCGCAAGATGAAGGCAAGCCCGCCCACAATCAGCGGCAATATCCGCCAGTACCAGAGCAGCGCCGACAGAGCCGAGATGACGATGACCAGCGGCATCACTCCGAAAGCGAAATTGGTCAGCGCCGCCGGGTTGGTGACATGGAAGGGTGTGGGCCCGCCGCCGGCATAACCAAAAACAAAAGCGGTCCCGGTCTGTGTGGCTTTGAACAGCGCCGAGACCAGATTGTTTAGCCCCAGCAAGGCCTGACGCGCCAAAGGCAGCTTCAGCAACACCAGTGCGATGGCGGCCTGAAGCGCCAGCGCGCTGGCGACCAGGCGGAAAGAGAAGGCGCGCCGGTTTTCGGACAGGGCCCAGGCGATGAAAATGATGACCGCAATGCCGAGCACGGGCTGAAGATGAAGAAGAATGGTTTCGGACATCGGGCCCCGCTCAGTACGATCCTAACCGATTCGCCCGCGACAGAAGCGGCGATGCGCATTAGGTTCATTCGTCGGGGGAAGTGTGGCTAGCCAGGACAAACCGGTTGAAATTCGGGCCTTGTCCGGCGTGCGGGCCATTCCGCCGCTGCTGATTATCCTGTTTCATTTCAGCGAAGGCCATCACTACACCAACATTCGCTTGTTCGATCTGCTGGTGGCCCGTGGCTATCTGTGGGTGGAGTTCTTTTTCACCCTGTCGGGGTTTGTTCTTACCCATGTCTATGGCGCGCGACTGGCGCAGCTATTCTCGCCCGGCGGCTTTCGCGATTTTGTCCGGGCGCGGCTGACGCGGCTTTATCCCCTGCATCTGTTCATGCTGCTGGCGCTGCTGGTGCTGATGGAATGTGCGCGGCTGGCGGCGTCTGCCGGCGGCTATCTTTCCTATTACGACGCGAAATATCACCCCGATATGAGCGCGATGGGATTCCTGCTCAGCGTGTTTCTGGTCCATGCCTGGAACACGATGGAAAACCTGACCTGGAACGGGGCGTCCTGGTTCGTCAGCGTCGAATTCGCGCTGTGCCTGATGTTTCCCCTTTTCGCCTGGTTCGCAAATGGCCGCATTTGGCGCGGTTTTGCGTTGATCGCAGCGGGCGTGGCCGGGCTTTACATGCTGTCCATCACATCGGGGCATGGGCTGGACATCACCTTCCGCAATGGCGTGCTGCGCGGCATGGGCGCTTTTTCGGTGGGTGTGGGCATGGCGGTGCTGTACCGGGAGCTAAAACCGCGTGACACAATACCCGTCTGGGCACATTCCCTGATCCAGGGAGCTTTGGTTGCGGCCCTGCTCTATGCCTTTTGGAATGTCGGCTGGTCGCACAATAGCCGCGACATCTGGCCGGTGCTGCCCATGATGGCGCTGGTGCTGGCGCTGGCCTTCGATCGCGGCTGCGTGGCAGCCGCGCTTCAGACCCGTATCCCGCAGGCCATGGGTGCATGGTCTTATGCGATTTACATGGGGCAGACCTTTTGGCTCCAGATGATCCGGATTTTCGAGCAAAGACTTTATCCGCCGCCGGACACCTTGGTGTTGGGCATGCGCTTTGGGGACCTGATCTGGGGCCTGGAGCCGGCGCTGCTGGTTGTGGTCTGCATTGCCTGGGGCGCATTGCTGGAGAAATTTATCGAGCAGCCGGCGGCGACATGGCTAAAACCCGCACGCAAGAATCCGAAATAAAAATTCCCACTTGCCGAGTACGAGTTGTTGCGGCAACTTGAGCGCATGAACGATCTCGCGCTGAGTCTCAGACAGGCGCGGCCTTCAGACGCCGCTGACCTGGCGCGCATCTACGTTGAATCCTGGCAAGATACTTACGCAGGAATTTTTCCCCACAATCTTCTGGCCGCCATGTCGGTCAAGACTCATACGGCGCGCTGGCAAAACCAGTTGCACACGCCCGGCGCGGTGATCGTGGCCGAAGAAAAATCCCATGGCGTTATCGGTCTGGCCAGCCTGGGCAGCGCGCGCAACAACAGCCTGGGTTTTGAAGGCGAGATCTACACCCTTTATGTCGACCCGGCGTTTTTCGGCCTCGGCACGGGCAAGAAATTGCTGCACGGAGCTTTCACCGCCCTCAAAGAGCAAAAATTCCAGTCCTGCCTGGTGTGGAGTCATGCCCGCAACAATGCCTGCTTCTTCTATGAAGCGATGGGCGGACAGCGCGTGGCGGAACGTGTCACAAAACTGGGCGGCGAACCCACGCCGGAAGTGGCGTTCGGCTGGAAACGGCTAGCGACCAGCTCGAGAAAGTTGGCGATTTAATTACAGATCCTTCGGCCGCACGAAATCGGCGAGCTTGCCATCGCCGGGGCTGATGGCGCGCCATTTGTCGATATCGAAATCCAGCACCGCCATGGCGGCGGTGGGAAATTTTTCTTCCAGCACATCGCGGCGCTCGCGTTCCTTGCGCTGCACCGGCTCGCGCGCCAGCCTTGTGGCCAGATCCTCTATTCCGGGGTTGTGGCCCACCACCATCAACTCAGCGATGTTGGAAGGTGCCGCCTGTATCGCCGCCAGGATTTTTCCGGGCTCGGCGAGATAGAGCGCATCGCGATAGTCCACCTCCGCTTCGATCTCGCGCAGCACCAGATCGGCGGTCTGGCGGGTGCGGGCGGCGGTGGAGACCAGAAGCAGCTTCGGCTCGAAGCCGCTTTTGCGTAAGTAGCGGCCCATGGCGCCGGCATCATGCATCCCGCGCACGGTCAATTCACGGGCATGATCGTCCAGCTCCGGGTCGGCCGGCACGGCCTTGGCGTGGCGCAGAAGGTAAAGATGCTTCATCCTGGACTCATGGTGTCGCCGCATAACCGGCTTGCAGAGAGCCTAAGGAACTTGACCCAAGCCCTGCAAGCACGCGAAAACCTTGGAAGGACAGGAAAAATCCATGGCCACCAACAAAAAGCCCAATAACTGGAAAAAGCGCACCCTGGCAGTCAGGGCCGGGACCATGCGCACCCCCTTCCAGGAGACATCCGAGGCGCTGTTCCTCACCTCCGGCTATGCCTATGAAGCGCCGGAGGAAGCGGAAGCCCGCTTCAAGGGCGAGATTGGCGGTTATCAATATAGCCGCTTCGGCAATCCCACTGTTTCCATGTTTGAAGAGCGCATGGCGGCACTGGAAGGCGCCGAGGTCGGCCGCGCGACTGCGACCGGAATGGCGGCGGTGTCCAGCGTATTGCTGGCCGGACTGAAGACCGGCGATCATGTTGTGGCGGCGCGGGCGATGTTCGGCTCCTGCCTGCATGTGGTCGAGCAGATCCTTCCCCGCTTCGGCATCACCCATACGCTGGTAGATGGCAGCGATGTCGGCGCCTGGGAAAAGGCGATGAAGCCTGAAACCAGGATGCTTTTCCTGGAAACGCCGTCCAATCCAACTCTGTCCATTGTGGATTTGAAGGGCGTGTCGAAAATCGCCGACAAGCACGGCGCGCTGGTGGTGGTGGACAACGCCTTCGCCACCCCGGCGCTGCAGCGGCCGATCGAATTCGGTGCGCACATCGTGGTGCATTCCACCACAAAATTTATCGATGGCCAGGGCCGCGCCCTGGGCGGCATGATTTTGTGCGACAAGAAATTCCTGGACGATCATCTCCAGACTTTCCTGCGCAACACCGGCCCCTCGATCAGCCCGTTCAATGCCTGGCTGCATTTGAAGAGTCTTGAGACGCTGGATCTGCGGATGCGCGCCCATTGCGAAAGCGCCGCCAAGGTTTCCGATTTCCTGGCCGGCCATCGCAAGGTGACGCGGGTGCTGTATCCGTTCCGCCCCGATCACCCGCAGCACAATCTGGCCCGCGCCCAAATGGAAGGCGGCGGCGGCGTGGTGGCGTTTGAAGTCGAAGGCGGCAAGAAGGCGGCGTTCAAGCTTGGCAACGCGCTGGGGCTGATCGATGTCTCCAACAATCTGGGTGACGCCAAAAGCCTGATCACCCATCCCGAAACCACCACCCACCAGAAGCTGACGCCGGAAGCGCGCGCGGCGCTGGGCGTGACATCCGGCCTGTTGCGGCTGTCGGTGGGGCTGGAAGATGCCGATGATATTTGCAGTGATCTGGATCAAGCATTGAAGGTGGCCTGATGGCGGAACATAAAATCGCGCTGAGCTGGGAACGTGGCGACAAGCCCTTCACCTATGAAGGCTATTCCCGCAATCACGCCATCACCTTCAAGAATGAAGCGCCGGTGACTTTCTCCACCTCGCCCACCTACAAGGGCGATCCCAGCAAGGGCGATCCCGAAGATCTGCTGGTGGCGGCGCTTTCCTCCTGTCACATGCTCAGTTTCCTGGCAATCGCCTGCAAAAAGAAAGTGACCGTCGATTCTTACCAGGACGATGCCGTCGGATTTCTGGAAAATGACGGCGGAAAATTATGGATGACGCGTGCAGTGCTGCGGCCGCTGGTGAAATCCAGTGCCGATGCCGCGCTGCTGGCCGAGATTCACCATCTGGCGCATGAAGCCTGTTTTATAGCCAATTCGGTGAAAACGGTTGTCACCGTGGAACCGCGCGAATAACCGCGTTAACCCGCCGCGCCCTTTCTGCTTGCGCCATTTCGGGAAGGGTCCATAATTATCGCCATGTATGAACGTGAAACCCGCAAGATCCGCGTCGCGGTAAAACCGGCCTATTTGGACGATCAGTCCGATCCGGATGATAGCCGCTTTGTCTGGTCTTACACCGTCACCATTGAGAACCATGGGCCGGAATCGGTTCAGTTGATGTCGCGCTATTGGAGCGTCACCGATGGCGCCGGCGTGATCCGCGAAGTGCGCGGCCCCGGCGTGGTGGGCGCGCAGCCGGTGATCGCACCGGGCGAAAAATTCCAATACACCAGCGGTTGCCCGCTGGAGACCGCTTCGGGCGTGATGATGGGCCGCTATCAGATGAAGGCCGCGTCGGGCGAAGCATTTGAGGCGGAAATTCCGGCCTTCCTGCTGGAAAGCCCCTACGAGCAGCGACAGATTCACTAAAGTCCCTGTCTATTGAAAGGTTGCAATGTGGCTGTCAGGCCGCGTTTAATCCTTGCCATGAGCCCCAAGATAATTATGCCCAAAGCGCCCCTGCCCAAGCGCCCTTCGCGCCAGGAAGCAGAGAAGGCCATCGAAACCCTGTTGCGCTGGGCAGGCGATGATCCGCGCCGCGAAGGCCTGGTCGATACGCCGGCACGCGTGGCGCGCGCCTTCGAAGACTGGTTTTCCGGCTATGGCCAGGATCCCGAGGAATATCTCAAGCGCACCTTCGAGGAGATCGAAGGCTATGACGATATGGTGGTGCTGAAAGACATTCGCTTTGAAAGCCATTGCGAGCATCATCTGGCGCCCATCATCGGCCGCGCCCATGTCGGTTACCTGCCCACCAAGCGGGTGGTGGGAATCTCCAAGCTGGCGCGGGTGGTGGAAGCCTATGCGCGGCGGCTGCAGGTGCAGGAAAAAATGAATGCCCAGATCGCCAACACCATCAACAAGGTGCTCAAGCCCAAGGGCGTGGCGGTGGTGATCGAAGCGGGGCATCAATGCATGACCACGCGCGGCGTGCACAAGACCGGCGTTACCATGGTGACATCCACCATGCTGGGCGCGTTTCGCAGCAATGACTCGACGCGAAAAGAATTCCTGACAGTGATCGGCAATCCCACCTCGCGCGAAGACCGCTAAGGTTCACCGATGAGCGCCCTCGATCTGGTCAAGACGCTCATCGGATTCGATACCACCAGCCGTGGCTCCAACCTGGAGCTGATCAGCTTCGCCCGCGACCTGCTGGAGAAAAGCGGCGCGCGCTGCCGCCTGACGCCGGACGCCACCGGCAAAAAGGCCAATCTGTTCGCCACGTTTGGACCGGACGGCGGTGGCGGCTTTGTGCTGTCAGGCCATACCGATGTCGTGCCGGTGGATGGGCAGGACTGGTCCAGTGATCCCTTCAAGCCGGAAGTGCGGGACGGAAAACTGTATGGCCGCGGTGCGTGCGACATGAAGGGCTTTGTCGGGGTGGCGCTATCGCTGGCGCCCGAGATCGCCAAAGCCAAATTGAAGCGGCCCGTGCATTTCGCCCTTTCCTATGACGAGGAAGTGGGCTGTGTCGGCGTCACCGGATTGCTGGAAGACTTGAAAAAGGCCGGGATCAAGCCTGCGCTGGCGCTGGTGGGTGAACCGACCTTGATGAAGATCGTGGGCGCGCATAAAGGCGGCGCCAAGCTTACCACCACATGCTGCGGCCGGGAGCATCATTCCAGCGCGCCGGAAAAAGGCGCCAATGCGGTGATGATGGCGGGCGAATTCGTGGCCATGCTGGACGATGTCTGGAACGGGCTGCGCGCCGATGCCGATCCGCGTTTCGATCCGTCCCATTCCACGGTGCAGGCCACCGTGATCGAAGGCGGCACTGCGGTGAATATCCTGGCGCGCGAGGCCGAAGTGACCTGGGAATATCGCTGCCTGCCCGATCGCGATCCGGAAAAGATTTTACAGACTGTGCGGGAGCGGGCTGACAGTCTTCTGACCAAGTATCGCGCCCGCGCATCGGAAGCGGCGTTCAATACCGAACTGCATGCCCAATATCCCGGGCTGGTGATGGACGAGGATTCGCCGGCGGTGCGGCTGGCGCGAGAATTGACCGGCGCCAACCAGGTCGAAGCCGTATCCTATGGCACCGAAGCCGGGCATTTCCAGGCCTATGGCATTCCGGCGGTGATCTGCGGGCCGGGCTCCATCGAACAGGCGCACCGGCCGGATGAGTTCTGCGCGTTAAGCGAACTCGAGGCGTGCGAGAAGTTCTTGAGGAAAGTGATCGCCAAAGCGACCGCTTGATTCTTGCCGCGCTTGTGCGCGGCGCTGGATTCCCGTTTTCGCGGGAATGACAATTTAAAGAGAGGCCGGCGCGATTTCGTGGGTGGCGCCGCAGAACTCACAACGGGCGCGGATCATGCCATCGGGATCGGCCAGAGTGGCGCGCTCGTCCGGGGCATAGGATTTCAGCACCTGCGCAATACGCTCGGGCGCGCAATCGCAACGGAAAGCGATGGGCAGCGCCGGCTGCACCATGACTTCGTCTTCGTGAAAAAGCCGCCAGAGCACGGTTTCGGGCGCCAGGCTGACATCCAGCAATTCCAGATCTTCGACGGTTTTCAGGATCAGCGACAGGCGCTGCCAGTCGTCACTGGTCTGCATGTCTTCGGGCGCGGCGCCGGGCTTGGCGGATTCCGGGGTCATCTGCAGCATGATGCCGGCAGCGCGCCAGTGCGGTTGCTTGTCGCCCGCCAGATAGAGCGGGGCTGCCGCCAGCCGGATCACGGTGGGAAGCTGTTCCGACTGGGTGAAATAGATTTCAGCGGACGCGGCGATGCCTTCGGGCGAAAGCGCGACAATGCCCTGATAGGTGTTGCCGCCGCGCCTGGGCTCGATGGTGATCGCCATGGAACCCTGGCCCAGCAACTGCGTGAAATCGGGATTTTGCAAGGCGTCGAAGCGCGCCTGATCCAGCCGGGCATGGCCGCGCACACCGCGCTCTTTGGCCCCATCTTCATGATCAGGATCCTCGCCGTAATAATCAGCAGCAACCAGATCGAGCGGTCCGTGGGCTTTGGTCTGCACTGTGAGGCGGCCATCCAGCTTCAGGGCGGTGCCCAGAAGAGCGCTGAGCGCCAAGGCCTCGCCCACGATGCGGGCAGCCGGCTCCGGCAGGGCATGCGCGGACAAGGCGCGGGCCGAGGCCAGGTCGAGACGAACCAGCCGCCCCCGCACGCCGGCTTTGGCGATGTCGAAAGGCAGGACGAAGTCGCCGGTGGCGGCGATGACGGTGTTGGCGGCTTGAGACATCGACCCTATATGGCGGGCGAACCGGCGATTTTCAACTTACATGCCCTCAAGCAGCGAAGCGGTAGGGCAAACGTTAAGTTAAAGCCCAGGCCAGGATGGCCTTCTGGGCGTGGAGGCGGTTCTCGGCCTCGTCGAACACCACCGATTGCGGCCCGTCGATCACTTCGTCGGTGACTTCCTCGCCGCGATGGGCGGGCAGGCAATGCATGAAGATGGCATCTTTCTTGGCCAGCTTCATCAGCGCGCCATTCACCTGATAGGGCTTGAGCAGATTGTGCCGCTTGGTGGCGTTGTCGTCACCCATTGAGACCCAGGCGTCGGACACGATGCAATCGGCGCCTTCCACGGCGGCCTGCGGATCATGACCCATTTCCACATTCCTGGAATTTTTCAGCCAATCGCGCAGTTCGGGATCGGCGGAGAGTTCCTTGGGCGACGCCACCTTGAGCTTGAAGTTGAACTTCACCGCTGCATGCGCCCAGCTGGTCAGGACATTGTTGCTGTCACCGCTCCAGGCGACGCTGGCGCCGGTGATGGGGCCCCTATGCTCCTCAAAGGTCATCACATCCGCCATCACCTGGCAGGGATGGGACCATTTGGTCAGGCCGTTGATCACCGGAATGGTGGCGTTGATTGCCAGCTCTTCCACCATTTCATGGTCGAGCAGGCGGATCATCACGGCATCGACATAACGGGAGATCACCCGCGCCGTGTCGGCGATGGTTTCCTCGCGCGCCAACTGCATTTCGTTGCCGGTCAGCATCAGGGCGCTGCCGCCCAGCTGCCGCGCTGCCATATCGAATGAGATGCGGGTGCGGGTGGATTGCTTGTCGAAGATCATCGCCAGCACTTTGCCGTCCAGCGGGCGATCGGCATCGGCCTGGCCGCGCGGCAGACCGCGGCGCGCGGCCTTGCGGGCCTTGGCGTCGTCGATCAGGGCGCGCAGCATCGCCGGATCGTGATCGGAGATATCCAGGAAATGCCGGGGCGCGGTGCGGACGGGGGCGTTCATGGTACGGCGGCTTTCTGCGGTTCCAGCGCGGCGGCAGCCTGATGCATCAGGCTGACCCCTTCGCGGATTTCTGCTTCACTGATGGTGAGGGGCGGCAGCAGCCGCACCACATTGTCGCCCGCCGGCAAGACGATCAAGCCGGCGTCACGCGCCGCCTTGATAAAATCGCCGTTGGGAATTTTCATCTTCAAACCCAGCATCAGGCCCTGGCCGCGCACACTTTCGAAAATCGCCGGATGCTCGGAGACCAGGGCGCCCAGCTGCTGGCTGAAATAGTTCGCGACTTTGGCCACATGTTCGAGAAAGCCCTGTGACAGAACCATGTCGAGCGCGGCATTGCCCACCGCCATGGCCAGGGGATTGCCGCCATAGGTGGTGCCGTGGGTGCCCGGTGTCATGCCCCGGGCGGCATCGGCGGTGGCCAGCAACGCGCCCAGCGGGAAGCCGCCGCCAATCGCCTTGGCGATGGCCATGATGTCGGGCGTGAAGCCAAGCCATTCATAAGCGAACAATTTCCCAGTGCGGCCGACGCCGGTCTGAATTTCGTCGAAGATCAGAAGAATGCCGTGGCTGTCGCAGATGGTGCGGAGCTGGCGCAGGAAATCGGCCGGCACCGGACGCACCCCGCCCTCGCCCTGCAAGGGTTCGATCACCAGCGCGGCGGTGTTGGGACCAATCGCGTTGTTCAGCGCCGCCAGATCGCCAAGCGGCACCTGATCAAAGCCCTGAACCTTGGGGCCAAAGCCTTCGAGATATTTTTCATTTCCGCCCGCAGCGATGCCGGCCAGGGTACGGCCGTGGAAGGCGCCTTCAAAGCTGATGATCTGGAAGCGGTCGGGGCGGCCATTCACGAAGTGGTAGCGGCGCGCCATCTTGAAGGCGAGCTCCATCGCCTCGGCGCCCGAGTTGGTGAAGAACACCGTGTCGGCAAAAGAATGCGCCACCAGTTTCTGCGCCAGCTTTTCCTGGCCCGGCACCCGGTAAAGGTTGGAGGTGTGCCAGAGCTTACCCGCCTGCTCGGTCAGGGCCGCGATCAGCTTGGGGTTGGCATGGCCGAAAGCGTTGACGGCGATTCCCGCCCCGAAATCCAGGTAGCGCTTGCCATGCTCGTCAAACAGCCACGAGCCCTCACCCCGGACAAAGGCGACGTCCGTCCGGCTGTAGGTGGGAAGCAAAGCGGGAAACACGGCGAAAACTCCTGCAAACGCTTGGGAAGGGCTGCTTATCGGCCTTCCCGAGCGGCAAAACAAGATTCCGCCAGCGCAGAACAGCCCTGAGTGGGCCGCGACTCATGTTGTGGACAAGGGCTGGGGCACTCGCTCCAATGCTTGTGAGTTGCAGTGGGGGCAGTACGATATCTTGTAGCCCGAAGGTGGGCTTGGCGGGGTAAGGAGCTTTCCATGAACCAGATGAACTGGTCGGACGACCGGGTGGAGCAACTCAAGACGCTTTGGACGGAAGGCCTTTCCGCCAGCCAGATCGCGCGCGCCCTGGGCGGCGTGACCCGCAATGCCGTCATCGGCAAGGTACACCGGTTGGGCCTGGCAGGCCGCGCCAGCCCCTCGCGGGCCGAGCGCCCCCGGGTCTCCCTGCCCAAGGTGCCGTCCATGCGCACCCATGTCCCGGCCATTCCGGTGGTGGAGGAGGATCCGCTGACCCTGGATGACGGCAGCCACGCCACCGTGCTCACCATTTCCGACCGCATGTGCCGCTGGCCGATCGGCGACCCTGCGGCAACGGAATTCCATTTCTGCGGGCACTCGCCCAAATCCGGCTCGCCTTATTGCGAGGCGCATGCCCGCAAGGCCTACCAGCCGCAGCAGGCGCGCAAGGACAAAGGGCGCATGGTGGGGTGAAATGCGACCGGCTTCGCCGGTCAAATCGGTCCTGACGGACCGATTTGAGCATTTCACGCGCCGAGCACGGGCGAGGCGCCAGACCGCTGTTGACGCAAGCACGCCTGTGTTCTCATGCTTCGACAGTCGCTAGCGACAGCGTAGTGCGACCAGCATGAGGAGTTGGCCATGACGGTCTACGGTTATTCCGCGCTTCGTCTCGATGGTCATGAGGAGAGCTTATCCGCCTATCGCGGCCAGGTTCTGCTGATCGTCAACACCGCCAGCGCCTGCGGCTTCACCCCGCAATATGCCGGCTTGGAAGCGCTGTACCAGGATTTCCACGACCAAGGCCTGGCGGTGCTGGGATTTCCCTGCAACCAGTTCGGCGCTCAGGAGCCGGGCGCGGAGGCCGAGATCGGCGCTTTCTGCCAGAAAAATTACGGCGTGACGTTTCCCATATTCGCCAAGATCGACGTGAATGGCGAACATGCCCATCCGCTTTACAAATATCTGAAGGACGCCAAGCCGGGTTTGCTGGGCACCGAAGCCATCAAATGGAATTTTACCAAATTCCTGATCGGCCGCGACGGCGAACCCGTGGCGCGCTATGCGCCCCAGACCAAGCCGGAAGAGCTGGAAGCGCCGATCAGGAAGCTGCTTTAACCGCGACGCTCTCGTCCAGCGAATAACCGGCTGACCGCACGGTGCGAATCGGATCGTTGACGCCTTCGATATTCAGCGCCTTGCGCAAGCGGCCGACATGGACGTCCACGGTGCGGGCTTCAACATAGACATCGCTGCCCCAGACCGCATCCAGCAGCTGTTCGCGGGAGAAGACCCGGCCCGGATGCTGGATCAGATGGTCGAGCAGCTTGTATTCGGTGGGACCAAGATGGACTTCCACCCCGGCGCGGCGCACCCGGTGGGCGGCGCGGTCCATTTCAATATCGGCCACGGTGATGACGTCTTCCGCCAGGCTGGGACGGATGCGGCGCAGCACCGCGCGCAAACGGGCCAGCAATTCGGTCATGGCGAAGGGCTTGGTCATGTAATCATCGGCGCCGGTGTCCAACCCGCGAATACGGTCGCCTTCTTCGCCGCGCGCCGTCAGCATGATGATGGGGACGTTGCGGGTTTCCTGGCGGCCACGCAGGCGGCGGCAGACCTCGATGCCGGAAAGCTGCGGCAGCATCCAGTCGAGCAGGACCAGATCGGGCTTTTCTTCCGAGGCGACCAGAAGGGCTTCTTCGCCATCCTGGGCTTCCAGAACCCGGTAGCCTTCGCGTTCCAGATTGTAATGCAGCAGGGTGATCAGGGCGCCGTCATCTTCGGCAACAAGAACGGTGGGCTTGCTCATCGGCGGGCCTCGAAGGGAACGGACGTTTCGCTGGTGGTGTCGGCCTTGGGACGGTTCGGCGCAAGATGGCCGGCGCTGACCATGTGATAGACCACTTCAGCGATGTTGGTGGCGTGATCGCCGCTGCGTTCAATATTCTTGGCGATGAAAAGAAGATGTGTGCACAGGCCGATGGTGCGCGGATCTTCCATCATGTATGTGAGAAGTTCGCGGAACAGGCTGTTGTAGATTTCGTCGATTTCGCCGTCCTGTTTCCACACCGTTTCCGCCAAGGCGGCATCGCGATTGGAATAAGCGTCCAGCACCTGCTTGAGCTGGCTGAGCGCCGCGCGGCCCATGCGGGCCAGCGATTGCGTAAGACGAATGGGCGGTTCGCGATTGAGCACAAGCGCCCGCTTGGCGATGTTCTTGGCAAGATCACCGATGCGTTCCAGCTCGGCCGCGATCTTGATCGCCGCCAGCGTGTCGCGCAGATCGACCGCCATGGGCTGACGCAGCGCCAGCAACTTCATGGCGCGGTCTTCAATCTCGCCTTCCATGGCGTCGATGCGGGCGTCGCCACCCACGGCGCTTTCCGCCGCCTGGCTGTCGCGGCGGGCAACAGCTTCAATCGCCGCCGCGAATTGCGCTTCCGCCAGGCCGCCCATCTGGGCAACCAGCGCGGACAGCGTTTCCAGCTGTTCGGTGAAAGACTTGACGGTGTGCTCGGACATCCCGACTCGGTGCTGCAATGGCTCTATCGGCATATGGGTCTTCCGCCAACTCTATGCGACAGTTTTATAACACTTCTGTGACAACGCCCAGAGCGGCAGCGGAAAAACCAGGCGTAGCCTAGTTTTTTGTGTCGTTTTCCGAAGGCGCAGGGGGCAGCAAAACTGTAAAACTCGAGCCCTCGCCCAACCGGCTTTCGATCTGCAGCCGGCCCTGATGGCGACTGATGATGTGCTTGACGATGGCGAGCCCAAGGCCGGTGCCGCCCTTTTCCCGAGAGCGTTTCACATCCACCCGGTAAAAACGCTCGGTCAGGCGCGGCACGGCGCTGGAGGCAATGCCTTCGCCATCATCTTTCACCGTGGCAAAAATCTGATCATCCGCGGTCTGGCCGCAGCTGATCCAGATGTGACCGGCCTCGCGGCCATATTTGATGGCGTTGTGAATCAGGTTCTGGAACAGCTGCACCAGCTCGTCACGATCGCCGATCACTGGCGGCAGATTGGGCGGGGTGGAAATCTCGAGTGTGATGCGATCATTTCTGGTCAGCGGCGAAAGCGCTGCCGCGGCTTCGCGCACGACTTGATCGAGCTGGATGCGCTTATACGGCGGCACATGCTCGTTCATTTCGATGCGGGTGAGCGAAAGAAGATCATCGATCAGCCTGCGCATGCGGGCCGATTCGACGCTCATGATGCCGAGGAATTTCTCGCGCGCCACTTCGTCATCCTTGGCATGGCCGCGCAATGTGTCGATAAAACCGGACACCGCCGCCAGGGGCGTGCGCAATTCATGACTGGCATTGGCAATGAAATCCGCCCGCATCTGCTCGCTGCGGCGGATGGCGGTAAGATCGTGGAGCATCAGCACTGTGGCGGGCGGATTGTCGCCGACGCGCACGACATAGGCTTCGTAATGCCGCTCGATCGGCACCGGCAGGGTGAACTGGACCGTGGCGGGTTCGCCGTCATCGGCGGTCTGATCTATGGCGGTGAGCACCGCCGGATTGCGCAGCACGGCGCTGACATGCCGGCCTTCGGCATCGGCGCCGACCAGAGGACGCATCGCGCTGTTGACGAGGATCACCCGCTTGGATTCATCCAGCAGCAGCACCGGCGCGGGCAATTGTTCGATCACGCCCCGCACCAGGGGCGAAAGCGGCTGCGGATCTTCCGGCCTCGCCGAGGCGGGCGAGGTTTCTGGCTGGCCCAGAAAAATCACCGCCGCAATCGTCAGGCCGATCACCAGCGCCAAGGCGAGCGGACCGAACAGCAGCGCCACCACGCCGGCCACCGCCATGCCCGCTGCCAGCGGCCATGCCCGGCCGTGGAAAAAGACTTTTAAAGCGGCCATGATTCTTGCCGATCCTCCGGACCCATCTTAACGCGCTTTGCGACTTATTTTTGAAGGGTTTCGCCAGGCTGACCGTCAGAAGGTCAACGGGACGATAATCGGGTCAATCCGAAAAATTCTTGGACCGGTCCCGTTTGCGGGCGCCTCGCTGCTTTTTGGCATCCAGACGCTGCCGCTTGCTGGAGCGGGGGATCTTGGTGGCATGGCGGGGTTTGGGCGGTGTTGCGGCCTTGGCGATCATCTCAGCCAGGCGCACCCGGGCATCGGCGCGGTTCAGCTCCTGCTCACGAAAGCGCCGGGCGCTGACCGTCAGAATGCCGTCCTTGCTGAGCGGCAAGGCGCGGGCAACCAGCGTTTTGACCGCCTCCGGCAAGCTGGGCGACTGAAGCACGTCGAAGCTCAGCTGTACCGCGCTGGCCACCTTGTTGACGTTCTGGCCCCCAGGCCCCGAGGCATGAATAAAGCGCTCGGACAATTCCTGGGCCGGGATCACCAGTCCAGGCTTGATGAAAAGAGCTTCCGGCACGTCAGCTTTCCTTTGGCCGCTTCGCGGAAAGGCAGTATAGCCAATCGGAATTGTCCCGCGAAAGAATGCGATGCCGCACGGCTTTGCTCCAGACCGGCTCACCCGCGTCAGCGACGCGATAAAAGCCCATTATGTCGACAGCGGGCTTATCCCCGGCGCCCTGACCCTGATCTGGCGCAAAGGCGAAACCGCGCATCTGGGCCTAAGTGGCGTCAGCGACCTGGAACGCAAGACTTTGATGCGAGAGGACACGATCTTCCGCATCTATTCCATGACCAAGCCGATCACCAGCGTGGCGCTGCTGATGCTGATGGAAGACGGCAAAGTGGCGCTGGACGATTTCGTGCATCGCTATATTCCCGGCTTTGAACATTTGCGCGTTTTCGCAGGCGGCAGCCTGGATAGCGGCTTCCTGAGCGGGCCCGCAGCAAAACCGATGAAGGTGGTCGACCTTCTGCGCCACACCTCCGGTCTCGCCTATGGCATTCTGGCCCGCACCAATCTGGATGCGGCGTACGCCAAGCTGAAGATCGCGGAAGCGGGCAGTGTGGGCGGCTTGCCGGCGATGATCGCGCAGCTGGAGCAATTGCCTCTGGAATTTTCGCCTGGCACGGCCTGGAATTATTCCGTTGCCACCGATGTGGTGGGCTATCTGGTAGAAAAAATTTCCGGCCAAAGCTTCGGCGCGTTTTTGCGCGAACGCATCCTGACGCCGCTGGGCATGCACGACACCGATTTCCATGTGCCGGCAGAAAAACAGGCGCGGCTGGCAAGCTGCTATTACGCCAAGGCCGGCAAGCTGATGCTTTATGATGCCGGCCAAAAATCCATCTATGCCACGCCGCCGGCGCTGGAATCGGGCGGCGGCGGCCTGGCGGGAACGGCGGGCGACTACTTGCGCTTCTGCCGCATGATGCTGGGCGGCGGGGCCTTGGATGGCTTACGGTTGCTCAGTCCCAAGACCGTAGAACTGATGACCATGAATCATTTGCCCGGCGGCAAAGAAATGACCGAGCTGATGCCGTCCACCGCCGCTTTCAATGAGAGCGGCTATTCCGGCGTGGGATTCGGACTGGGTGTGGCCGTCACCACCAATCTGGCCCGTGCCGCCCTGCCCGGCACGGTCGGGGAGTATTCCTGGGGCGGCGCGGCAGCGACCTATTTCTTCTGCGATCCCAAAGAAGATATGGCCGTGGTGTTCATGACCCAGGTTCTGAGCATGCCCGACCGGGTGCGGCTGCGGCGCGAACTTCGCACGCTGGTATATGGCGCAATGACAGAAAGCTTTGCCTGATGCTGGAGCCGTTCGATATTGATAGCTGGACCGGACCCTTCGCGCCCGAAACGCGCGCGCGGGCGCAGGCCGCGCTGGAAAGCGGCGCGGTGCTGTTTTTTCCGCGGATGCCCTTCCGCCTGGGAAACAGCGAGACGGAATTCCTGGATGCGCGGCTGACCGACGGCAAGGCCAAGAATATCAGCCTGGATTGGTCCCGGGGGAAATTGCAGGGCACGTCGGCCAGCGGCGAAAAAGCAGAGCGGCTGGCGGCGATGATCGAGCGCTTCGGCGCGGGCGCCACGCGTTTTGTCACCGATCTTCTTCCCAATTATTCAGGTGTTGAACGGGCACGCACCAGCTACCGGCCCGTGGAAGTGGAAGGCCGCGCCTATTCGCGGATCAAGGACGACCGGCTGCTGCATGTCGATGCCTTTCCGTCGCGGCCGATGGGCGATGGCAAACGTATCCTGCGTTTCTTCGCCAATGTGGCGCCTCCCAAAGCCAAGGGCGGCGGCGCGCGACGCTGGCATGTGGGCGAGCCATTCGAGAATTTCGCGCAGAAATTTACGCCGCGGGTGCGGCCGCATTTTCCGGGCCAGAGCTGGCTGTTCGGCAAGCTGGGCGTCACCCATGGCCAGCGCAGCGCCTATGACGAGATGATGCTGTCGCTGCATGACGCGGCCAAACGGGATGCGGAGTATCAGAAACATGCGCCGCACAGTGCGGTGGAGTTTCCGCCGGGCTCCTGCTGGCTGGTTTATACCGACATGGTGTTGCACGCGGCGCTGGCGGGCGAATTTGCCCTGGAACAGACCTTCCATTTCGATGTCGCGAAGATGGGCGAGCCCGACAAGGCCCCCATCAAAGTGCTGGAAAGATTGACCGGAAAGACGCTCGCTTAAACTGCGGCGCTGAGGCGCGGCTGGGCCGTCTTTACGCGCGTATAAATTCCATTGCCCGACAGAGACTGGAACAGGCGTTTGGGCGGAGCCTCGGCATCGCCCAGGCACAACACGCCTTCCGGCGCCAGAACATCGGCCATGCGCTCCAGAATAGACGTCTGCGTGGCGCCGTCGAAATAGATCAACGCATTGCGGCACAGCACCAGATCGATGTCATCCAGCCAGCCATAGGAATCGAGCAGGTTGAATCGGCGGAACGTGACGGTGCGGCGGATATTGTCGGTGACCGCATGGCCGGATTCATCGGCTTTGAACCACACCGTCAGATGCGCCTCGCTGAGACCGCGCTGGGTTTCGTAGAAATTGTAATGACCGCGTTCGGCGCGGGCGAGCGCTTCCCCGGAAAGATCGGTGGCCAGAAAATCTATGGTCCAGCCTTCAGAAGCGAGGCCGATACTATCCAGAATCATGGCCACCGAATAAACCTCCTGCCCTGTGGCGCAGGCCGCCGACCAGATGCGCAGGCGTTTTTCGGTTTTGCGGGCCTCCATCAACGCCGGAATGATGTCATCACCCAGGCGGCGGAAAAAATCAGCGCCGCGGAAAAAACTCGTTTCACCCACCGTCATGGCTTCGGTGACGGCGGCGGCGAGCGGTTCAGAGCCCAGGCGCAAGGCGCGCATCACCTGGGAAAGATCCTTGAAGCCGAAGCGATGCATTGCCGGGGCGAGACGGCGCTCGATCAAAGCGCGGCGGCTTTCGGTCAGCACAATGCCGGAGCGCCGGTGCACCAGGCGCGCCAGAAAAGTGAAGTCGGCGGGGAGCATGCTAGACGGCCGCGCTTGCCAGCGGAGGCACGGCCTGATGCGGACGAAGCTCGGCCAGCTTGGCAGCCAGGGTTTCGCGGTCAAATGGCTTCATCAGATAATCGTCAATGCCGGCCGCCACCGCATGGGATATTTCTGTCGCGTCAATTTCGGTGGTGCTGATCAGGATGATCGGGCGGCCGCCTTCGGGCTGGGCGCGCAGCGAGCGCACCAGATCCACGCCGGTCATGCCGGGCATGCACCAATCCAGCAGGATCAGGTCGGGCATCTTTTCGCGGCAGGCGCGCAGGGCTGACATTCCGTCTTCGGCCTCCCCGGCGACGAAATGCAATTCCTCAAAAATACGGCGCGCGACGGTACGCATCACGCGGCTGTCGTCCACGACCAAACAGTGCGCCATCGGAAGAATATGTCCCGTCAAAGGTGGGCCAGCCCCACCCGTCACAATCAAGGCATTCAGCGCCGGAAGGGCGCCAAACCGCACAAAGATTACAGGGTTGAAGATAAACGGACGCTTATCAGCCCGCTTTCAATTCCACCACGCCTTCGTTCAAAGCGATGGAAAGTCCGGCATTTACGGTGCGGGAGAGCCGGTGGGTGAGGAAGGGCTGGATGGCGCGGGCGTCCAGCGCCCCCGGCTGGGCTTCGCCGCGGATGGATTTCTCCACCTCTTCCGTCACCCGGGCATTCATGCCGCTGGCGGTGATCGTGAAGGAGGGGAGTTGCGGATCGCTGCCGGCATTCACCGTAACCAGGCCGCCGCGCGGCAGGCAATCCGCGCCGATCAGCGTGGCGTTCATCAGAAGCTTGGCCCAGTCTTTGGCCCAATAAACATGGGGCACATTCCATTCCAGTTTGACTTTGCCGCCTTCCAGAAGGCCGGTTACCAGCCGCCCCACTTCGCCCAGGTCCAGTTCGGCACCCGCCGAACCGGCGGCGCCGAAAGCAATGCGCATGAATTGAATGCGGGCCAGGGCCTGATTGGCGCTGGAGGTGACTAGCCGGAGCGCGTCTTCGCGCATCTGCGCATCACGCTCGTCCTCCAGGACCTCCAACCCGTTGATCACGGCCCCCAAAGGGCCCACAAGGTCATGGCAGACCCGGCTCACCATCAGGGCGGAGAATTCAATCTCGGTCATGCACTTTTTCCAGCGTTAGGATTTGGTAAACAAGCCTATCGCGTCTTAAGGAATTCTTAATATGGCCGCAACGGCGGAGATTTTGGGGAACATAGCCCGCCAAGCCGGGACCGTGGTCATGCGCCATTACGGCGGTGTCGCCGAGGCCCGGCTGAAGTCCGACCGGTCGCCTGTGACCGATGCCGACGAGGAGGCCGAAGCGCTGATCCTTGCCGGCCTGGCCCGCGCCTTTCCCGGCGTACCGGTGGTGGCCGAGGAAGAAGCCGCGGCGGGGCGCATCGCCAAGGTGGCTCATCGTTTCTTTCTGGTCGACCCCTTGGACGGGACCAAGGAATTTCTTTCCGGCAATGGCGAATTCACGGTCAACATCGCCGAGATCGTGGACGGCGTGCCGGTGGCGGGCGCGGTCTTCGCGCCGGCGTTGAAACGTCTCTTCGTGGGCGGACCGGAAGGCGCGCTTGAAGACGACAAAGTGATTTGGGCGCGGCCGGCGCCGGCAGACGGCCTGATCGCATTGGGCAGCCGCAGCCATGGCGATGCCATGACGGAAGAATTTCTCAAACGCTGGCCGTTGAAAAGCATGGTCGGCATCGGGTCATCACTGAAATTCTGCCTGCTGGCGGCAGGTGAAGCCGATATTTATGCGCGCGGCGGACCCACCATGGAATGGGACACCGCAGCGGGCCATGCGGTGCTGCTGGCCGCGGGCGGCACGGTGGAGACTTGGGACGGCGCGCCGATGCGCTATGGCAAAGCGGGATTCAGAAATTCGGCGTTTGTGGCGTTCGGCCAAAGATAAGCACTAGCGGTCGAAGTCGTGGCGGGCGGAATAAAAGACGAGAGCCATCAGGCCTGCGCCGACCAGAAATGTGACCACGATCCCCAGGATGAGAAAAAGCCAGCCCCAGCCGCTCATGGCGACGCCCCGCATCGCGGTCCAGACCTGAACCGCGTACCAAACCGCGCCCGCCAGCAACGCCAGCATGGCGATGATGACAATCCAGCCACCCAAGGAAAGCGGCGGATTCCTGTTGTTTTCCGGCTCCGGCATGACGGCACTATAGTGATGCTGGCTGTAAAAAAGACAAAATTCCGGTCAGACTGTGAACGGGCGGGGAACCCGATTCGTCGAAGGAGTGAATATGGACCGCAAGCAATTTATCGCAGGCCTTCTGGCTTTTGGCGCGTCTCCCACTTCGGTGCTGGCGCAGGAAGCGCATGACGCGCGCTATACCGCCAACGAAATCACCCAGGCCGGCGCGGACTTTTTCGGCATCACCACCGAAGCGATGGCCAAGGCGGTGCAACATATTTTTGGCGATCTGGGGCTACCCGACGCTTACATCAAGGGCGACGAAGGCTCGGGCGCCTTCATCCTGGGCTTGCGCTACGGCTCAGGCTGGCTGTTGCGCAAGGGCGTCGAGCCGCAGAAGGTTTACTGGAAGGGGCCGTCGGTCGGATTCGACTTCGGCGGCAACGCGGCCAAGAGCTTCACCTTGATCTACAATCTGCGTGATACCAGAAGGTTGTTCCAGCGCTTCCCGGGCGTCGAAGGCAGCGTGTATTTCATCGCGGGACTGGGCGTGAATTATCAACGCAGCGGCGGCGTCACACTGGCGCCGATCCGTTCGGGCGTGGGCTTCCGCGCCGGCGCGAATGTCCAGTATCAGGTCTATTCTGATAAAAGAGACTGGTTCCCGCTCTAGGCGGTCGCTTCACTCGCAGATTCGCTGGACTTGGCGCCGACCGCGGGCAAATACAGCAACAGCGCCGCCGCCACATAGGTGGACGAGAAGGTGCCGATCAGTATCCCGAACAGGATCGCGATGCTGAAATTCAGCAGCACCGGGCCGCCGAACAGCAGCGGCACAACCGACACCGCCGTGGCGAATGACACCAGCGTGGTACGGGTCGCGATCTGATTCGTGGAAAGATTGATCATGTCGCGCAGCGGCATACGCTTGTATTTGCGCCGGTTTTCGCGAAGACGGTCGAACACCACGACGGTGTCGTTGATCGAATAACCCGCCAGCAACAGCAGCGCCGCCACGGTATTGATGGTGAAGTCGATGTCGTAGCCGACCCAATTCAAGAAGGAATAAAAGCCGGCGGTGACGAAGACGTCATGCCCCGTGGCGATCAAAGCGCCCACGCCATACTGCCATTCAAAGCGCACCGCGACGTAAATCGAGATCATGAGAACCGCCAGAATGGTGGCATAGATGCCGTCATTCAGCAGCTCGCCGCTGACCTTGGGGCCGATGACCTGGGCGTTGCGGAAGGTGTAGGCCGAACCAAGCTTGCCGCGGATGGAACGGACGGCCGCCTGATCGATATCTTCCTGCTTTTCAGCACCGACAGCCTTGCGCGGCTGAACGCGGATGATGACGCAACTGTTGACCGGGGTATCGCAGGCGCCGCCGCCGAAATACTGAACCTGGGTCTCGTTGAATTCCAACGTGGAAATGCTGCTGCGCACTTTGGCGACATCGATGGTCTGGGCGGCTTTCACTTCCATCAGGACGCCGCCGGTGAAGTCGATGCCCAGATTGAAGCCATGGATCGCGATGGCCAGCACCGCGATCACCACCAGCAACCCGTCAATCGCAAAGGCGACAAAGCGCCATTTGACGAAATCGACATTGGTGGTTTCGGGAATAAATCGCAGCAGAGGCATGGGACGGCTTTCGTCGGATTTAAGGGCGGTGAACCTACAGGGCCGGAAGCAACGGAACAAGCAGCATAACGCCTTGCAGGACTGGGGTTTTCCGCCAGGGACGGGGTGCTTGCCCAGCCTGTTGGCAGCTTTGCCCGCCGCTTGAAGCCTTGCTGGCAACCGCTTCTACTGCCGCCAACCATGCGCCCGAACAGCCAAGACTTTGAGGGGGAGGTTTCCGGCAGTGCCCTGACGATTCTGTTGACGGTGATGTTCGTCAACATGATCGGATTCGGGATCATTGTGCCGTTGCTGCCCTTTTATTCCGAGAGTTTCCAGGCCGCTTCCTGGCAGGTGGCGCTGATCTTTTCTGCCTATTCGGTCGGCGCCTTTTTTGGCGAACCTTTCTGGGGCCGGATGTCGGACCGGCTGGGGCGCAAGCCGATCCTGATGCTGACGGTATGCGGCAACTGCGCCTGCTACCTGGCGCTGGCCTTCGCCCCAAGCATCGGGATCGCTTTCGTGGTGCGGTTTCTGGGCGGGCTGGCCAGCGGCAACAATTCGGTGGTGCAATCCTATCTCGCGGACGTCACCCATGAGCGTGATCGCGCCGGACGCATGGCCTGGGTCACCGCCAGCTACAATGTCGGTTTCATCATCGGCCCGGCGATGGGCGGCTGGCTGGCCAATCCCGCCGAAGGCACCGCCGGTTTTCGCGTGCCGCTACTCGTGGCGGCGGCCTTTTCGGCTCTATGCGTCGCCGGATTATGGGTGCTTGTCGGCGAAAGCCGCAATCAGCGGCATGAGCCGGCCGAGCCGCAATACGCCCGCGCCTTTCACGAGCTGGCGCACCATCCGGTGATCGCGCGGTTGCTGCTGGTGACGCTGTTGTCAGGCTCGGCCTTCAGCGGCGTGGAATCCATGTTCGGCTTTTGGGCAGAGAAGAAATTCAACTGGGGGCCGCATGAAGTGGGCGACACTTTCGCCATAGCCGCGCTGGTGGCGGCCTTCTGCCAGATCGTGGTGGTGGGGCCGATGTCGAAGCGCTTCGGCGCGGCAAGGATGCTGGCCGTCGGCATGACGCTGACGGCAATAAGCGTGCTTCTGCTGACCCTTGCCAACAACGGCACGATCGCCATGGGGTTGATCGCAGTGGCGGCCTTCGGGCAGGCCATCGCCTGGCCCAATGTCGCGGCCCTGATCTCGCGCAACAGCGATCTGCATGAACAGGGTTCCTGCCTGGGCCTGAACAACGCCGCCGCGGCGATGTCGCGATTGGCCGGCCCGCTGGGAGCGGGGCTGGCTTTCTCGCTGTACAGCATGGATGCGCCGTTCTGGCTGGCGGCGGCACTGGTGGTGCCCGCCATCGGCCTGTCGCTGTCGGCCCGGCGCGCGCATACGCACACCGAAGCCTGAACAGGCTTTAGGCCCCTTCAAGCCCGCCGCGCTTGGAGCTATTCTTGCCCCATCACCAGGGCGGACATCACCACCATCAGAAAAGGGAGTACGCCATGCAGATCAACAAGCGTGAGCTTCTGGCTTTGGGTGCAAGCATGGGCTTGGGAGCCATCAACAGCGCGGCGGCACAGACTCGCATGAAACCGGGGTTGGAACAGGTCAAGGTCATTGTCTTCGATACGTTCGGGTCCGTGGTGGATTGGCGCGCCAGCATCATCCGCGATCTCACCACGTGGGGCGCGAAGGAAGGCCTCAAGGCGGATTGGGCCAAGCTGGCCGATGACTGGCGGATCGGAAAATATAGCGACGGAATGAACCGGGTGCGCACCGGCAAGCTGCCCTGGATGAATCTGGAAGCGCTGAACGCCATGACCCTGGAAGAAGTGCTCCCCAGCCATCCAGGTCTGAGAAACCTCACCAAAGACCAGAAACATCACATCAACATGGTATGGCGGCGGCTGGACCCCTGGCCGGATTCCGTTGCCGGACTGACCCGGTTAAAGAGCCGGTACATTATCGGCCCACTGTCCAACGGCAGCGTGGCGCTGCTGGCCGAGATGGCCAAGCACGCCAAACTGCCCTGGGACAACATCTTCTCCTGCGAATTGTTCAAGCACTACAAGCCCGACCCCGAAACCTATCTGGGTGTGGTCAAGCTGATGGAACTGAAGCCGGAGGAAGTGATGATGGGTGCGGCCCATGCCGGTGATCTGGATGGGGCAAAAAAATGCGGACTGAAGACCGCCTTCTTCCCGCGCCCGCTGGAATTCGGCGCCGACAGTCCGCGCCGCGCCACGATCAGAAAAGCCAATGCCGATGGGCATAGCTTCGACATTGTCGCCGACAATATCGAGGATTTCGCGAAGCAAATGGGGGTTTAACGCCGCACGGCGCTAAACCCCGTTTGTCTTACTTGGCGCACCAGCGCGCCTGGATCGCGGCCCGCACCAACTGCGCGCCCTGTTCCGGACGGCGTTCGGGATGGGCGATCAGATAGGCGATCAGAGTCTGCTGGATGGCGATCTGGTCAACCTTGCCGAGGCCTTGCGGATAGCAATCCGGCAAGCCCGCCTGCTTGCGGTCAAAGACAAACAGATCGTTCACGCCTTCCAGGAAACCCAGGCATTCCAGCAACTGGGTTTCGTCTTCGGCCGCGCAAAGGCGCAGCACATCCAGGCCGTCCTTGTATCCGGCATTGGCATCGCGCGCCGGCAACAGCCGTCCGAAGCCGCCATACTGCGCCACGGCCGGCACGACCGTCGCGCCGGCAAGCGTGCCGATCAGCAAGCCAATGAGAATGCCCTTGAAGCCCTTCATAGTACCCCTCCGAACATGTGGCACTCCCAAAAGGGAGCGTCCGAGTAATGCAGAGCAACCTTTAATGGAAAGCGGGACAATTTACAGCCCCCATGTTTTTCAATGCTTATTTGGCCCCGCCCTGCCAATCATGGGAAAAATTCCCGGACGGCGCGCCTGCCGAAGGGGGCCGGGCGGGCGTGCCGGACATGACCCCATGTCCATAACGACGGCCAACGTTAAGATCGGTCCCGCTGAAAAAACGGAAGCCAACATGTCGTCCGCCGATGCCCCCAAAATCGCTTCCGAGTCGTTCGCCTGGGAAGATCCTTTTCTGTTGGACAGCCTGCTGACCGAAGATGAGCGCATCGTGCAGCGGTCCGCGCGCAAATTTTGTCACGATGCGCTTCAGCCAGGAATCCGGGATGCGTTTCGCCTTGAGAAATTTGACAGGGCCATCATGCGTGACATGGCGCGCATGGGTTTTCTCGGCATCACATTGCCGGAGAATTATGGCGGCAGCGGACTCAGCTACGTCAGCTATGGCGTGGTTGCGCGGGAAGTTGAACGCATCGACTCAGGCTATCGCTCGGCGATGAGCGTGCAAAATTCTCTCGTCATTCATCCCATCCATGCCTACGGAAACGAAGAGCAACGCAGGAAATATTTACCCAAACTTGCGCGTGGAGAATGGGTGGGCTGTTTCGGCCTCACCGAACCCGATTACGGTTCGGATCCCGGCGGTATGAAAACAGTCGCGGTGAAAGATGGGCCACATTTCCGTCTAAATGGCGCCAAAACCTGGATCACAAATTCTCCCATCTGCGATTTGGCCATCGTTTGGGCGAAACTCGATGGCGTAATTCGGGGCTTTATCGTGGAGAGAGAGACGCCAGGTTTCTCCACGCCGAAAATCGAAGGAAAACTCTCTCTTCGCGCCTCGGTCACGGGCGAAATCATTTTGGCAGAGGCGCTTGTTCCAGAAGCGAATCTTTTGCCGGATGCGAAAGGCCTGTCAGGGCCGTTTGGCTGCTTGAATCGGGCACGTTATGGCATCGTATGGGGCGCGATGGGCGCCGCAGAGGCCTGCTGGCTGGCGGCGCGCCAGTATGCGATGGACAGAAAACAGTTCGGCAGCCCGCTTGCCGCGACACAGCTCATTCAGAAGAAATTGGCGGACATGCAAACCGAGATCGCGCTCGGGTTGAATGGCGCACTTCGCCTTGGCCGCATGATCGACGACGGCAAAGCATCGCCGGAACTGATCTCACTGATGAAACGGAACAATTGTGAGAAAGCGCTGGCCATCGCCCGCATGGCGCGAGACATCCATGGCGGGAACGGAATTTCAGACGAGTATCCGGTTATCCGGCATGTTCTCAATCTGGAAGCCGTGAATACCTATGAGGGCACCAGCGACATACACGCCCTCATTTTGGGCCGGGCGCAAACAGGCATTGCGGCCTTTAGCGCTTCCAAGCCCCAATAGCCGGACAAGCGGCTTTGTCCCGGCTTGATGGTGCTCCCACGGGGAATTGAACCCCGGTTTCAGCCTTGAGAGGGCCGCGTCCTAACCGCTAGACGATGGGAACAAGCGAAGCCGCTTATAAAGCGGGGGCCGGGTTTCCCGCAAGTTCCAGCAGGAAAACAGCAATTTTGAAAATGGGACCGGAACGGCAGCCCGCCAGCACCGTTGCTTTTCTTTAGGCAGCACAACCGGTTTGGACAAATGACCCGTTTCTTTTTTCATGTACGTGAAGGCAGCAGCGACGTGAGCCGCGACACCGAAGGTCAGGACCTGCCCGACCTGGAAGCGGCACGGCTTGAGGCGATGAATGCCAGCCGGGAGATCATCGGCGAGAAAATTCTTCATGGCGGTTCCATTAACAATCGCCAGATCGAAATCTGCAACGAAAAGGGTGATGTTCTGGCGATCGTCAACGCTCAGGATACGCTGTTTAAAGAAGGTCAGTTGCGCTCATTCAGCGACGACGTCACGCAGTCGGCGCCGGTCGTCAGAGCCAACGGCTCGAGCGTCGAAGAGCGGTAAAGAAAAGCGCGCAGGGTGCAATCTGCGCCGCCGCTTGCCGCAATCAGCCAGAGAAAATCTTCTTCCTCCGCGCCATTCAGATCGTGCCGCGACGGTACGGGCGCGCCATTGGGATGGGAGTGATAGCACCCAATCACATTATGATGGTTGGCACGCGCCAGACGGGAAGCCGTGAAATGATCTTCCGGCGCAATTTCAAAACGGTCTGATGCCTTTGCGTCATTGCGGGCGGGATGCAGCGCCCGCGCTTCAAACACCTCACCTGAGACCATGCCTTCGATCAGGCCGCAGCATTCGCGCGGGAAAGCAGATTTTGTCTCTGCCTCGATTTGCGCCTGCAGGCCCAAGGGCAGGATCAGCTTCACGGCCCGTCTTTGACTTGAGAGGTGAGCTTGCCGCTGGTCAGGTCGAACACGTCCACCTCGCTGCCCGAGGGCGTGGTTACGTGCAGCACCAATTTGCCGGCGTCTGTGGCGGCGGACACAATATGGGTGCCGGGGGCCAACTGTATCGCGGCGGCAGAGACGTCTGTCACGCCCGTCACCGCTGCGGGCGCGACGGCGGTGCGATTTTGCTGATAAATGCGGTATTGCCGCACAAAACCGTAAACCACGGCTATAAAGGCCCCGACCACCAGCAGCGAAAGAATGATGACGGCGGTCAAGGCGGCGCGATAAGTTCCGCCGGATTTGGACCCATCAATGTCAGCCACTGAAACCTCCACGCAAACCGGCATCCTCGCGCCCGACCAGGCGGGCCAACGGCTGGACCGCGTGCTGGCGGCACTGCTGCCGGAGTTCAGCCGTTCTCGCCTTCAGGAGCTTATCACCCAGGGCGCGGTCACGCTGACCGGTGCAACGATAAAAGACCCCAACCACAGGGTCAAAGGGGACGAAGAATACCGAGTCGCCATTCCGGCCGCTCTGCCGGCGCGACCGCGCGGGCAGGATATTCCGCTGGATGTGGTTTACGAAGACAAAGAGCTGATTGTGATCGACAAGCCGGCCGGGCTGGTGGTGCATCCGGCGGCGGGCAATCCCGACGGCACCCTGGTCAATGCCCTGATCGGCCATTGCGGGGAAGAACTGATAGGCATTGGCGGCGAAGCGCGGCCGGGCATTGTGCACCGCCTGGACAAGGACACGTCGGGCGTAATGGTCGCCGCCAAAACCGAACGCGCCATGGGAAGCCTGGCCAAGCAATTCGCCAATCACACCATTGAACGGGCCTATCACGCCCTGGTGTGGGGCAGCCCGCGGATGGCTTCCGGCCTCATTGAAGGGCAGATCGGCAGAAGCCCGTTCGATCGCAAGCGCATGGCGGTGCTGCGCGGCGGCGGCAAGAGCGCCCGCACCCGCTATAAAGTGCTGGAAGCATTTGGGCCCACAGCCCGGCCCTTTGCATCCCTGATCGAGTGCCGGCTGGAAACGGGCCGCACTCATCAGATCCGGGTGCACCTGACCCATCTGGGCCACCCCTTGATCGGCGATCCGCAGTATGGCCGGGCGCGCAGTGCGCCCCGGGCCAAAAATGCCGGAGAAGAAATTGCGTTTGCACTGGCAACCGGCTTTTCCCGTCAGGCCCTGCACGCTTTTGTCTTGGGATTTCAGCACCCTAGCTTGCACAAAAGCATGCGTTTCGAGTCCCCCTGGCCAGATGATTTCGCGCAGCTTGTTGAGGCTTTTCGCGCCTTGAAAAACCCGTGACGGATTATCATCTGGAACTCTAGCGTTTGCGGGGACCGGCTATGGGGGCTGGGCGTTTAAATCGTATGCGCCAGAACAAGGGGATTTCATGAGTGGCCGTGGCTTACCCGCGCTTTCCAGCGATGCCGGTCTTTCGCGCTATCTGAGCGAGATCCGCAAATTTCCGCTGCTGACCCCCGAAGACGAATTCATGTTCGCCAAGCACCTGAAGGAGCATGGCGACAAGGAAGCGGCGCACCGGCTGGTCACCAGCCATCTGCGCCTGGTGGCGAAGATTGCCATGGGCTATCGCGGCTATGGCTTGCCGGTCTCCGAGATCGTGTCCGAAGGCAATATCGGCCTGATGCAGGCCGTGAAGCGCTTCGATCCCGACAAGGGTTTCCGCCTGGCGACGTATGCCATGTGGTGGATCCGCGCCGCGATCCAGGAATATGTGCTGCGGTCGTGGAGCATGGTGAAGCTCGGCACCACCGCGGCGCAGAAGAAGCTGTTCTTCAATCTGCGCAAAGCCAAATCCAATATCGGCGCGATTGAAGAAGGCGATCTTACCCCCGGCCACACGGCCACCCTGGCGGATCAGTTGGGTGTAACCGAGCGTGAAGTGACGGAGATGAACCGCCGCCTCACCGGGCCGGATTCATCGTTGAATGCGCCACTGCGCAGCGAATCCGAAAACGAATGGCAGGACTGGCTGGCGGACGACACGCTGGACCAGGAAACCAGGCTGGCCGAGCGCGAAGAGCTGGGCGACCGGCATGCCTTGCTCACCAATGCCATGGACACGCTGACCGACCGGGAGCGCGACATCATCCAGGCGCGGCGGCTGCAGGAAGACCCGGCCACGCTGGAAGAACTGTCGCAACGCTATGGCGTCAGCCGCGAGCGGGTGCGCCAGATCGAAGTGCGGGCGTTCGAAAAGCTGCAAAAGGCCATGTCGGCGGCAGCGGCTTAGCCTCAGCCATGCTATAGTCTTGCGCACAATCGCAGGAGGCGCGGCATGAATGCTTCACGGATCGGATTGGGCCTGGCCGCCGGGCTTGCCGCACTTTGTGCAGGCGGGGCGACGGTTGCCGCGACGTCCAAACCGCCCCTGCCCTATTACGATAAAGGCGCCTGCCCGTTTGAATGCTGCACCTATCGCGGCTGGACCACCAACGCCCCGGTTGAGGCGCGGGCCGAGCCCAACGCGAAATCGCGGCTGGTGTTTCATCTGAACAAGAACACGCCCGTGACCGGTGTCACGGGCGTGGTGATCACGGATCGCTTTGGTGTCATCCGGCTCACCAAGCCGGCCAAAATCGGTGACGGCTATATTCCGAAAAGGCCTATCGTGCCTTTGCGGACCGGCGATGAACTTTACACGCTGCACTATGCCGGCGAAGGGTCTGTCCTTTTCTGGCACCAGGGCAAAACCTACGAAGAAATTCTCGACGACCGCGCCACCAGGATTGTCAGCCAGCCGCGTTACGTCTGGTGGGTGAAGATCAAGACGAAGGCGGGCAACACCGGCTGGACCGACCAGACCAAGCGCTTCGACAACATGGACTCGTGCGCGTAAGCCTAAACTCTTTTTGAATCCTGCGTGCGGTCCGGCATGTTGCCAAGCGGCTCATTCTCTTCATTGAGCCCTTCAGTCTTGTCGGACTCATCGACAATGCCTTCGTCGAACAACGCCATGCCATCTTCCAGATAGTCGCCCAGCAGCGGCAGGCCCATGAGATATTCGGCGGCACGCTTGCCATGCTCGCTGCGGGCCGTGGCAACCGCCTCGTCCCATTCCTCAATGTCGAAGGTGCCGCGCCCAAGCCAGGCCAGGGCGATCAGTTCCGCTTTTTCATCTTCGTTCAGGGCGCGAATGGCAGAGGTCAACTCCTCACCCGTGGCGTCGCCCGGCTTGTCCTGGAGAATATCGGTGGCCCCGTCATCGGTGGGATTGGAGCCACCATCGTCCGGATTGGTGTCGGGGTCGCTGTCGCTTTCCTTGACGTCGAATTCCCGCGCCCGCTCAATGATAAAGGCGAGCTTGTCCGTGGAAATATCCAGGCTGGGCGATTCCGGGGTTTTCAGCGACATCTTTGTTTCACCTTGGTGTGCCAAAGAAAAACGCACGGGAACCGGCCCTGTTCCGTGTTGACGGGCGCGGTGCCCTCCCCTATATCGGCGCCGGGCCACACTCCCCCAACGGAGTGCTATCATTCTGGAAGGAATGAATGACATGACTGAAGTGACCAAACCGGCTGTGCGTCCCGCGCGGCCTTTTTTTTCGTCCGGCCCCTGCGCCAAGCGCCCCGGCTGGACCCCTGAAGCCCTGAAGAATGCGCTGGTGAGCCGGTCTCACCGCTCCAAGCCCGGCAAGGCCCGGCTGAAGGATGCGATCGACCGCACCCGCAAGATTCTGGGTGTTCCCGCCGATTATCGCATCGGCATCGTGCCCGCTTCCGACACCGGCGCCATGGAAATGGCGATGTGGTCGATGCTCGGCCCGCGCGAAGTTGATCTCTATGCCTGGGAAAGCTTTGGCGAGGATTGGGTCACCGATACCGTCAAGCAGCTCAAGCTCAAGGCCGAAGTACACAAGGCCGGTTACGGCAAGCTGCCGGAACTGAAATCCACCAAGGATCGCGACGTGGTGTTCCTGTGGAACGGCACCACCTCGGGCGTCAAAGTCCCCAATGGCGATTGGATTCCCGCCGACCGCGAAGGCATCACCATCTGCGACGCCACCAGCGCCGCATTTGCGATGGACCTTCCCTGGGACAAGCTGGATGCCACCACCTTCTCCTGGCAGAAGGTTCTGGGCGGCGAAGCTGCGCACGGCATTCTGATTCTGTCGCCGCGCGCCGTGGCCCGTCTTGAGAGCTATACGCCCGCCTGGCCCATGCCGAAGATTTTCCGCATGACCAAGGGCGGCAAGGTCACCGAAGGCCTGTTCGAAGGCGAGACCATCAACACCCCGTCCATGGTTGCGGTCGAAGACTATCTCGACGCGCTGACCTGGGCGGAAAGCGTTGGCGGCCTCAAGGGCCTCATCGCCCGCTCCAACGCCAATCTGAAGGCGCTGGCGGACGGCATCAACGGCGGCGCGTTCGGCTTCCTGGCCGAAAACGAAGCCATCCGCTCCAACACCTCGGTCTGCATCAAGGTGGTGGACCCTTGGTTCGCCGGTCTGAACGAAGAAGCCCAGGCCGAAGCCGCCAAGAAGATCGCCTCTGCCCTTGAGAAAGAAGGCGTGGCACTCGACGTGGCCGGTTATCGCGCCGCTCCTCCGGGCCTGCGCATCTGGTGCGGCGCCACTGTGGAAGAAGCCGACGTCAAGGCGCTGACGCCCTGGCTGAACTGGGCGGTTGCCCAAGTCAAAGCCAGCGCTTCCTAAGCTGCTGATACCAATCCCGGCGCGCTTTGGGCCGCCGGGATTTTTCCTTTCCCCTCTTTATTGCTGGAGTGACCCATGAAGGTTCTCATCGCCGACAAGCTTTCCCCCGCCGCCGTCGCCATTTTCAAGGATCGTGGCGTTCCCGCCGATAACAAGCCGGGCATGACCAAGGAAGAGTTGCTGGCCTGCGTCGGCGAATATGACGGCATCGCCATCCGCTCGGCGACCAAGATCACCGCCGATGTTCTCAAGGCCGCCAAGAAGCTCAAGGTTGTGGCCCGCGCCGGTATCGGCGTGGACAATGTGGATATTCCCGCCGCCACTGCCGCCGGCGTGATCGTGATGAACACCCCGTTCGGCAACTCCATCACCACCGCCGAGCATGCCATCTCGCTGATGATGGCGCTGGCGCGCGAATTGCCGGAAGCCAATGCCTCCACCCAGGCCGGCAAGTGGGAAAAGAACCGCTTCATGGGCGTGGAAATCACCGGCAAGGTGCTGGGCCTGATCGGCGCCGGCAATATCGGCAGCATCGTCGCCGACCGCGCCCAGGGCCTGAAGATGCGCGTCATCGCCTACGACCCCTTCCTGTCGGCGGAACGCGCCAAGGACATCGGTGTCGAGAAGGTGGAATTGAACGACCTTCTGGCCCGCGCCGATTTCATTACCCTGCATGTGCCGATGACGCCGGAGACCAAGAACATTCTCTCCGCCGAAGCGCTGGCCAAGACCAAGAAGGGCGTGCGCATCATCAACTGCGCTCGTGGCGGACTTATTGATGAAGCCGCGTTGAAGGCGGCGATTGATAGCGGCCATGTCGCCGGCGCGGCGCTGGACGTGTTCGCGGTCGAACCGGCCAAGGAGAATGTGCTGTTCGGCATGGAGAAAGTGGTGGCGACGCCGCATCTGGGCGCGTCCACCAACGAAGCACAGGAGAATGTCGCGTTGCAGGTGGCGGAACAGATTTCCGATTACCTGCTCACCGGCGCCATCACCAACGCCCTGAACATGCCGTCTCTCTCGGCGGCGGAAGCGCAGAAGGTGGGCCCCTGGATTTCGCTGGCTTCGAAGCTGGGCTCTTTCGCGGGCCAGCTCACCGGCACCAGCCTGACGGCGGTGGAGATCGTCTATGAAGGCGTCGCCGCCCAACTCAACACCAAGGCCCTGACGTCCGCGGCCTTGTCCGGCCTGCTCAAGCCGATGCTGGAAGAGGTCAACATAGTCAATGCCCCCGTCGTCGCCAAGGAACGCGGCATCAAGGTGAGCGAAACCCGCCGTGACCGCGAAGGCGCCTATGAAGGCTATATCAAGATCGTGGTGACCATGGGCGACACCACCCGCCGCGTCGCCGGCACCGTCTTCTCCGACGGCCGCCCGCGCATGATCCAGATCAAGGATATCAACCTGGATTCGGAATTCGCGCCGCACATGCTCTATGTCGTCAACGAGGACAAGCCGGGCTTCATCGGCAAGCTGGGCACCATCCTGGGCGACGCCAAGGTCAATATCGCCAACTTCACCCTGGGCCGCAGCGCCCCGGGCCAGGACGCGATCTGCCTGGTGGAAGTGGACGGCCAGGTGCCGGATGCCGTGATCGAAGCCATCACCAAACTGCCGCCGGTCAAAATGGCGAAAGCGCTCGCGTTCTAAAAAAGACTTTAGACAAAAAAGAAAAAGGCGGTCCGCAAGGGCCGCCTTTTTTTCTGGAGCGTGCCGCGCGACGGTTAGCCCTTGGCCGCCCGCAGGGACTCATGGTGGCGGATCACTTCCTTCACCACAAAGGCCAGGAATTTTTCCGCAAAATCCGGATCAAGCTTGGCATCAGCCGCCAGCGCCCGCAGCCGCGCAATCTGGGCTGCCTCGCGCGAGGGGTCGGCGGGCGGCAGATCATGTTCGGCCTTATAGACGCCCACCGCCTGGGTGCATTTGAACCGTTCCGCCAAAAGATGGATCAGGGCCGCGTCGATATTATCGATGCTGTCTCTCAGCCGTAAAAGTTCTGGATGGGCGGTCATGGCGGGTCCCCTGTCTGCCCCTCATTAGATGCTGACTGGCGTTTGAGCAACGATCCCGGTTTGACCGCGTTCCCCTGGGCATAAGTCCCTGGAATTGCCCGGCTTTGAGGTCATTTTCCCGGTCGTCCCGATCATCTTCCGCCAAGCCTTGAAACAGGCTAAAGCCTTGCCCCCATGACCATTATCGAGCGCATTGTCAGCTTTTGCTGCCGTTTCCCCGCCCTTATCCTGCTGGCGGGATTGCTGCTGAGCGCCGGGGCAGGCGTTTTCACCTGGCAGCATTTCAACATCAATACCAACAGCGAAGAGCTGTTCTCTGCCGATGTCGCCTGGCGCCAGCGCGAGATCGCGTACGACAAGAAATTTTCCGGCGAGACCGGCCTGATCGCCGTGGTGATTGATGGCGCCACCCCGGAACTGGCGGAAGACGCCGCCGCCCAGCTCAACAACCGCCTCACCGACAAATTCCTGTTCCGCTCGGTGCGCCGGCCCGATGGCGGCGATTTTTTCAATCATAACGGCCTGCTGTTCCTGCCGCTGGCGGAGGTGGAAAGCACCACCAACCAGTTGTTCAAGGCCCAGCCCTTTCTGGGACCGCTGGCGGCGGACCCCTCCATTCGCGGCATCCTGGAGGGACTTGATACAGCCCTGATCGGCGTGGAAAACGGACAGGCCCAGCTTTCCGATCTGGGAACGCCACTGTCGCTGTTCGCCGACAGTTTCAGCGCCGCCGCTGCTGGCAAAGTACAGTATGTGTCCTGGCGCGCCATGATGACCGGAGCCAAGCCCCGGCCCGAGGAATTGCGCCGCTTTATCGAAGTGCAGCCGAACCTAGATTTCAATGCCCTGGAGCCGGGATTGAAAGCTTCCACCGCCATCCGCGATGGCGTGCAATGGCTGGGCTTGATCCCCGAGAACGGCGTGCGCGTGCGGTTGACCGGCGATGTGCCGCTGCAGGATGAAGAATTCCGCACCCTCACCGACCGCGTCTGGCTGATGGGCGGCGTGATGCTGTGCGGCGTGCTGCTTCTTCTGTGGCTGGCCGTGCATTCCTTCCGCATGATCTTCGCCATTCTGGCGACCCTGGTGATGGGCCTGGTGATGACCATGGCGATCGGCCTGTTGGCCATTGGCGTGTTCAACATCATCTCCATCGCGTTCATCGCCCTGTTTGTGGGGCTGGGCGTGGATTTCGGCATTCAGTTCTGCGTGCGCTATCGCTGCGAACGCTTCCATTTGAAAGATCTGGGCAAGGCCCTGGGCCATACCGGCCGCAGCGTCGGCGTGCCGCTGGCAATGGCGGCCGCCGCCACCGCCGTGGGCTTTTTCTCATTCCTGCCCACCGAATATACCGGCGTGGCAGAGCTGGGCTTTGTTGCGGGTGTGGGCATGGTCATGGCCTTCCTGGCCAGCATCACCCTGCTGCCGGCGATGCTGATGCTGCTGAAGCCGAACAATGAAGCCAGCGATGTCGGATTCGACAGGCTGGCCCCGCTGGACAAATACCTCTCCGACCGGCGCAAAATCGTGCTGCGCACAGCCGCCCTGGCGGGCACGGTAGCGCTGATCCTGACCTTGTTCCTGAGCTTTGATTCCAACCCCCTCAATCTGCGCAGCCCCAAGGTAGAATCGGTTTCCACCCTGTTCGACCTGATGAAGAATCCCAACACGTCGCCCAACACCGTGGCTGTGACGGCGCCTTCGCTTGCCGCTGCGGACGCGCTGGCGGCCAAGATTTCCGCCAAACCCCTGGTCGCCCAGGCACTCACCCTGTCGAGCTTCATTCCCGAGGACCAGGACCGCAAACTGGCGATTATCGCCGATGCCGACGGCATTCTGGGTCCCACCCTCAATCCCATCGAATTGATGCCGCCGGTCAACGATCAGGTGATCAAGGAAAGCATGGCGGCCGCCGTGCCCAAGCTGCGCAAGGCCGCCGGCAACAATACCGCCAAGCCTGCCGCCGATGCGCGGCGCCTGGCTGATGCGCTGGAAAAACTGGCGGCGGGCTCGCAGGACAACCGTGACATTGCCGGCAAGGCCTTGGTGCCGGGCCTGATCACCATGCTGAAGCAACTGACGGATTCCATGAAGCCGCAGAAAATCACGCTGGACAATATTCCCGCCGAGATGAAGGCGGACTGGATCGCCAAGGACGGCACCGCTCGCATCCAGGTGTTCCCGAAGGACACCAGCAACGAACCCGCAGCACTGGGCGCCTTCAGCGATCAGGTTTTGAAAGTGGCGCCGGAAGCCAGTGGGGCGCCGATCACCATCCGCGAATCCGGACGCACCATCGTCAAGGCCTTCACCGAAGCGGGCATATTGTCGTTTATCGCCATCGTGATCCTGCTGCTGCTGGTGTTGCGGCGCGTGGGCGATGTGGTGCGCACCCTGGCGCCGCTGGTGCTGGCTGGCTTGCTGACTTTGGCAAGCTGTGTCGTGCTGAATTTGAAACTCAACTTCGCCAACATCATCGCCCTGCCCCTGCTCTTGGGTATTGGCGTCGCCTTCAACATCTATTTCGTGGTGGCGTGGCGAGCGGGCGCGAAAAGCTTCCTGCCTTCGGCGCTGACGCGCGCTGTGATCTTCTCGGCGCTCACAACTGCCACCGGTTTCGGCACGCTATGGCTGTCTGAACATCCCGGCACCGCCAGCATGGGCGAACTTCTGATGATTTCGCTGGGCTGGACGCTGGTGACGACGCTGTTCGTTTCACCGGCCGTGTTGGGGCCGCCGCCGCCGCGCAAGGATCGCGGCGGAGAAGAGCTGGTTTAGGCTGCTAACTCAGCCGGACAATTCCTTGTCCGCCAGAGCGTCAATCTTCTTGGCCAGACCCTGCGGGCCCGACGTGCTGAGGGTCGAGGCGAAGTCGGCGCGCTTTTGGGCGAGCTGGCTGATATTGCCGGCCAGATAGACATCCACGATCTTCCAGCCGGTTCCCACCTGGTGCAGGCGGTAATTGAACGCGGTGGGCGCGCCGCTGGACGGCTGCAGCGTGGATTTGACGTATTTGTCGGTGCCGCGCTGGGTGACGTCGGGATCGACAACGAATTTCTCGCCGGAATAGGAATTGAAGTTGCGGGCATAGTTGGCAACCGTCATGCGCTCAAACGCATCCACCAGAGTCTTCTGGTCGGCGGCAGAGATGGAGGCCCAGCTCGGGCCCACGGACAGCGCGGTCATGCCCTGCAGATCGAAATCCTGTTCCACCGCGGGCTTGAGCTTGTCGAAACGGGCCTTGGTGCCGCCGCTGGTCTTCATGCTGGCGGTGAGTGCGTCATAGAAATTCTGAACCGAAACCGCCGCCGGATCGTCGGCCGCCCAAGCAGGCAAGGTAAGGGCCGGCAAGGCAAAAGCGGAAATCATCAGGGCGGCGGAAAAAGCCTTAACAGCGCGGTTCATGAAATGCCTCTTGAATATGCCTAGATCAAAAACGCACAAGCCGAAATTTTGCTGCGCCAACAAGGCGAAATTAAGAAAATTCAGGCTTCCCGGTCCAGCAGAAAGAAGGGCAGGCCCGACAGCTCCGGCGCCTTGGCAGCATACGGGCCAAGCGCCGCGATGGCGGCATGGGCACGCTTTTCCGCTTCGGCGCGCGCGCCGTCCACTCCCAACAGGGTGACCAGGGTGGCCTTGCCCATATCGGCATCCTTGCCCACGGCCTTGCCGGTTTTTTCGGCCGTCGAGGTCACATCCAGCAGGTCGTCGGTGATCTGGAACACCACGCCCATTTCGCGGGCATAGGCGCGCAGCCGTTGGCGGTCTTCCGCCGCCGCATTGCCCAGGATAGGCCCGGCTTCGCAGGCGAACTCGAATAGCTGGCCGGTCTTGAGACGCTGCAGGTTGATCACATCGTCAACCCCGAATTTCTCGGTTGCCAGCATGTCGATCACCTGGCCGCCGATCATGCCATCATGGCCGCCGGCCTCTGCCAGCCGCGCCACCAGCGCGATGCGCACGGCCGGGTCGGGATGGGTTTTTTCATCCGCCAGAATTTCAAAAGCGACGGTGAGCAGCGCATCACCAGCCAGCACCGCGGTCATTTCGTCAAAGGCGATATGGGTGGTGGGACGGCCACGGCGCAGATCGTCATCGTCCATGCAGGGCAGATCATCATGCACCAGCGAATAGGTATGCAGCGCTTCCAGCGCAGCTCCGACCCGAAGGCTGTGGGCGTCATCCACCCCGAACAGCCGGGCGGAATGGAGCACCAGGAAAGGGCGAAGGCGCTTGCCGCCGGCGAAGGTGGCGTAGCGCATCGCTTCCTGCACCCGGCCCTGCGGGCCCTGGGGGCTGGGCAGCACCTGTTCCAGCACGGCATCCACCGCCTTGGCCGACTGGTTGATGGCCTGGGGCAGATCGAGGCCGGCCAAGGGTTCCCGGGCCTTTGTCTGGTCTATGGTCATGTCTGAGTGCCCCATTTTCCGTCCCTATGGCCGGATTGGCCCCCCAAATCAACCTTTTCCCACCCCTTTCCGGCAGACCGGCCATGCCGGGCCTATTTGGCCCTTTCAGCCCGGGGGTTGAATGGGCTATCCCGATGAAGGAAATTACCATTGTTGCGCTGCACTGGCGGGGGCCATCGGGCGCGTCGAAGGAGATTTATGCGAGTTATTCTTGCCCAGCCGCGCGGCTTCTGTGCCGGGGTGGTGCGCGCCATCGAGATCGTGGAGAAGGCGCTCGATAAGTATGGCGAGCCCGTCTATGTGCGCCACGAGATCGTGCACAACAAGCATGTCGTCAACACCCTGAAGAACAAAGGCGCCCGCTTTGTCGAAGAGCTGGACGAAGTGCCCGAAGGCGCGGTGACCGTATTCAGCGCGCACGGCGTTCCGCAGTCGGTGGTGAAGACCGCCCAAGACCGCGGCCTGCCGGTATTGGACGCCACCTGCCCCCTGGTTTCCAAAGTGCATAATCAGGGCAAGCGCTATGTCGGCCAGGGCCGCACCCTGATCCTGATCGGCCATGCCGGCCATCCCGAAGTGGAAGGCACCATGGGCCAGGTCGGCGCGCCGGTGCATCTGGTGCAGAGCGAGGCCGATGTCGCCACCCTGCCCATCCCGGTCGAAACGCCGGTCGCGTACATTACCCAGACCACGCTTTCGATCGACGACACCAAGGGCATCATCGTCGAGTTGAAGAAGCGCTACCGCAACATCGTCGGCCCCGAGACCAGCGACATCTGCTACGCCACCCAGAACCGCCAGACGTCGGTGCGCGAACTCGCAAAGGTGGCCGATGTGATCCTGGTGGTCGGCGCGAAGAATTCCTCCAATTCCAACCGCCTGCGCGAAATTGGTATCGAGGAAGGCATTCCTTCCTACCTCATCAATGACGGCACCGAACTGGATCCGGCCTGGGTCAAGGGCAAAGCGGTGGTGGGACTGACGGCCGGTGCATCCGCGCCGGAAAGCCTGGTGCAGCATGTGATAGACGCGCTGGGCGAAATCGCGCCAGTGACGGTGGAACAGATGGACGGCAAGAAGGAACATATCGAGTTCCGCCTGCCCGTCGAATTAAGGGCGTAAGCAAATGGGTCTTCCCTTCATACAAGCCGCCAAGATCGGCGCATACGTGATGAAGAAGCATATTACCGGCGGCAAATACCCGCTGGTTCTGATGCTCGAACCCCTGTTCCGCTGCAATCTGGCCTGTGCCGGCTGCGGCAAGATCGATTATCCGGACGAGATTCTGAACCAGCGCCTGTCTTATCAGCAGTGCATGGACGCGATTGACGAATGCGGTGCGCCCGCCGTTTCGATCGCTGGCGGCGAGCCCCTGCTACATCGCGACATGGCCAAGATCGTGCAGGGCTATATCGAGCGCGACAAGTTCGTGATCCTGTGCACCAACGCGCTGCTGCTGTCGAAGAAGATCGACCAGTACACGCCGCATGAGAATTTTACCTGGTCCATCCATCTGGATGGCGACAAGACGATGCACGACAGTTCGGTCTGTTTAGATGGCACCTATGAAAAGGCCATCGCAGCCATCAAGCTGTGCAAGGACCGCGGCTTCCGCACCCAGATCAACTGCACCCTGTTCGACGGCTCCGATCCGGAACGCACCGCCGCCTTCTTCGATGAGATGATGGCGATGGGCGTGGACGGCATCACTGTGTCGCCCGGCTATGCCTATGAGCGCGCGCCCGACCAGCAGCACTTTTTGAACCGCGAACGCACCAAGACCATGTTCCGCGAAATTCTTTCGCGCGGCCGTGGTGGCAGGAATTGGAACTTCACCAATTCCGGCCTGTTCATGGATTTTCTGGCCGGCAACCAGACTTATGAGTGCACGCCCTGGTCCATGCCGCTGCTGACCGTGTTCGGCTGGCAGAAGCCCTGCTACCTCTTGGGCGAAGGCTATGCCGCGACCTTCAAGGAACTGATGGACGGCACCGAGTGGGAGAAGTACGGCGTCGGCAAGTATGAGAAATGCGCGAACTGCATGGTCCATTGCGGCTTTGAAGGCACCGCCGCCACCGATGCGATCAAGCATCCGCTCAAGATGCTGCCGATCCTGATGCGTGGCGTCAAGACCGAAGGCGCGATGGCGCCGGATATCGACCTGTCAAATCAGCGCCCGGCGGAATTCACCTTCTCGCGTCACGTCGAGCACAAGATGTCAGCGATCTGGGCCGGCAAGTCCAACACCACCCAGACCGGGGCCCAGGAGATTGCGACAGCGGAGTAACTCCGCGAACGCTTTTTCCGAGGTGCGGCCGGTGCGAATCAGCGCCGGTATCTGCAGCGGGTTTTTCACCACCGACCATAACACGCGGCCAAGCGCGATGCCGCCGTCTGGCGTCATCGCCACCAAAGCGGCGGGCGGCAGGGTGTGATTGGCGTCGTCGGAAATAACCCGGAGCACCGCCAGTTTAAGGTTTCTCGCCGCGGCGAAGCGGGCTGCCACCGCGCTTTCCATATCCACCGCGAGAGCGCCGCTACGCTGATGGAGCGTGGTCTTTGCTTCGGCATCGTCCAGCACGGCATCACTTGCCACAATGGGCCCTTGATGCGCGGTTGGGATTTTTGCCGCCAGCGCCACGCGCCAGAGATTGTCACAGCGGAACACGTCGCTGCCCGCCAGCACCCGCTCGCCAATCACGACGTGACCGGCTTTCAAATGCGGCGACAGGCCGCCACCCAGACCGATGGAAATCACGCCGGTAATGTCGCCATGCAGGGCATCGAGTTTTCGGGCAAGACCGGCGCTATCACCGCCGCCCGCCACTGCCACCACGCCGGGCAGACCGGCGATTTCGGCTTCGCGCTTCAGGCCGCAGACTGCAAGGATGGTCACGGGCCGGCCCTCTTACAAACCAAAAGCGACGTGACGGGAATTGCCGGCCTTCAAATTGCGGTAGCGCGCCAGCGCCCAGAGCGGGAAGAATTTCGGATAGCCGTGATAGTTGAGATAAAATACGCGCGGAAAACCGCCACCGGTGTAATGCGCCTGTTCCCAAAGTCCATCCTGCTGCTGGTTCGCGAAGAGCCAGGACAGGCCGCGCTGCACCGCCGGATGATCCACTTCACCCGCCGCCATCAGGCCAAGCAATGCCCAAGCGGTCTGTGACGCGGTGGAGGGCGCAGGCTCATAGGCTTTGTAATTCAGCTTGTAGCTGTCGCAGCTTTCGCCCCAGCCGCCATCCGCATTCTGAATGGCGATCAGCCAGTCAGCGCCCTTCTTCATGGAGGGATGATCCGGGGCCAGGCCCGCGCCGTTCAGACCGGCCAGCGCCGACCACGTGCCGTAGATGTAATTGACGCCCCAGCGGCCCCACCAGCTGCCATCCGCCATCTGGACCTTGATCAGGTAATCCACGCCGTCGGCGAGACGTTTCTTGTCGCCCTGAAGCTGGGCGATCATGCCGACGCAGCGGCCGGACACGTCTTCCGTGGGCGGGTCCAGCAGCGCGCCGTGATCAGCGAAGGGAATATTGTTTAGGTAATAATAGGAATTGTCGGCGTCAAAGGCGCCCCAGCCGCCATTGCGGCTTTGCAAGCCATCCACCCATTCCGCGCCACGGGCGATGGCATCATCATAGCCCCCAGCAAGACCGCGCTTCTGGGCACGGTCCATCGCCATCACCACCACGGCGGTATCGTCCAGATCGGGATAATGATCGTTGCGATACTGGAAGGCCCAGCCGCCGGGGCGGACATCGGGCTTTTCCTCAGCCCAATCGCCTTTGACGTCCAGCACCTGAAGCGGCTTCAGCCATTCCAGGCCCCGCACGGCGGCGGCTTCGGCGGCGGCATCACCGGTTTCCAGAAGCGCGTGGGCGACCAGAGCAGTATCCCAAACCGGCGAGACGCAAGGCTGGCAATAGGCTTCGCCGTCCTTGATCACCAGCAGATTTTCCACCGACAGCCTCGCAATGGCGCGGTCCGGATGGTCCGGCGGATAGCCCAGCACATCATACATCATCACGCTGTTGGCCATGGCGGGATAGATCGCACCCAACCCGTCTTCGCCGTTCAAACGTTCCGTGGTCCAGGCGCGGCATTTTTCAATGGCGCGCGCGCGCAGGCCCTTTGGCCAGGGCACAACTTTCAAAACGCGATCCAGCACATGGAAAAACGCCGACCAGCCGGCGCTTTGATGCGGCGCGCGCGGTGATGCGGCACCCACGCCGGGAACAAACAGTTCGGCGATATGGATATTGCGGGGATTGCGCGCCAGCGGTCTTTTTGCACACAGCACCAGCAGCGGCACGATCACGGTGCGGGCCCAATAGCTCATCTTGGACAGATGAACCGGGAACCAGCGCGGCAACAGGATCAATTCCACCGGCACGGTGGGCACATTGGCCCAGGAGGTTTCGCCATACAGCGCCAGCAAGATACGGGTGAAGACGTTGGCCTTGATGGCGCCGCCCCGCTGATGCAGCGCCTCGCGGGCGCGCACCATATGCGGCGCGTTGATGTCGTCCCCGATCATCTTCAAGGCGAAATAGGCTTTCACCGTGGCGGAGATATCGAGCGCGCCTTCGTGATAAAGCGGCCAGCCGCCATGTGCACCCTGAATGCGGCGCAAATAGACTCCGATCTTCTTTTCCAGTTCCAGGTTCGGCGTTTCGGCCAGATAGTGCACCAGCAGGACATATTCCGCCGGGATGGTGCAGTCTGCTTCCAGCTCATAAACCCAATGACCGTCCTGCCGCTGCTGCGCCAGGATGCCCTTGGTGGCGGCGTTTATGCTGCCGTCCAGATCGTTGAATTGTCCGGGATTCAACTGGTTCATAGGCGGGACTATAAAGACAGTTGCTTCAAGGCCAAAGCCGCAGCGCTTTCGCCCGAGCGCACAGCCCCTTCAATGGTGGCGGGCAGGCCGGTATCGATCCAGTCACCAGCCAGAATGAAATTGCGCCATCCGGTTTCGGCGATGGGGCGCATGGCGTCCTGGGCCGGGGTGGCGGCGAAGGTGGCGCGCTTTTCCTTGACGATCTGCCATTTCGGCAGGGCGGCGGGAATATTCAGAGCCTTGGCGACATCCGCCCAGAGCAGTTCGGCCAGTTCATCGCGGTCGCGGTCCACAAGGCCTTCAGCAGCCGAGACGGTGACCGAAATGCGGTCGGCGAAGCTGAAAATCCACTCCGCCGTGCCGTTGATCACGCCCAGAATGGTCGGCACGCCCAGCGGCGCGGGGAATTTGAAATGGGCGTTGACGATGCTGCGATACTGCGTTGGCGCCGGCAGGTTCGGCACCAGGTCCTTCGCCACCCAGCTTGGCACCGCCAGGATCACCGGGGTTTTGGCGGACAGTGGAATGGTGGCGTCGGGAAACTCCAGCGCCAGGGCCTGCTGGCCGTTGAAAGCGATGGCGCGCAACCTCTCATTGAAGCGAACATCGCCGCCTCGCGCCTTGAGGAATTCCAGCGCCGGTTCAACAAAGGCCGCGGCGAGCGTGGGTGTGGCGATGCGGGGACGATAGGCCTGGCCGCCTTTGGCCAGGGTTTCCTTCAGCACCGCTGCCGCCAGCCGGACCGAGGCCTGTTTGGGTTCTGTGTTGAGCGCGGCGAGCAGGAACGGATGCATCAGCCGGTCCCAGAGCGGGCCCTGGCAGGACACGGTTTCGCCGATGGTCTTGTTAGGACCGGCGAACAGCAGCTTGGCATACTCGGCGTAATCGGTGGCGCTGGTGCCCGGCACGCGCCGCGCCTCTGAGACAACCCACCAAGGCAACGGCCCGTCATTGGGTTGAAGCGTCCAGCGCGCGCCGCTCTTTAGATCTGCGAAATCGAACAGCGCCTTGACCGGCCCGGACAGATTGGCGAGCGCCCCGATGCGTTCCAGATAGGTGTGAATAGCCTGGTTGCCCGACAGAACCAGATGATTGCCATTGTCGATCACGCCATCGAAACTGGCATCGTGATAGGAGCGGCAGCGGCCGCCCGCCTGCCCGGCAGCTTCATAAAGCGTTACCGCTGCGCCTTTCGCTGCCAGATGGGTGGCGGCGGCCAGCCCGGCCAGTCCCGCACCAACGACATGGACCTTTTTCGGCGCACTCATAGGAATTGGGCGCGGAGCACCATGGTGAGCAGCTTGCCCTTGCCGATGGAGACGCGGCTACGCGGCGGCTTGAAGCCTTGGGCCTCGGTCGCCCGCAGGATTTCGGAATAGACCGCACCCATCAGCCAGGGCGTGGCGATGCGGCCTTTGGGCTTCTTGCCCAATATGGCTTGCGCCTTGTCGTAATGCGCATGCGCCATGGCGGCGACCTGGCGGCACGCCAGATCAACGCGCGGATCGGACGCCACCATTTCGGGATCGAGCGAGGTGAAGCCGGCGGCAAAAAGATACTCGCGGGGCAGGTACAGACGGCCGATGGATGCGTCTTCGTCAATGTCGCGCAGGATATTGGTCAGCTGCAGCGCCCGGCCCTGATGGTGGGCAAGCGCAAAGCCCGCCCCTTCTTCCATTCCGAACACTTTGATGGACAAGCGGCCAACCGCGCTCGCCACCCGCTCGCAATACAGATCTAGCGTGGGCAGGTCGGGCGCCACGATATCTTCGGCCACATCCATCGCCATGCCGTCAATGATGGTGTGGAAATCGGCCAGCCGCAGGCCATATTGCTTGACGGCGGGCGCGAGGAACCGTGCTTCGCCGCCGGTCTTGCCGGCATAAAGTGCATCCAGATCGGTGCGCCAGCTATCCAGCTTGGCGGCACGCTCCGGCCTTGTGCCGATGCCGTCATCGGCAATGTCGTCCACCTTGCGGCAGAAGGCATAGATGGCGAACATCGCTTCGCGCTCCGCCTTGGGCATCAGCCGCATGGCGGTATAGAAGGAACTGCCGGCGGCTTTTTTCTTCACGGCCCGGATCTGGGGCGCGGCCAATGCTTCGCTCATACGGCTCTCGCTCCGCCGCTGATCAGGCGCTTCAGCGCAAAGACCGGCAGGCGCATCAGGAACAGGGCGGCGACATTCATTTTGGAGTGATGCACGGTCTGGGACAGCGGATCGCGGCTTGTGAGTTTGGCGTTCAAATCCTGGGCGAGGGTTTGAATGAGATCGACTTCCAAGGCAAGCCTTGAGTCCTTTATTTGCGGGGCGAAATGCCGCGAAATACCCAATAAACCGGCGTTTTTGCGGGCCAGACCCGCGATCACCGATTGGAGCGCCGGGCTCGCGGCGGCAGCGCCCAGGGCTTCTACGGACACGCCGGCCTCGGCCAGCAAAGGTTCGGGAATGTAGACGCGATTGAGATCGCGATAGTCCTTGCCGCAATCCTGAAGGTGATTGATGACCTGCAGCGCGGCGCAGAGTGCATCGTTGGCGGGCCAGGTTCGCGAATCCTCGCCATGCACATCCAGGACGAAGCGCCCCACCGGCATGGCGGAGTAGCGGCAATAATCGAGCAGATCGTCCCAGTCGCGATAGCGCAGCTTGGTGACATCGCGCCGGAAGGCCTCGAGAAGATCAAGGGCGTGGACCGGGGACAGCGCGTATTGGTCAAGCGCCTGACGCAACGCCACGCCTTCCGGCGATGCATCACTTTCGCCCATCAGGCTGGCGCGCATTTCTTCCAGCAGGCGCAGTTTTTCATCCGGTGCGGCGCTGGCGTGATCGGCAATGTCGTCGGCAAAGCGGACGAAGCGATAAAAGGCCAGCACTGGCGGGCGATGCTTGGGAGCGATCAGGAAAGACGCGACGGGAAAATTCTCGTCGCTATGGCCTTTGCCGGATTGAAGTTCGGTGCCGCTCATATCTTGGTTTCCGCCTGGGCGCGGCCTTTCCACATGCCGCCCCTGCCCCGCCAATGCTGGATGGCGGAATCGAGCGTGAAAGCAGCGTAGGTGAGTCCCATCAACGGCAAAGCCAAACCCCAGAACGGCGACAAGCGATAGAAGCGCAGCATGGGCTGGAACATCAGCGCCATGATAATCCAGGTGGCCCAGCCGGCGATCTGCCCCAGGCCCGCGCCAAACAGCGCCATCCCGACGGGCGCGATATATACCACAAACAGGCCCAGCAGCGTGCCAAGCAGCAGCAGCGGCGAATAGCTGAGCTGGGCATAAGCCGAGCGCGCCACCATGCGGCGAATTTCGGCAAAACCGTCATAGGGCCGCAGCGATACCGCGCGGTCGCTGAGGCCCAGCCAGATCGGGCCTTGCGGCTTCATCAGCCGCGCCAGAGCGCAGTCATCAATGATGTTGCGATGAATGGCTTCAATGCCGCCTGCCACGATCAAATTTGAGCGCCGCGCCAGCATGCAGCCGCCGGCCGCCGCCGCCAGCTTGTTTTTCGGATCATTCACCGCGCCGAAGGGAAACAGCATGTCGAAGAAAAACACGAAGGCCGGGATCAGGAACGCTTCGGCCCAGCTGGCGCAGGACAGGCGCGCCATCAGCGATACCAGAACCTTGCCGTCCTGTTCGGCGCGCGCCACCAGCCGGGAAAGATTGTCGGGCGCATGCGCGATATCGGCATCGGTGAAGAGCAGAAAATCCGGCGCGAATTCATCGGCCTTGGCCACGCCCTGATGCATGGCCCACAGCTTGCCGGCCCAGCCCGGCGGGCGCTGGACGCCGGAGAGGATGGTGAGCTTGTCGAAATTCATCGCCCGCAAAAGACTGGCGGTGCCGTCGTCGGATTGGTCGTCCACCAGAATGACGCGGAAATCGCCTTGGTAATCCTGGGCCAGCAAGCTGCAGATGCTTTTCTGGATCACGTCGGCTTCATTGCGCGCAGGCACCACCGCCACTACCGAAGGCCAACGTGCGGGAGCAGGCAGGACTTCGTGGCCATCCCGCTCCTTCAACTGCCAGAAGCCGTTATGGGCCAGCAGCAGATAAAGCCATATCGCCAGCGGCAGAAAACCCAGCAGCAGCGTCATGACAGATACCCGTGGGCACGGAACCAGGCGATGGCATCGGTCAGGCCTTCAACATAAGGCCTGGCGCGATAACCCAATTCGCTGGAAGCCTTGGCGGAAGAAAAAAACATGTGATAGCGCGACATGCGCAGGGCATCGGCGGTGAGCATCGGCTCCTTGCCGGTGAGCCGCGCCAACGCTTCCGCGCCATAGGCCAGCGGAAACAGGGGCGCACGGGGAAGCTTGATCCGCGGCGGTTTGCGCCCCGTCAGGCGCGCAATCTCAGCCAGCATGGCTTCCAGCGAAACATCCGCGCCGCCCAGAATGTAGTTCTGTCCGATGCAGCCTTTTTCCAGCGCCAGAAAATGGCCCTCGGCCACATCTTCCACATGCACCAGGTTGAGACCGGTATCGACAAAGGCGGGCATGCGGCCGGTGGCGGCTTCGACAATAATACGGCCGGTGGGTGTGGGCTTGATATCGCGCGGGCCGATGGGGGTGGATGGCGCCACGATCACGGCAGGCAGATTTTCTTCCGCCACCAGGCGTTCAACTTCGCGTTCCGTCACCAGCTTGCTGCGCTTATAGGCGCCGATGGCGCTTTGCGGGGTGTGGCGGGATGTTTCGTCCACCGCTTCGCCATTGCCCGGCTTCAAGGCCGCCACCGAAGACGTATAGACCACCCGCTCCACGCCGGCTTTCAAGGCCGCCTGCATGGTGGCGCGCGCGCCTTCCAGATTGTTGCGCTCGATCTCCGACGGGTCTTTGGCCCAGAGCCGGTAATCCGCCGCGACATGAAACAGATAACGCGTGCCGGACATCGCGCGCGCCATGGAGTCAGCATCGCGCATATCGCCTTCCACCGGCTCCACCGTCAGGCCCGCGATATTGGCGTGGTTGGAGCCCTGCCGCATCAGCACCCGGGTCTTGAAACCACGGGCCAGCGCCGCGCGCGTCACGGCAGCACCTACAAATCCGGAAGCACCGGTGACCAAAATGGTATCGCTCACTGCCTCGGTTCTCCCCCGGCCGCTCGCTCAAGCTCGCGGCGCTCGTCGCTTTCGCAGGTCCACCGGACCTGCTCATGCGCTGCGCGCATCGCTCCTCGCCCCACAAATCCGGAAGCACCGGTAACAAGGACCGTGTCACTCATGCGCGCTCTTGAAAGCTTTGCGGCTTTCAAAGCCCTGCCAATAGATCAGCGCAGGAACGCCGATCACAATCTCTCTCGCCCGCTTGAGCAGCGATACCGCCAGTCCCATTTCCGCGGACAACCCGAACAGGGGCGCCAGAAAAACGTAACCCGCCTCCTGCACCCCGATAGCGGCGGGCACAAAGGCGGCAATGCTGCGCAGGGTGCAGAGCAAAGCTTCCAGTGCGATGGCATTGAGCAGGCTGATCTGACCGCCCACCAACTGGAAAGCGATAAAGGTGCCGCCGCCCGCGCCGATCCAGGAAATCAGATGCATGGCGGCGGAGGCCGCCAACCGGGAGGGCGAGTCGTAAAGCGTTTCGATAGCGGCGCGGAAGGAGACCCCGGTCTGGGTCTGCGGGAAAAAGCGGGCAGCGATTTTTTCCGCGAAGCTGGCGCCTTTTTTCTGCAACAGGATCAGAAGCGCGATGCCGGGCGCCGCCAGGATCAGCACCAGCACCATCGCCCAGGTCAGCGTGGTGCTGTTTTCCATGTGGCGGAATTGGGTGAAGCCCAGGCCCAATCCGAACGCCAGGAAAGCCACCTGTGCCATCGCCTCGGTGGTGGCGTCGGCAGCGACCGAAGCCGCCGCGTAAGAGGCGTTCATGCCCTTCAGGATCATCAGCCTTGCGGCGGCCACCATGCCGCCCACCGGCGAGAAGGGCGAGATCTCGGCGATGGAGTCGCGCACCAGCCGGGCAATATAGAGATCAGCGATGGGCCGGCGCTCTTCCTGCGGCAACAGAAATTGCCATGCAAAAGCCAGCGAAATGAATACCACCAGGGCGTAGAGGCAGAGCAACGCCAGCCCGCCCAGACCGGCGCGCGCGACGGCGCCGAACACCGCGTCAAAACCGATGGCCCAGATGAGATAGACGGCCGCGACCAGCCCCACCAGAAGCGCGATGGCCACGCCTATCTTGGGGCCCCATTTCATTGGGTTCAGGCAGGCAGCGGCTTGGCGCGGAAGCTCCACAGCCGCATCGCGCCCAGCGCCGTTTCCGCCAGCTGCGGCAGGAAGCTGGGACGCAGCAATTCGGCGTCAAAAGCATCCATGCGGCGGCGGTTTTCCGAATAGCAGTCTTCCAGGAAGCGGCTGAAAGTGAAGCCGTCGAGGAACACCGAAGCCTGGGTGGCGGTGAATTCCTTGCCGTCGTTCAAGTCTTTGCCGCGCTTGGCGGTGCCGATCATGCGGCCCAAGGCGCGCATATAGTAGCGGAAAGAAGTCAGCGGCAGCATTACCTTCGACAGCGCGCCCTTCTGTGCCTGGGTATAGGCCATCCAGTTGACGAAGAAGACGATGTGACGGGTTTCTTCGTACATCAGGGTTTCGAAGATGGCGAACATCTCTTTGGGAAGAAATTCCGACTGCATCGCGATCTTGAAGACGCCGAAGCCCAGGAAGGAATCCATGCATTCGCCAAAGCCGAAATCCTTGAAGCGGGTTTCGACATTGTCGGACACATCTTCCAGCGGCCGTTCGGCGGCGTCGATATTGTATTTCTTGATCATAAAACGGATCATCTCGGCGTGGCGGGCTTCCTCGAAACCCTGCAGCGCCACGGCTTCCTTCAGCACCGGATCGGTGATGGTTTCCGTGAAAGCGGCGACAATCGCGCCCGCCCGGCGCTCGGTATAGAAAACCTCTTCCCAGAACGGCACCGATTTCAGCCGCTGCAAGGCAGCGTCATCCAGTTCAGGCCAAGGCAGCTTTTCCGGATGGAATTCCGAATATGTCCGCATGAAGTGACTGCAAAATGCGTCGCGATGTTCGAGCGAGCCGATCTTCATGCTGCGGCCTTTTTCTTACCGACGAATTTCAGCGCCATCCGGGCCATGAACGGCACGAAACGGGGGCGCCTGAGACGGGCATCGTAAAGCGAAGTCGAAAGCCGCTTCTCATTTTCAGAAAGGCAGATGGTGATCAGCTCGCCAATATCGATATCGGCGCCCAGCTTGCTGGCGCCGTTCATGGTGAAATTCCAGTCCTGCTCGCCATGCCCGACGTCGGAAGCCATGTTGATCCGCTCATAAATCAGGAACAGCCAGACCCCGAGTACCCGAAGCTCAAACCAGGGCCGGCGCCAGAACGGCATGTTGCGGCGATGCCAGGCCACCCAATTGACGAAGAAGAGGATATGCCGCCCCTCTTCCTTGATCACTGGATCAAAGGTCTCCACCAGTTCGGGCGGGAAAAATCCGGTGTCCTTGGCGGCCTTGAACAAACCGAAGGCGAAGAAGGAATCGATACATTCGCTATAGCCGGTGAGCAGGAAATGCCATTCCGGATCTTTCGGCTTTTCATAAACCGGTTCCGGCGACAGCTTGATGCCATAGGCTTCGACCAGATTGGCCAGCACATGGCGGTGGCGGCGCTCTTCAAAGCCGTTCAGTTCGATGGCTTTGCGCAGCAAGGGATCGGGCACCATTTCGGCATAGGTGCAGACATTCAGCCCGGCGCGATTTTCGGTCTGCACCGCGATGTCCCAGATCGGCAGGGAGGTGATGCGCTTCTCAGCTTCCTCGCCCAGACGGGGCCAATCCAGCACGGCGGGGCGGTAGGGATCGAAGGTGTCCAGCAGGGTCTTGCAGAACAATCTTTTGTGCTCATCCGAGCCGATCTTGATCGGTCCGTCGCCCGGCCAGGTGCCGGTATCGCGGGTCAAGTCGGGGGGTATGGCAAAGGCCGAACTGCTCATGGAACCCGTGTTAAGTGTTTGAAATGTCATCGGCAACGCCCAGCCGCAGACTTGTTTGTCAGTGTATCGGAAAGTCGCTGAAACCGCCAAGGCGAATATCGCCGCTGGCGATCAGACCCGGCATGCGCGGATCGATCAGGGCGGCCAGTTCGGCGCGGTATTCATAGTCCGGCACGGCACCTGGAAACGTACCGCCCGTGGCCGGATGCATATAAATCTCGGTCAGGCCCTTGGGCAGGTTGGAGAGAAGGCCAACCAGCCGGCCGGCCCGCATCGCCCCGCTCCAGGCCAGGCCGAAAACCTGATCGGGGGCGGCGATCCCGGCGCGGCGGAAACGGCTACGCAGGGCGCGGGCGAAAGGCTGGGTCAGCGCCACGGTGCCCGACACGCCGGTCTTTTCGATTGCGCGCAAGACCTTTTGCGGCTCCAGCGGCACACGTGCGCCTTTGGCGCCGTGACGGCGGGCGAATTTCACCATCACGTCGGCGATGGTGGGATGCAGATGAAAATGCTTGTGAGCGTTGACGTGGTCGAGCGGCAATCCCGTGGCTTCGAAGGCGGCGAACTGGGCTTCGACTTCCGCTTCCAGTTGGCGGCGCACCTTGGGCAGGAAGAACATTGCGGCGCCTGCCCGCGCCATATCGGTACGGAAAAAGCCGCGCTCATTCACCAGATCGGGCACCTTATCGGCGGGCAATACCGGCCTGCCCTCCACCAGCACCAGATGCAGGCCGACCCGCAGGTTCGGCATGCCCCTGGCGCGGCGCAACGCATCGGCGGCGTGGGTGCCCGACACCATCAGGCTGGCGGCGGTGAGAATGCCATTGCGATGGGCGTGCTCAACCGCATCATTGACCGCTTCGGCGGCGCCGAAGTCGTCTGCGGTGACGATGAGCCGTCGCACCTTCTTAGGAAACGATCATGTCTTCGCGGTGGCGCAGGAACTGGAAGAATTCCACGCCCTCGCGCAGGCGGCGCACCATCATGTCGCGGGAGGTGAGCATTTCGCCCAGGATCTCGGCGATCTTGGAGGGGCGGAAATAGAACTTCTTGTAGAAGTGCTCCACCGACTCGAAGATTTCCGTGTGGCCGAGATGCGGATAATTCAGCGGCGCGATCTGGGTGCCGTCATCGGTCAGCAGATCCACATCCGATGCGAACCAGCCATTTTCCTTGGCCTGCTTGTAGAGGAAGGTGCCCGGATAGGGCGCAGCCAGCGATACCTGCAAGGTGCGCGGATTGACTTCCTTGGCGAAGGCCAGGGTTTCCTGGATGGTCTCGCGCGTCTCGCCCGGCAGGCCCAGAATAAAGGTGCCGTGCACAACAATGCCCAGATCATTGCAATCCTTGGCGAAGCGCTTGGCGACAGGCACCAGGAGGCCCTTCTTGATGTTGTGCAGGATCTGCTGATTGCCGGATTCGTACCCGACCAGCAGCAGGCGAAGACCGCCCTTCTTCATCGCTTCCAGAGTCTTGCGCGGCACATTGGCCTTGGCATTGCACGACCACACCACGCCCAGCTTGCCCAGTTCGGCAGCCAGCTTTTCCACGCGGTCGTGATTGTCGGTCAGAGTGTCGTCGTCAAAGAAGATTTCCCGCACCTGGGGATAATTCTCTTTCACATACTTCACTTCCTCGACGACCTTTTCGATCGACTTGAAGCGATAGTTGTGGCCGCCAATCGTCTGGGGCCACAGGCAGAAGGTGCAGCGCGATTTGCAGCCGCGGCCGGTGTACCAGGACATATAGGGGTGCAGCAGATAGCCGCCGAAATATTTGGAGACATCGAGCTGCTTGTACATCGGCAAAACCGACGGCAGCTTGTCCATGTCCATCAGGATTTCGCGTTCCGGATTGGTGACGATTTCACCAGCCGCATTGCGCCAGGTCAGACCCTTGATGCCGGCCCAATCATCGCCGCGCGCCAGTTCCTGAACGGTGAACTCATACTCATTGCGGCAGACGAAATCGAGCGCCGGGCAGGCTTCCATGCTCTGGTTCGGTTCGACCGCCACCTTGGCGCCGATGAGACCGATCTTGGCGGTGGGGTTGATGGCGCGGATCATGCCCGCGGTCTTGCAGTCCGACTTAAAGCTGGGCGTGGAAGTGTGAATGATGATCAGCTCATGCGCCTTCACATCGGCTTCAATGTCCTTGAAGGAGAGATAGTGCGGCGGGGCGTCGATGATGCGCGAGCCCGGCACCATCACGGCGGCTTGAGCCAGCCAGGTGGGGAACCAGAAGCTCTTGACCTCGCGCTTCATCTGATAGCGCGCGCCGGCGCCGCCGTCATAACCGTCAAAGGAGGGAGCCTGGAGGAAAAGAGACTTCATCATTGCACTGCCTCAACTGATTCAGACGGTAAAATCACGCCATCCGGTGCGACTTCCAGGCGGGCACCCCGCCAATGAACTGTCTCGCCGAACATGGATGCCACAAATACCACGAAACTCAGGATATCCCGGAACGGCAACAGCCAGGCGGGGCCCGCATGCGTGGCAAAAATACTGTCGATGCGGTACTTTAAAAACAGCCGCGCGCCAAGCGCTATTCCCAGGACCGCCAGGCCAAATGGCCGGAAACCCAGCAAAATCGCGGCCATAAGGGCCAAGGGCACGGCAAAAGTAATGAAGCTGCCGGCGTGGCCTGCCGGGTTAATGCGGCGGATAGTGCGGCTCCAGCGCAACTCATGCCGGACGAGTTCCCGGGCCGAGGCGTCGGACGCGCTGTGACTGACCCCGATGGCCGGGATGGCGAGGCGAAGCCCCAGCCCCCGTACCGCCCGGCCCATTTCATAATCATCGGCCAGGTGATTGGCGAAAGCGGCAAAGCCGCCGATACGGGTGAGCGTGGCGCGGGTGAAGGCGATGGTGGAGCCCATGCAGGGTTCCGCAAGCCCCAGCGCAATACCGGTCAGGGCATTGGGCAGGAATTCATAGGAGGTGCCCATCGCCGCCATGGTCGGCCACAGGCCCGTGGCTCCAGCCACGCCTTTATAAAGACAGGTGACCAGACCCACGCCCGGCTGCGCCAGCGCGGCGGTAACCTGGGACAGCCAATCGCGCGGCACATTGATGTCGCTGTCGCTCAGCACCAGAATATCGTGCCGGGCGGCGGGCAGCATATTGATGAGATTGGAGATCTTGGCATTGGCGCCAGCAACCGCCGCATCGGCGACAATGGTGGTGTCGAAGCCCGGATATCTGGCTTGAAGCGCTCGCACCGCTTCCAGCGCCGGATCGGATGCATCGTGCACGCCAAACACGATCTGCACCGGCCCGGCAAAATCCTGGGTGAAGAAGCTTTCCAGATTTTCCGTGAGGCGCGGCTCGCCCAGATAAAGGGGCTTGAGAATGGTGACGGGGGCATGGACGTTTGGCGGCAAGCCGGGCCTTTTCATAAAGCGGCCGGCGGCAAGCGCGGACAGGACGGCATAGCCTGCGCCACAAAGCGCAGCCAAGGCCAACAGCCCGCCAACTCCCAATAAAATCAAATGCATCGCCGCCATGATCCGGTGCGCCCCGCCCAGATACACTTATATACAAACGGCTTCCGTCGCGGGGAAGGCCGCCTGGGCATGGAACCTTTGCGATTGCGGCATTCCTGCCACCCGGGAAACCGGCCCGAAAACCGGCAGCTTAAGCCCGCAACTTCTTGCGAACGGGGGGGGGGGGGCACGGCGGCGCAGCTTTTCGGCGGCAATAGAGGCCAGCCAGTTGCCAAACAACTTGGTGGTATGGCCATGCCAGGAATGGAGCGGCAGCGCGCTCATCACCACTTCATTGTAGCGCATAAGATCTTCCGGGCCTTTGGCCTGGGCATCGAGTTCGGCCAGGGTATTTTCCGTGGCGCGATCAAAATAATTCTCCGGCACCCAGGGGCGCTCCACTTCGCCGCGCAGGAAGCGGCCCATGTCGCGCAGATATTCGCGGCCCAACGCCTCGGCGCTGTATTCGGGATGGCCCTGCAGAAACAGGAACTGGCTATGGCCGGGCATGGCTTTGGTGAAGCTGTCGACGCCATCGTCAAGCCGCGAGAGGACGCGATAGCCATGGCTGGCCAGTTCGCCTTCCGGAATGGCGTTGCGGCGGGACTGCGGCACATGGATACGGGACTGCATGCCGGTCTGCAGCAGATGATCGCCCACTCGCGCGGCGGTGAAGATGCCCGACTTTTTTTGCTCCAAAGGCGCGCGCTCAAGACCACTGATATGCTGGACCGCAGCATGCGCCGCCAGACAGGAAAACATGGTCGAGACCGTGCCGCTCTCGGCCCAATCAATCAGTTGGGTCAGGGACGGCCAGTAGCTCTCATCCGCCAGATTGGTGGCACGCGGCTCGGCGCCGGTGATGATGAGCGCATCAATCCCCGTGCCATGGAGGCTTTCGGTATCGGCATAAAAACCTTCCATGCGCGAGCGGGCAACCTCGCCGCGCTCGATGTCGGGCAAGGAAAACAGATGCAGCTGCACGTCCAGCGCGCCGGCGGATTCTTTCAAAAGCCGTGCGAATTGCAGCTCGGTGGCGCGCATCGCGGCATCGGGCATGTTGTTGACCAGCCCGACCTGAATGGTGCCGCGATAGCCGCCATGGCCGCCGCCAAGCGAGAATTTCTCGACTTCATTGTTGTCGGAAGGGGCGTTCATTCCGCCGCCTGGACCACACGCATGCCGCGGGCAGCAGCCAGTGCCTGGGCGATATCGCCGATAATGTCGTCCTTGTGCTCGATGCCGATGGAAAGGCGGATGGTTTCCGGCGTGATGCCCGCTTTCAGCTGGTCGGCTTCCGGCATCTGGCGATGGGTGGTCGAAGCCGGATGGCAGGCCAGGCTCTTGGCGTCACCGATATTGACCAGACGCTTGATCAGCTTGAGCGCATCGTAGAAGCGCTTGCTCGATTCATAGCCGCCCTTCACACCGAAGGTCAGCAATGACGGAGCCTTGCCGTCGAAATATTTGCGCGCCAAAGCGTGATAGCGGCTTTGCTTCAGGCCGGCATATTCCACCCAGGCGACATCGGGATGGGATTTCAAATACTCCGCCACCGTCTGGGCATTGGCGACATGACGCTCCACGCGCAGGTTTACGGTCTCGATCCCCTGCAGCAGCAGGAAGGCGCTCATGGGCGACAGCACTGCGCCGGTGGTGCGCGCCAGCACGCTGCGCGCCCGCGCCACAAAAGGGTAGAGCGGGAAGCGCTCGGCATAGATCATGCCGTGATAGGAGACATCCGGCTGGGTGAATTGCGGAAAGCGCTCGGCATGCTTCATCCAGTCAAAGCAGCCGCTTTCCACCAGGATGCCGCCCATCGCCGAGCCATGGCCGCCCATGAATTTGGTGAGGGAGTGCACCACGATATCGGCGCCATGTTCGAATGGCCGCATCATCACGGGCGTGGCCACGGTGTTGTCCACGATCAGGGGCACGCCATGGGCATGCGCGACCCGGGCGATCGCCTCGATATCGCAGATATTGCCCGCAGGATTGCCCACGCTTTCGCAGAACAGGGCTTTGGTATTGCCGTCGATCTGCGCCGCCATCGCCTCGGCGCTGTCATTGGCGGCAAACTTTCCCGTGATGCCGGCTTTCGGCAGCACATGCGCCAGCAATGTGTGCGTGGTGCCATACAATTGCGGCGTGGCGACGATGTTGCCGCCGCCGTCCGCGACATTGGAGAAGGCATAATTGAGGGCGGCCTGGCCGGAAGCGGTGGCCAATGCCGCCGTACCGCATTCCAGTTCCGTCACCCGCTGTTCCAGCACCGCCACGGTGGGATTGGAGATGCGGCTATAGCGAAGCCTTCCGCCTCCAGATTGAACAAGGCCGTGGCATGATCAGCGCTGTCAAACGTATAGGCCGCGGTCTGGTAGATCGGCACTGCCACCGCGTTGGTCGCAGGGTCGGAACTGAATCCGGAATGGATGGCAATGGTTTCGCGGCGCATGAACCCAAGTCTAAGCGCCGCTGATTAATGAACCTTTCTGGCAATCACAAAGCGGCCGCACGCGGGTCATGCGGGAGATGAAGCGGGTCAGACGCATCGGCAACATGGGTTATTTCTAGCCGGGGAACCGTTAACACCCCGGAAAGCTCGACAAGACCGCGTCGCACAGGCATTTTCCGCCCATGTCCCATACCCTTCAGATTGGCGATGTGACCATTCCCGGCCGGGTGCTGACCGCGCCCATGACGGGCGTGTCGGACCTGCCTTTCCGCCAGACCGCTTCGGACCAGGGCGCGCCATACGTCGCCACCGAAATGGTGGCGTGTGACAGCTTTGTGCGGCAGCGCCCCGATGTCGTGCGCCGTGCCGCGATTGGTGACGATCTGGGCTTGATGGTGGTGCAGCTGGTGGGCCGCGAGGCGGAATGGATCGCCAAAGGCGCCAAGCTGGCGGAACAGGCCGGCGCCGACATCATTGATCTCAACATGGGATGTCCCTGCAAAGAAGTCACCGGCGCACTGTCGGGTTCGGCTTTGATGCGCGAGCCGGAGCTGGCGGCGCGGCTGATCGCGGCGGCGGTGGAATCCACGTCACGTCCTGTCACGCTGAAGATGCGACTGGGCTGGGACGAACATTGGATGAATGCGCCGCAGATCGCAGAGCGCGCCGAACAGATCGGCATCAAGGCCATCACCATTCACGGCCGCACCCGCCAGCAGTTTTTCCGCGGACAAGCCAATTGGCGCGCCGTGGCAGATGTAAAGCAGGCCGTGAAAATTCCGGTCATCGTCAATGGCGACATCACCGATCTGAATTCGGCGCGCGCTGCGTTGGAGCAATCGGGCGCTGATGGTGTGATGATCGGGCGTGGCGCCTATGGCCGGCCCTGGATTGCCGCGGCGCTGGACCGCGCTTTGTCCGAAGACGCCACTCTGGATGGACCGGACTTAAAGGAGCCAGAGGGGGCCGAACGATTCGACATCATCCTCACCCATCTTGCCCGCTCTCTGAAATTTTACGGTGATGTTTTGGGCCTGCGCGTCTTCCGCAAACATCTTGGTTGGTATGTCGAAAATGCTCCGATTGCCTTGTTCGGTGGCGATTTGCATATTCGGCGGGCAGAAAAATCCCGTTTGTGTCAAATTGATTGCCCGATAGCCTTGGAAACGGCTTTGGCCGCACTTTGGACAGCCCCCCCCCTTTCAATTCGCCAAAGCGCGCTTATTTAAAGCGCCATATGCATGGGTTTTGGTTTCCCGATCTGGTATTGGGACCCCGCCCCGCGGGGTAATATTTCAAGGGGATTTCATGTTGCGCCGATTTGGATCTGTGATTGCGCTGTCTGCCGCTTTGACCGCGTGCAACAAGGCGCCGGAGCAGCCGAAGATGCCGCCGCCGGTGGTGACCTTCATCACTGTGCAGGAAGAGCCAGTCCAGCTCACCGCCGAACTGCCCGGCCGCACATCTCCCTTCGCGGTGTCGGAAGTACGGCCCCAGATAAACGGCATCGTCCTGAAGCCGTTAACCCAAGAGTTTGCGCGAGTGCGGGGCGCGGCGTAAAAGCCGCGCATGACGCTGTCTCGCCGATTTTCCATCGCACCGATGATGGACTGGACCGACACGCATTGCCGCGTGCTGCACCGGGCCCTCACCGCGCGCGCCCTGCTCTATACCGAGATGGTGACGGCAGAAGCGATCCTGCATGGCGACAAGACGCGGTTGCTGGGCTTTGACCAAAGCGAGCATCCGGTGGCGTTACAGCTAGGCGGCTCAGAACCGCAGCGGTTGGCCGAAGCGGCGCGCATCGCCGAAGGCTTCGGCTATGACGAAATCAACCTCAATGTCGGCTGCCCGTCGGATCGGGTGCAGTCTGGCCGCTTCGGCGCCTGTCTTATGATGGAGCCCGCGTTGGTGGCTGCGTGTGTGGCGGCAATGGGCAAAGAGGTTTCCATTCCCGTCACCGTCAAATGCCGCATCGGCGTGGACGACCAGAATCCGGAAATCGCGTTGCGTGACTTGATCCGCGCCTGCACCGATGCCGGCGTCACCAGCTTCGCGGTGCATGCCCGCAAGGCTTGGCTGGAAGGATTGTCGCCCAAGGAAAACCGCGACGTGCCGCCGCTCGATTACGATCTGGTGGCGCGGGTGAAAGCGGAAAACCCCAATCTTGAAATCGTGCTCAATGGCGGCATCCAGACGCTGGAGGAAGCCGAAACACATCTGGCACGCTTTGACGGCGTGATGATGGGCCGCGCCGGTTACCAGAATTCCGCCATGCTGCTGGAGGTGGACCAGCGCATTTTTGGCGGCGACGCGCGCGACCTGGATGCGGCGATTGACGTGTATTGCGATTATGTCGAACGCAAACTGTCAGAAGGCGTGCGCCTGAACAGCATGACCAAACATATGCTGGGGCTGTTCAACGGCAAACCGGGGGCGCGGGCCTTCCGCCGCCACTTGAGCGAAAACGCCACCCATGACGGCGCCGGAATCAGCGTATTGCGCGAGGCGCTAGCCTTCCTGAAACCGAAATACGAAGCCGCTTAAATCTTCTGGTCGTACTCGCCCACTTCAGGGAATTTCGACAGCCGCCCGTCGATCTCGGCGAACATGGCGCGCATCTTTTCTTCCGACACCGGGCTTTCCACCACCACCACCAGCGACGGCTTGTTGGAAGAGGCGCGTACCAGGCCCCAGGTGCCGTCTTCCAGCGTGACGCGCACGCCATTGACCGTCACCACCGACGCGATGGCTTGGCCCAGCAGCTTTTCGCCCTTGGCGGCCATGTCGGAGAAGGTTTTCACCAGCGTATCCGTCACGGCATATTTCTTGTCGTCCGGGCATTCCGGCGCCATGGTCGGCGAGCCATAGGTCTTGGGCAGGCCGTCATACAGCGCGGACAGCTTCTTGCCCCCGGCGCGGTCCAGCATTTCCAGGACCTGGATGCCGGCGACGATGCCATCGTCATAGCCGTGACCGATGGGCGGGTTGAAGAAGAAGTGGCCGGACTTTTCGAACCCCGCCAGCGCCTTCAATTCGGCCGTGCGGCGCTTGATATAGGAATGCCCGGTCTTCCAGTAATCGGTCTTGACGCCGCGTTCCTTCAGCACCGGATCGGTCAGGTAAAGGCCGGTGGATTTCACATCGACCACGAATTGCGCATTCTTGTGCTGGGCGGACAGATCGCGCGCCAGCATCACACCGATCTTGTCGGCGAAAATCTCCCGCCCCTGATCATCCACCACACCGCAGCGGTCGCCGTCGCCGTCAAAGCCCAGACAGACATCGGCGCCTTGCGCTTTCACCGCATCGCTCATGGCGTGCAGCATGTGCAGGTCTTCGGGATTGGGATTGTATTTGGGGAACGTGAAATCCAGGTCGGTATCCATGCCGATCACTTCGGCGCCGATACGGCGCAGGGCTTCCGGCGCGAAAGCACCCGCCGTGCCATTGCCACAGGCAGCGATCACCTTGATCGGACGCGACAGTTTATGGCCTTTGGTGACGGCGGTGAGATACGTCTCGCGCATGTCGGGCACTGAGATATAAGAACCGCCGGGCCGTTCGCGCCCCAAGCCTTCCAGCACGATCTTCTTGATGGCATTGATCTCATCCGGCCCGAAGGTCAGCGGCCGCTGCGCGCCCATCTTCACCCCGGTCCAGCCATTTTCATTATGGCTGGCGGTCACCATGGCCACCGCGGGGCAATCGAGCGCGAACTGCGCGTAATAGGCCACCGGCGAGAGAGCCAGGCCAATGTCATGCACTTCGCAGCCGGCCTGCATCAGCCCAATGGTGAGCGCCTGTTTGATCGACAGCGAATAGGAACGGTAATCATGGCCGGTGACGACTTTCGGCTTGACGCCGATGTCGTGCAGATAGGTGCCAAGGCCAAGGCCAAGCGCCTGGATACCGAGAAGGTTGATCTCTTTGCCGAACAGCCAGCGCGCGTCGTACTCGCGAAAACCGTTGGCGGTGACCAGCGGCAAATTCTCGTAATCGGCCGTGTTGGGCTTCAGATCGGAGCGTGGCTTTTGCATGGGAATCCGAATAAAATTCGGACTGGTTCTAGCGACCCAGCCCTGAATCCTCAACCGGGCTCGTGCGGGCCCAGCGTGCCGTCTTTCCGCTCAAAGCGCGGGTTCGACAGGTCATAGGTGTCATAGCCACAGAAGGGGCAGGCCGGGATCAGCGCGCCCAGGGCCAGCGCCGTTACCTGATGGCAGCGTTCACAGCGGTAATTGGCGCTTTCACGCGCGGTCTCTCCGGCTTTTTCGGTCATGTGCGCCTCTGGGTCTGGGATGCAACGCGGGCATGACCATGGCGTTCCCGCCGGGCTATACTCTCGCCCATGGACAAGAGCCTTGCCGCCCTCAATCTGCCGCCCTTTGAAAAGGGCTGGGTCTGGCTGGTGGGCGCTGGTCCGGGCGATCCCGGACTGATCACCGCCCTGGGGCTGAAGGCGATCACCGAAGCCGACTACATTCTTTATGACGCCTTGGTGGATGAGCGGTTGCTGGCTTTGGCCAAAACCGGCGTGGGAATGATTTTCGCGGGCAAACGCGCAGGTGTACGAAGCTGCAAGCAGGAGGATATTTCCAACCTGCTGGCCGATCTCGCCAAGAAGGGCGGCCGCGTGCTGCGGCTGAAAGGCGGCGACCCCTTCGTGTTCGGCCGCGGCGGCGAAGAAGCGCAGGCTCTGGCCGCGGCGCGTGTGCCTTTCCGCATTGTGCCGGGTATCACGGCGGGAATCGGCGGCCTGGCCTATGCCGGCATTCCCGTCACCCATCGCGACACCAACCATGCCGTGACCTTCATCACCGGCCATGGCTCGGACGGCAAGCTGCCGGGGCTGGACTGGAAGGCGCTGGGCAAGGGCTCGCAGACCCTGGTGTTCTACATGGCGCGTAAATATGCCGGTGAAATCGCCGATGCCTTGATCGCGTCTGGCCGCAAGCCGGATGAACCCGCCGCCGTCATCGCCAATGCAGCGCGCGCAGGGCAGGCCGTCACCGTCACCGACTTGAAAGGCCTGGGCGCAGCAGCATCGAGCGCGCCGGCGCTTTGCATTCTGGTGGTGGGCGAAAATGTCAGGCTGCGCGAAGAACTGGATTGGCTGGGAAAGACCGCCACCGCGCTCAATCCGGCCTAGCGCTTTTTTGCCGGAAGCTTTTTCATGCGATCCGGCAACTCCGTCATGATCCGTTGCCGATCTGTCTCGCTCAATTCAAGCCAGCCGCCGATCTCATCCAGAGTGCGGCCGCAACCGGAGCAAAGCCCGGTCGCCGCATCCAGTACGCAAACTCTGACACAGGGCGTTTCCATCAGGCGATTATGGGCCAATTCGCTCGAACAGTGCAGCGGTTCTTAACCGGGACTTAACAGCAAACCCCTACCCTTTCCGGGCAGTTTCGCGGACCAAAGAATCATGGCCAAAGCCCAGCTCCACAAGAACCAGCGGGTCTATGTCAAACCGGTTGGCACCTGGGCGCTGATCGAGCATGTCGTGCCCCATTGGGCCAAGGGCATCGAAGAGCCCATCCGCGTTCACTACGATGTCGGCCTGGGCCGTGAATTCGCCGCTGAAGAATTGCTCAACGAAGAGCCCCTCACCGGCAATGTGCAGAGCAATGACGATCATTGGCGGGTGGTGCGCGCCCGCAACAAATGGCAGCCGGCGGAAGATTGCGCCCGCCATCCGGTGCCCGGAACCTATCCCGTGGTCGTGACCGGCGACGCCGAATGGGGCGGCTGGCGCGTACCCGGAGCGGAGTATGACTTGGACCCCAGCAAGGTGGAGATGCAGGCGCGACTGATCGCGGCAGCGCCGCAACTGGCTTCCTTCGCCAACGGGCTGGTGGATTGGGCCCGCAAGTCGGGCGAAGACATGCCCAATGCGCTGGTGGAACTGGCGCATGATGCACAGGACATCCTGGCGCACGTTAAAGGACAGGGTTGAGCCCGGAAAAGCCGAAGGTCCGGTGGACCTTCGGGCCTGGCGAACGCCGCAATGCCGCGCGCCCAAGCGCGGCATGAGGCCGGGACTTCCCCAGAATCGCTGACAAAACGCTTTCGACTCGCTAGGTTCGCGGCCCATTCCCCGAGGGCCCCATGCGTACCGAAGATCCCCGCGCCATTCATCTTGCCGATTACCAGGCGCCTGATTTCTATATCGAAACCGTGGCGCTTGATTTTGCCTTGGAGGCGCAGGCAACCCGCGTTGCCGCGCGCCTGGAGATTGCGCGCAAAAATCCCGGCGCGCCTCTGGTGCTGCATGGCGAAGAATTGAAGCTTGTCTCTATCGCCGTGGATGGCCGCGCGTTGCGCGACGGCGAGTACACGCTGGACAGCAAAAGCCTAACCATCGCGAATGTGCCGGACCAGTTTGTTCTAGAAACAGTTTGCGAGATCGCGCCCGCCGCCAACACCGCACTGGAAGGGCTGTACCAGTCGAACGACATGTTCTGCACCCAGTGCGAACCGGAAGGCTTTCGCCATATCACCTGGTTCCTGGACCGGCCGGACAATCTGTCCGTCTTCACCGTGCGGATCGAAGCGGACAAGCGCCGCTATCCCATACTGCTTTCCAACGGCAACCGGCAGCAGACCGGCGACTTGTCCGAAGGCCGCCATTTCGCGCTGTGGCACGACCCCTTCCCCAAGCCCTCCTATCTGTTCGCACTGGTGGCGGGCGATCTGGGCTCCATCCATGATCGCTTTACAACGATGTCGGGCCGCGAGGTCGCGCTTGCCATCTATGTCGAGCATGGCAACGAGACCAAAGCCACCTATGCCATGGGCGCGCTGAAGCGCTCGATGAAATGGGACGAAGAGGCCTATGGCCGCGAATATGACCTGGACATCTTCATGATCGTGGCGGTCAGCGCCTTCAACATGGGGGCGATGGAAAACAAGGGCCTCAACATCTTCAACGACAAGGTGCTGCTGGCCTCCCCCGACACCGCCACCGATGACGATTACGCCCGCATCGAAAGCGTGGTGGCCCATGAGTATTTCCACAACTGGACCGGCAACCGCGTCACCTGCCGCGACTGGTTCCAGCTTTCCCTGAAGGAAGGCCTCACTGTTTTCCGCGACCAGAGTTTTTCCGGCGACGTGCGCAGCCATGGCGTGCAGCGCATTCAGGATGTGCGCGCCTTGCGCGGCCGCCAGTTCCAGGAAGATGCCGGTCCGCTGGCGCATCCGGTGCAGCCACAGAGCTATATCGAGATCAACAATTTCTACACCGCCACGGTCTATGAGAAGGGCTCCGAAGTTATCGGCATGCTCAAGACACTGGTGGGCGGCGATGGGTATCGCAAAGCCACCGACCTTTATTTTGAACGCCATGACGGTGAAGCCGCCACGGTGGAAGACTGGGTGAAATGCTTCGAGGATTCTTCCGGCCGCGATCTTTCCCAATTCCGCCTGTGGTACCGCCAGTCCGGCACGCCCGTCATAGAAGCCAAAACCGCCTATGACGCGAAAGCGCGCACCTATTCCCTTGAGCTGACGCAGACCCTGGTCCCCACGCCCGGCCAGCCGGAGAAAAAGCCCATGCACATTCCCGTGCGCATCGGTCTGGTGGGAAAGAGCGGCACACGCCTGCCTTTGACGCTGGAGTGCGAAAATGAGCAAGGGCCTGAAAGCCGCGTGCTGGAGCTGACGGAAAATTCCCAGCGCTTCAGCTTTGTCGATGTCGGCGAAGAACCGCTGCTGTCGCTGGGCCAGGGATTTTCCGCTCCCGCCATTTTCCGCGCCGGTCTCAGCGGCAAAGACCGCGCCACCCTGATGGGCAAGGACAGCGACGCCTTCAATCGCTGGGAATCCGGTCAGATTCTCGCTGCCGACTTGATGCTGGAAGGCGGCAACAACGCCAATTACATCGCCGCCATCGGCGATGTGCTGGCCGAAGCGGAGAAGGATCCCGCCTTCGCGGCCCAGATGCTGATGCCGCCCACCGAAAGCGAGTTGGCGGCCAAGCGCGCGCCGGTGAATCCCGAAGGCTTGCATATCGCCCGCACCGGCCTGATCCGCGCCATCGCCGCGGCGCATGGGCCGCGGCTTGCGGTTCTGTATGAAGCGATGCGCGAGACCGGCGCTTACAGCCCGGATGCAAGGTCTGCCGGCAAGCGGGCGCTGCGTAACGCGGCGCTGCGCTATCTGACCGCCGCCGATGACGAAGCCGCCGCCGGCCTGGCGCAGCAGCATTATCGCAGCGCCGCTTCCATGACCGCCATGATCGCGGGCCTGGCGGCGCTGACGCGGATGGAAAGTCCGTTGCGCGGCTCTGCCTTCACCCATTTCCATGACCGCTTCCGGGGCGACCCCCTGGTGCTGGACAAATGGATGGGCCTGCAGGCGGGCGCGCCCGCGCCCAGCACGGCAGCGGAGGTGAGAGGCCTGATGAGTGATCCGCATTTCGACATCAAAAATCCCAACCGGGTGCGGGCCCTGATCGGGGCCTTCGCTGCCAATCACCGGCGGTTCCACCAGGCGGATGGCGCCGGCTATCAGCTGGTGGGCGAGGTGATTCGGACCCTTGATCCAATGAACCCCCAGGTGTCGGCGAGGCTGGCAGGCAGCTTCGAGACCTGGCGGCGCTATGACGAGGAACGCCAGCAGATGATGCGGGCCGAATTGGAAGCCATTCTGAAGCTTCCCCGGATTTCGCCCAATCTGTTCGAAGTCGCAGGCAAAATTCTGCACTGATATTTGGCGTCAGCCCGTGACGGCGGACTCCCATAGGGACGATAATCCCAGGAGCGAATCAGCGGGGTATCGCGCCTGCCCGGCTTTAATAGAAAATTAACCGTGGTTAACGAGTCTCGCGCCAACCGCTTCGCGCGAGGGGACAAGATCGTGATCAGGACTATTCCGGCCCTTTTGGCTTTGGCGCTGGCTGTGGCTTTGACAGGCCCGGCCTTGGCGCAAGGCGCGCCGCCGGTGGCCGGCTTCCAGATTGTCGCCCGCGATTGATCTGCCCCCTTCCAAGTGGTCCAGGGACTATCATATTGGAACCTTGGAGGGAGATTTGGAATGGGCCGCAGGCATCAGCCTGATGAAGTTATTGGCAAGCTGCGGGAGGCGGAGATTGTGCTTTCGCAGGGCGGGTCGGTTGCGG
>CANJIS010000010.1 GCA_947474565.1 Alphaproteobacteria bacterium
GGTGAACGCAACCGCGTGCACCTCGCCAAGATGCTGAAGGAAGACCACAACGTCATCCTGCTCGACGAGCCGACGAACGACCTGGACGTCGATACGCTGCGCGCCCTTGAACTGGCACTGCTCGAATTCGCCGGCTGCGCCATGATCATCAGCCATGATCGCTGGTTCCTGGACCGCATCGCCACGCACATGCTGGCCTTTGAAGGCGACAGCCATGTCGAATGGTTTGAAGGCAATTTCCAGGATTATGAGGCCGACAAGAAGCGCCGCCTGGGCGTGGATGCCGATCAGCCGCACAAGCTGAAATACAAGCGCTTCACCCGCGCTTAGTTTTTGAATTGCTTGGCGAGGTCGTTCAGGTGGGTAATCAGAAGGCGGACATTGCCGCCATTCTGGCCCAGGAACGACGTGAACTGGTCGCGTTCTTCCAGCGCCAAAAAGATGCCTGAGACCGAGAAGTCCGTCACGGTCGGCTTGCCGGTGTCGGTGCGCACCCGGAAGTCCACCTGCAAGGGCGGCTGGCCGGAACGGTCGCCGGGATTAATCAGGACGGTTTGAACAATGAAATCGTCGGCAGAACGTGCCTGGCTGCCGGTCACTTTCAGCGTCTGCCCGGCATAATTGGCGAAATAGGATTGATAGACCGCCACGGCGTAATTCTGGAACGCGGCCTCGAATGCCGCCACATCGGCCGGGCTGGCGGTACGGCGATACTGGCCCAGCGTGAAATCGGCGATGCGCTTCAGATCGGTGAGGCCGAGCAGCAGGGTTTCGAACTGGGTGCGCCGTTGCTCGGTTGAGAGCGATTTGTTGTTCAGGACCGCCAGACCCTTCTGGACGTTTTTCTCGACGAAATTTTCGGCGACGCTGCCCGCCGCAAAAGCGGGCAGGCCCATCCAGGACATTGCGCCCAGAGCCAGGCCCAGAGCCAACACGCCGCGCCGCGGAAGATTCTTGTTCATCGAAGCCATGGCTAATCTTTCGGCCATATTTTTGCGGAACAATTTAAAGAAGAAAAGGTGTCAAGATAACGGCTCAGAAGTCAGGCAGATCCTGGGATGTGTCGGGATGGCCGTTGCGAATGTCGTTATTTCTCAATTGGCGGTACAGGCTGCGCAGACTGGAATAATAATCCACCGAACTGCGCTGGACACCCTGAATCGTCTGATAGGTCTGCCCCCGAAGGTCCAGATAGGTGAAATACTCCCGGGTGCCGGCCCACCATAGATGCTGCTTGAAGCGGATGAAATTGGTGGGATCGATCAAGGCGTCCGTTACCAGCCCTGACGTATCGCGGGGATTGGACGGACCGAAAAAGGGCAGAATCAGGTAGGGGCCTTCGCCCGCACCCCAAACGCTCAAGGTCTGGCCGAAATCCTCGCCATGCCCCGGAATACCCATTTTGCGGGCCGGATCGAAAAAGCCGCCAAAACCAAAGCCGGTGTTGATGACCAGGCGCGCCGCCGATTGGCCGGCCCGTTTGACCTCACCCTGCAGCAGGTCATTCACGAAAATGGTGGGCAGGCTGAGGTTGCCCAGGAAGTTATGCACGCCGCGGCGGCCACCCTCCGGCACCAGCAGGAAATAGACGCCAACGGTCGGGATCACGACATAGCGGTCGATCTTGCCGTTGAAGACCATGGTCTGCCGGTTGGTCGCCTCATAGGGGTCGTTGTTGGCGATCTGTTCCGGGGTCGGCGGCGTGGAGGCACAGCCGGCCAGAACTAAGCCGCACAACCCCGCTATCAGCGCCTTGAACCCGCGCATTGCTGCTCGATTCCCCAAAGATTTGCCCGGGTTTTCGGTTTTTTTGCGGGAGCTGTCCATAGGCCTTGTGGCCGCTCCCGCGGGATCATATAAAGATATCTTTATATGTGATAAGAGCTTTTATGGACAAGCTTGTCAGCATGCTGCGCGCCGCTGGAGACCCCACCCGTCTCCGGTTGCTGCTGCTTTTGCGGGAAGCGGAGCTGGCGGTGAGCGAGCTTATCGAAATTGTCGGCCAGTCCCAGCCGCGTGTTTCCCGGCATCTGAAATTGCTGGGGGAGGCTGGGCTGCTGGAAAGATTCAAGGAAGGAAGCTGGGTGTTCTATCGCGCTGCGGACCAGGGCAAGGGCGCCGACTTGAGCCGGGCGCTGGCGGCGCTGGCCGATCCCGCCCTGATCGCCACCGATCGCGCCCACCTGACACATGTGCGTGAAAGCCGCGCCGCCGCCGCTGCTGCCTATTTCAAGGCCAACGCAGCGCAATGGGAACGCATCCGCGCCCTGCACGCACCGGAGAAAGACGTGGAAGCGGCGATTGTTCGCCGCCTGACTGCAAAACCGATCGAGGAATTGCTCGATGCCGGCACCGGCACGGGACGGATGCTGGAATTGCTGGCGCCGCACGCCAAGCGGGCGGTGGGCCTCGATGTCAGTCCCGAAATGCTGGCGATCGCGCGCGACCGCTTGACCAAAGACAATCTTTCCCGCGTTCAGGTGCGGCTGGGCGACATCTACCGTTTGCCCTTCAACGCCGGCGCGCGCGACACGGGCTTTGATACCGTACTGTTTCATCAGGTCTTGCATTATCTGGACGATCCCGGTGCGGCGGTAGCGGAAGCGGCGCGGGTGATGCGTCCCGGCGGCCGTTTGGCGATTGCCGATTTCGCGCCCCATGGCCTGGAATTTCTGCGCGACGATTACGCTCATCGCCGGCTTGGTTTTTCCGACCGCGAGGTCAAAGGCTGGTTTGAGGCGGCGTATTTGAAGCCGGGTGAAACCGAAACCATTGCACCGGTTGAAGACAAGAGCGGGCGTCCTGCGCCAGACAAGCTGACCGTCAAGCTGTGGTTCGCCACCGCCCGCGCGAAGGAGGCGGCATGAGCCTGGAACGCATGATCGCCGACAAATCGCCGATTGCGGTGTCGTTTGAATTTTCGCCGCCCAAGACGGAAGAGGCGGAAGCCGCGCTGTGGGGCACCGTCAAACGGCTGGAGCCGCTGCAGCCGGATTTCGTCTCGGTCACCTATGGCGCGGGCGGATCGACCCGGGAACGCACCCACGCCACCGTCAAGCGGATCGTGGAAGAAACGTCGATGAAGGCGGCGGCGCATCTGACCTGCGTCGGTCACCCCCGCGAAGAAATTGACCAGATCGTGCGCAATTACTGGGACGCCGGCATTCGCCATATCGTGGCGTTGCGCGGCGACATGCCCGGAATGGAAGGGCCCTATCGCGCCCATCCGGACGGCTATGCCTCAACGCCGGACCTGATCGCAGGCATCCGCAAGATTGCGCCGTTCGAAATCAGCGTGTCTTTTTATCCGGAACGTCATCCGGATTCCCCCAGCCATGGCCATGATATCGAGCTGCTGAAGCGCAAGATGGATTCCGGCGCGACGCGCGCCCTGGGCCAATTCTGCTTTGACAATGACGCCACCGCGCGCTTCCGCGACGATGCCGCGCGCGCCGGCATTACAATTCCCGTCGTTCCCGGCATCATGCCCACCACCAATTTTCGCGGCGTTGCGCGGATGGCGGCCAAGACCGATTCCTCCATTCCGGACTGGCTCTCCAGAGCCTATGACGGGCTGGATGACGATGTGGAAAGCCGCCGCATCATCTCCGCCGCGGTGCTCGCCGATCAGGTGCAGCAATTGCGTGTGCGGGGCTTCGACCGGTTTCATTTCTATACTCTCAATCAGGCCAATCTCAGCTATGCCGCCTGCCGCTTGCTGGGATTGCGACCGAAGGATTTGGCATGAGTTTTTCGCGCGAAGCCCGCATTGCCTGGATGAAAGAGGAGGCCAAGAAGCGCCTTCTTCTGCTGGATGGTTCCTGGGGCGTGATGATCCAGGGCTTCAAGCTGGGCGAGGCGGACTTCCGCGGCAGCCGTTTTGACAATCATCCCAGCGAGCTGAAGGGCAACAACGACCTGCTCACGCTGAGCAAGCCGGAAATTATTCAGGATATCGGCCGCCAGTATCTCGAAGCCGGCGTCGATTTTATCGAAACCAATACGTTCAATTCCAATCTCACCAGCCAGGAAGATTATGGCTTGGGACATCTGGTGAGCGAGTTGAATGAGGCCGGTGCCCGCCTGGCGCGCGATCTGTGCGACAGCTACAGCACCTCCAGCCGGCCGCGCCTGGTGGCCGGCGTGCTGGGCCCTGCCAACCGCACCGCCACCATTTCGCCCGATGTCAACGATCCGGCCTTCCGCAACATCACCTTCGACCAGCTCGCGGCCACTTATCGTGATGGCACCCGCGGTCTGATCAAGGGCGGCGCCGACGTCATCATGATCGAGACGGTGTTCGATACGCTGAATTGCAAAGCGGCGATCTATGCCATCGAGGAAGTGTTCGAGGAGATGGGCTTGCGCCTGCCGGTCTGGATTTCCGGCACCATCACCGATCTGTCGGGCCGCACGCTCACGGGCCAGACGCCCACGGCTTTCTGGCATTCGGTGCGCCATGCCGATCCCTTTGCCATTGGCTTGAATTGCGCCCTGGGCGCCAAGGAATTGCGTCCTTACGTGGCCGAACTGGCAGGCGCTTGCGACACGCTGGTGTCGGCGCATCCCAATGCCGGTCTGCCCAACGAATTCGGCGGCTATGACGAGTCGCCTGAGCAAATGGCCGAGATGATCGAGGAATTTGCCCGCTCCGGCCTGGTGAATATTGTCGGGGGCTGCTGCGGCACCAAGCCCGATCATATCGCCGCGTTCGGCAAGGCGATTACCGGCGTGACCCCGCGCGCCATCCCGCAAAAGCCTCGCTATATGCGGCTGTCGGGGCTGGAGCCTTTCACCCTGACGCCGGACCTGAATTTCATCAATGTCGGCGAGCGCACCAACATCACCGGCAGCGCCAAGTTCCGCAAATTGATCGTTGCCAATGACTATGAGGCCGCGCTGAGCGTGGCGCGCGAGCAGGTCGAGAACGGCGCCCAGGTCATCGACATCAACATGGACGAAGGCATGATTGATGGTGAGGCGGCGATGACCCGCTTTGTCAACATGATGGCGGGTGAGCCGGACATTTCGAAAGTGCCGTTGATGATCGACAGTTCCAAATGGAACGTCATCCGCGCCGGTCTGAAATGCTGCCAGGGCAAGGTCATCGTCAATTCGATCTCGCTCAAGGAGGGCGAAGAATCTTTCCTGAAGCAAGCCAAGGATGTGCGCCGCTTTGGCGCCGCCGTGGTGGTGATGGCGTTTGACGAAGTCGGCCAGGCCGACACCAAGGAACGCAAGATCGAAATCTGCAAGCGGGCTTATGACCTTCTGGTGAACAAGGTCAACTTCCCGCCGGAAGATATCATCTTCGATCCCAACATCTTTGCGGTCGCCACGGGCCTAGAAGAGCACAATGAGTATGGCAAGGCCTTTGTCGAGGCTTGCGAAGTCATCCGGCGCGAGAATCCGCACGCCCATATCTCAGGCGGTGTTTCCAACTTCTCGTTCTCGTTCCGCGGCAATGATAAGGTGCGCGAAGCGATGCATTCGGTGTTCCTGTTCCACGCCATCAAGGCGGGCATGGATATGGGCATCGTCAATGCGGGTCAGCTGACGGTCTATCAGGACATTCCCACGCCCTTGCGCGAAGGCATCGAAGATGTGTTCTTCAACCGCCGCGCGAATGCCACCGAGCGGCTGCTGGAATTGGCGCAGCAATTTAAGGGCGGCGGCGCCACGGTTCAGGTGGAAGATGCCGCCTGGCGCAGCCTGCCGGTCAATGAGCGCATCTCGCATGCGATGGTGCAGGGCATTGATGCTTTCATCGTGGAAGACACCGAAGAGGCGCGCCACGCTGCCACCCGGCCGCTGGATGTGATCGAAGGGCCGCTGATGTCGGGCATGAATGTGGTGGGTGATCTGTTCGGTTCTGGAAAGATGTTCCTGCCCCAGGTCGTCAAGTCCGCCCGCGTGATGAAAAAGGCGGTCGCTTATCTTCTGCCCTTCATGGAAAACGACAAAAACACAGTCAAGGAACCGGCTGGCCGTATCGTCATGGCCACCGTGAAGGGCGACGTGCACGATATCGGCAAGAACATTGTCGGCGTCGTCCTGCAGTGTAACGGCTATGAAGTGGTGGATATGGGCGTGATGGTGCCGCCGCAAAAAATCCTGGACGCGGCGCGCGAGCACAAGGCCAACATCATCGGCCTGTCGGGTCTGATCACGCCGTCGCTGGACGAGATGGTGTTCGTTGCGAGCGAGATGGAGCGCCAGGGTTTCGATATTCCCTTGATGATCGGCGGCGCCACCACCTCGAAGGTGCATACGGCGGTGAAGATCGACCCCAGCTATCGCCGCGGCCAGACCGTCTATGTCACCGATGCCAGCCGTGCGGTGGGCGTTGCGTCCAGCCTGCTGCAGAAGGAAACCGGCGCTACCTATGCCGCCGAGATCCGCAGCGAATATGAAAAGATGGCGGTCGCCCATGCCAACAAGCAGGTCAGCGGCAAGCGCCTGACGTTGGGACAGGCACGCGCCAATAGCGCCAAGCCGGACTTTGCATCTTACCAGCCGCCGCCGCCGCATTTCCTGGGTGCGCGAACCTATACCGGCTATGGCCTGAGCGAGTTGGCGCAATACATCGACTGGGGCCCGTTCTTCCAGGCCTGGGAATTGGCCGGGCCCTTTCCTGCCATCCTCACCGACCCGATGGTGGGCAAGGTCGCCAGCGATCTGTACCGCGACGCCCAGGCGATGCTGAAGAAAATCATTGATGGCAAATGGCTGACCGCCAGCGCCACCATCGGTTTCTGGCCCGCCAACAAGTCGCCGGACAATCCTGACGACATTCTGGTCTATGGCGACAAGGCGCGGAAATTCCCCATCCAGACGCTGCACACATTGCGCCAGCAGATGGCGCGCGAAAAGGACCGCCCCAATCTGGCGCTGGCGGACTTTATCGCGCCCATCGGCGTGGAAGATTATATCGGCGGCTTTGTGGTGACGGCGGGCATTGGCGAAGAAAAACGCCTGCAGGCCTTCCGCGATGCCAAGGACGATTATTCGGCCATCCTGCTGTCAGCGCTGGCGGACCGCCTGGCCGAGGCTTTCGCCGAGCGCATGCATGAGCGTGTGCGCAAGGATTATTGGGGCTATGCCGCGGACGAGGCCCTCAGCAATGAAGATCTGATCAAGGAAAGCTATCGCGGCATTCGTCCGGCGCCGGGATATCCCGCCCAGCCCGAGCACAGCGAGAAAGCGACATTGTTCAAGCTGCTGGATGCGGAGCACCGCATCGGCGTCAAGCTGACGGAAAGCTATGCCATGTGGCCGGGCTCTTCGGTGTCGGGCTTCTATTACGCCCATCCCGAAAGCCGCTATTTCGGTGTGGGCAAGATCGAGCGCGACCAGGTGGAAGATTATGCCCGCCGCAAGGGTTGGACGGTCAAGGAAGCGGAACGTTGGCTGGCGCCTCTTCTCAATTATAATCCGCGCGAAGTCACCGCGGCATAAGCATGTCCATCTGGGGAAAAGTGAGTGTTGGCGCTGCCGGTTTTCTGGCCGGCGGACCGATTGGTGCGGTGCTGGGCGCTATCGCCGGGCACTTCATCTTTGACCGTGAAGGCGATCCGGGCCTGATTTTCACCATCGCGATGATCGCGCTGGCGGGCAAAATGTCAAAGGCCGACGGCAACGCCACCGACGAAGAATTTTCCGTCTTTCTGCGCGTCTTTAAAGTGCCGGGGCAGGAAGAGGGCAATGTACGGCGCATCTTCAATCTCGCGCGTCAGGACATGGCCGGCTACGAAGCCTATGCCGGTCAGATCGCCAAATTGTTTGTCGGCAACCCCGCCATCCTGGAAGACGTGCTGGATGGGTTGTTTGAAATCGCCAAGGCTGATGGCGTGCTGCATCCCGCCGAATCCCAGTTTCTGGAACGGGTGGCGGAGATTTTCGGTTTTGCACCGAATGAGTTTCGCCGTATCCGCGCCAGCCATTTCGCCCCGGAGCTGACCGACCCTTATGTGATTTTGGGTGTCTCTTATGTCGTCGGTGAAGAGGAACTGCGCCAGACCTATCGCCGGCTGGTGAAGGAAAACCATCCCGACAGCCTGATCGCCCGCGGCGTGCCGCCGGAATTCATCCAGCTTGCCAATGACAAGCTGGCGGCGATCAATGGCGCCTATGACAAGATCCGGCTGGAGCGGGGTCTGAAATGAAGTCCTTGCCGTCGCCCAATCATGATTCACGGAACGGTGTACCGGTCTCCATGCTGGTGCTGCACTATACCGGCATGACATCGGGGCAGGCGGCGCTGTCGCGGCTGTGCGATCCCGCCGCCAAGGTCTCGGCCCATTACCTGATCGATGAAAACGGCACCGTGTATGCGCTGGTGCCGGAGGATCGCCGCGCCTGGCATGCCGGGCTGTCTTTCTGGGCCGGCAGCCGCGATGTGAATGCCCAATCCATCGGCATCGAGCTGGTCAATCCCGGTCACGAATTCGGCTATCGCGCGTTTCCGTCGGCGCAGATCGCGGCGCTGAAGGAATTGGTGCAAGGCATTCTGAAGCGCCATCCCATTCCGGCCTGGAATGTGGTAGGGCACAGTGATGTTGCGCCGGCGCGCAAGGACGATCCGGGCGAGCTGTTTCCATGGGAAGCCTTGGCCCAGGACGGCATCGGGCTTTGGCCTCAGACCAGCGACTCTGTGATCGGCGCCGAAGCCCTGCTGTGGCTGGGATATGATCCGGAATCCCCTTCGGAAAAGCGCATTCTGGCTTTCCAGCGCCATTTCCGGCCGGAAAAGCTGACCGGCGTGTGGGACGAAGAATGCGGCCGGCGTCTTTCCGGCCTGCTGCTGGCGAAACGGGCTGCTTCTACGCTATAACGCCGCCGTCAGATGGCCGGGTGACCGCGGGCAGGCCCAACTTCAAAGTTGTGTTTGTTCGAGGAAAGTCCGGGCTCCACGGAAAGACGGTGCCGGTTAACGGCCGGCGGGGGCGACCCCAGGGATAGCGCCACAGAAATGACACCGCCTAAGACCCTAAAGGTCCGGCAAGGTTGAAATGGTGCGGTAAGAGCGCACCGCGTTCCTGGTAACAGGAGCGGCTAGGCAAGCCCCACCGGGAGCAAGACCAAATAGGGACGGCACGTGATGTTTTCCGCATCGCCGTCCGGGTCGGTCGCGTGAGGTGTGGGGTAACTCACATCCCAGAGGAATGGTCATCCAGTCGCGCAAGCGATGGACAGAACCCGGCTTACAGGCCATCTGACACTTTTAAACCCGTCATGGCCGGGCAGCGAACGAAGTGAAGCGCGACCCGGCCAACCATCTTTGCAACGGACTGGCCGGAGATAGAATAATGCAGAGATTTAAAGGTTTTCTGGGTTTTTCAATCATCGCCTGGTGCGGCGCAGCCCAGGCCGATCCCGTCACCGTCAAATTCGACGATTGCGATTTTGGTTTTACATTTCCCGCCGCGCCCAGCCAAAGCCAGACCAAATCCAGAACCAGCCGCGGCGACGATGTGATCACCAACCGCGCCGATCTCAAGCTGGACATCAGCGGCAAGACCAATTTCTTCCGGGTCGAATGCACCAGGATCCGGCGCCAGGGCCAGATGGACGAAACGATCCTGAAGCAGAACATGAAGGATCTGGCGGAGACCTATAAAATCCAGGCGGCGCTGGTTTCGGTGGATCAGAACCGGGCCGCCGGTTCGGTGGGTCATATCCAGGGACGCGCCACATTGGGCGGCAAACCGATCACGCTGAAGATCGACCGCTACACCAGCGCCAACAACATCGCGGATGTCTGGACCGGGGCGGAGCCGGAGGTTTTTCCGTCCGAGGCGGATGCCCAATTCCTGAAGGCCATCACCTTCAATGGCGAGCCGTTGCCGTAATCCCGCAGAGGTCGCTTCTCCGAATCATCCCCGGCTTGCGCCCGCCGCTTTCGCCGGGGCCATGGTATGAATTACAACTTAAACGAGTATATTTTACATATACCAATCAAAGCGGGAAATCAGATTAAGCTTTCATTTACCGAGTTCATCACACTCTTTACCTGTTTAGCATTTGTTCTCATCGCCACTACCGGTGGGGTCTGCCGGAGGGTCTATAACTATCCAAGCCCCTCAAAAACCTATACTTTTCGTTTGACCCTAAATCTTATCCCATGATATCCCATACTGTCCCATGGGCCTTTTTCAAGGCCCGCCCAGCAGCGGCCGACTGATCGGCCGACCGGGCTCCGGGACCAGGGGGTTCAAGCGCGATGTCTGGGTTGGTCCAGCCGTTTATTTCGACGGTCATCGGCTCGCTCGACAGCAAGGGGCGGGTCTGCATCCCGGCCACCTATCGCCACATCCTGTCCGCCCAGAACACCGCCGGCGTTTATGTCTGCCCCAGCTTTTCCGAAACCGCGCTGGAAGCTTTCGGCCAGAGCTTGCTGGAAAGCGTCGCGGCGCGGCTGCAGAACCAGGATCCGTTTTTCTCGCCATCGCATGACGACCAGGCCACGGCGATCATCGCCCGCACGCAATTGCTGGTGGCCGATGACCAGGGCCGCGTGCGTTTGCCCGATGCCATGATCGCGCATGCCAAGCTGAAAGACCGTGTCGCCTTTGTCGGCAAGTCGGCGAAATTCCAGATCTGGGATTGGGACACTTACGGCCCGGTGGAAGCCGAAGCTGTGGCGCGCATGAAGGCAAAGCTTGAGCGCGCCCGCGAGGAAAATTCATGAGCGGTCACTTGCCCGTCATGCTGTCGGAAGTGATCGCGGGCTTAAGCCCCAAAGACGGCGCCCGCTATATCGACGGCACCTTCGGCGGCGGTGGTTATGCCAAGGCCATTCTGGAAGCGGCCGATTGCCAGGTTCTGGGCATTGACCGCGATCCGGAGGCCATTGCCCGCGGCCAGGCGCTGGTGGAGCGTTTCGCCGGCCGGTTGACGCTGGTCTTGGGCGAATTCTCGCGCATGGATCATATCGATGCCCAAGGCGTGGATGGCGTCGTGCTGGATCTGGGCGTTTCCTCCTTCCAGTTCGACACGCCATCGCGCGGTTTTTCTTTCCGCGCCGACGGCCCGCTCGACATGCGCATGAGCCTGAGCGGTGAAAGCGCCGCCGACTTCGTCAATCATGCCGATCATCCCACCCTGGCATCGGTGATTGCGCGGCTGGGCGAGGAAAAAAATGCCCGCCGCATCGCCAGCGCCATCATCGAAAATCGTCCCATCACCGGCACCATGCAGCTGGCTGAGATCGTCACCACGGCCCAGGGCCCTGCGGCTTTGCGCCATGCCATTCATCCCGCCACCCGTACCTTCCAGGCGCTTCGTATCCATGTGAATGACGAACTGGGTGAACTCGAGCGCGGCCTTGCCGCAGCCGTGGCAGTGATGAAGCCCCAGGCGCGCCTGGCGGTGGTTTCTTTTCACAGCCTGGAAGACCGGCTGGTGAAGCAATTCATGGCGGGCATCGGCAGCGACCGGCCGCGTGGTTCGCGCCATCTGCCCGAAGCCGCGGCAGCCAAACCGCTTTTGCGCGTCATCACATCCCGTCCGCAAACCCCCACGCCAACGGAGATCGCGGACAATGTCCGTGCCCGCTCCGCCAAGCTGCGGATTGCGGAAAAACTGGCGGCATAGGAGGCATCATGGTCCGTGTGCTCAACTTCGTGTGTGTCGCCCTGATGGGCCTGGCCATTCTGGGCCTCTATCACGTCTCCGAAGCCACCCGCGTCGCCCGCGTTGAGTTGAGCCGCGTCAGCAGCAAGATCACCGATACCAAAGGCCAGATCGGCGTGCTCGAGATGGAATGGGAGCATGTTGCCGGTCCGGCCCGCATTCAGGCGCTGGCCGAACAGCAGGGCATGAGCGACACAACTTCGGTACGCCTGTCGTCCTTCCAGCAATTGCCGCGCCGTGGCGAAGGCCAGGCTTTGGGCAATACGCCCGTGCATAAAGCCAGCGCCGTGGTGCCTGACGCCGCGGCATCTCCATCTGTCCCGGGAATGTGAGGCGATGGCGCAACGGACGATCGGTCAACTTCAGCGGCGCATTGTTATCGGGGCGGGATTCTGCATTGTCGCCTTCGCGCTGGTTGGCCTTCGTCTGGTGCATGTGACGCTAATGAGCGGCCCGGTGACGGCCGGCTTTTCCGATCATGTCGAAATCGCCCGCGCCGATCTCACCGACCGCAATGGCGAATTGCTGGCCCGCGATCTGCCGGTGAAAGATCTCTATGCCCGCCCGCACGTCTTCTGGGACAAGGAACAGGCAGCGCGCGAACTTGCCGCCGCCACCGGCGCCGATCAGCATCGGCTGGATTTTGGATTCAAGAACGCTAAGCATCCTTATGTGCTGGTGGCGCGGCAATTGACGCCGGAGAGCCAAGTCAAGGTGATGCATTTGGGCCTGCCGGGACTGGAATTCGAACCCAGCGCCAAGCGTTTCTATCCCGGCGCCCGCACCTCGGCGCAGATTGTGGGCATCACCGATCCCGACAATAACGGTTTGTCGGGGCTGGAGCTGGGGCTGGAGAAACAGATTCACGCCAATGCCGGCGGCCAGCTTGCCACCTCCATCGACAGCCGCGTGCAGTACATCCTGGCGCATGAAGCTGAGGCCGCGCGCCAGACCTTCAGCGCCAAAGCGGCTGGCGGTGTTGTGATGGATGTGAACAGCGGTGAAGTGCTGGCTATGATTTCCACGCCAGACTTCGATCCCAATGCGCGTCGCCTGACCGCGGGAGACTCCACCCGCAACATGATGGCCCAGGATGTTTATGAACTGGGTTCGGTATTCAAGATTTTCTCATTCGCCTTGGCGTTCGAGGATCACACCATCCGCGACCTGGACGAAGTTTTTCCCATCGGCCAAGGTTACAAGATCGGCAAATACACCATCCATGAAGCCGAACACATGCCGGCCACGTTGCTGGCGCGCGATATCCTGGCACAGTCCTCCAATATCGGCACGGCTCAGATCGCCTTGCGCTCCGGCAGCACGCGGCAAGCGGCCTTCCTGGCCAATCTTGGTCTGCTCAAGCCGGTGAAAAGCGAATTGCCGGAAACCGCCCGCCCGCTTTATCCCCGCAGCAACTGGGGCACGATCGAAACTGCCACCATCGGTTTTGGCCAGGGCATTTCGGTCAGCCCGCTCAGCTTCGTCGCCGCTGCCGCCACGGTGGTGAATGGCGGGCGCCGCATCCAGCCGACGTTCGTCAAACAGGCGCCGGGTACCGACAATCGCGGCGAGCAAGTGCTGAAGCCGGAAACAAGCCAGGCGATGCGCGATCTGCTGCGCTATGTCGTTACCAACGGCACCGGCCGCAAAGCCGATATCGCGGGCTATGATGTCGGCGGCAAGACCGGCTCGGCCCAGGTGCCGGGACCGGGCGGCCGCTATATCCCGCATGCTCTGCGCACGTCGTTCTATGCCGTCTTCCCGGTGCGCAATCCGCGCTACATCGTTTTTGTGCTGCTCGACCAGCCGCATGGCACCAAGGAAACCGGCGGCTTCGCGCTGGCCAGCTATACCGCCGTGCCCATCGTCGCGAAGGTCATCTCACGCATCGCGCCCTTGTTGGGCGTTCCGAATAACGCGCCTGATCCCGTGGTTCTGGCGCGCAGCAATTCATAATGGCACCACAATCTTTCGAGATGGTGGCGCCTAAGAAAGACAACAACGCCATGGTGGCGGAGAAGCGTATCACGGGCCGTGATTTCACGGGCCTGACCAGCGACAGCCGCAAGGCTGCGCCGGGCTTTCTGTTCGCCGCGCTGGCGGGCAGCAAGATGGATGGCGCGCGCTTCGTCGCCGATGCGGTGGGCCGCGGCGCCAGTGCGGTGCTGGGCAAGCCCGAACTGGCCGATGAAGCCAAGGCGCTGGGCGTCACCTTCATCGCCGATGAAAATCCTCGCCTGGGTCTGGCCCGGATGGCGGCGGAATTTTACGCCGCGCAGCCCAGCATGGTTGCTGCTGTTACCGGCACCAAGGGCAAATCCTCTATCGTCGCCTTTCTGCGAGAAATCTGGACGGCGCTGGGCAAGCCGGCGGCCAGTCTGGGTACGGTCGGTGTTATCTCGCCCAAGGGCGCCACGCCGCTCAATCACACCACGCCCGATCCGGTGGAAATTCACGCGCTGCTGGCGCAGTTGAAAATGGATGGCGTGGATCATCTTGCCATCGAAGCCTCCAGCCATGGCCTGGACCAGTTCCGGCTGGATGGCGTGAAGATTGCCGCCGCGGGCTTTACCAACATCACCCGCGATCACATGGATTATCACACCAGCTTTGAGCATTACATGTCCGCCAAGCTTCGGCTGGTGGATGAAGTGGTGGCGCCGGATGGCGTGGCGGTGATCAATGCCGATGCCGATCACGCTGAGCAATTCATCTTCGCTGCCAAGCGCCGTGGGTTGCGGCTGATTACGACCGGTGAAAAGGGCGACACCATCAGGCTGGCCCGCCGTGACAGCCAGGGTGACGCCCAGGCCTTGACGATTCAGTACGGGGACAAGAATTACGATGTGCTGTTGCCGCTGGCTGGCGCATTCCAGGCTTCCAATGCTTTGGTCGCGGCAGGTCTTGCCATCGGCCTGGGTGAAGACGCGGCCAAAGTGTTTGCCACACTGGCGCATCTGAAAGGTGCGCCGGGCCGGATGGAAAAGGTCGCTTTCGCCAAGTCCGGCGCGCCCATCTATGTCGATTACGCCCATACGCCCGACTCTTTGGAAAAAGTACTGCAGGCGCTCCGCCCCCACACCACGAACAAGCTTCATGTGGTGTTCGGCTGCGGCGGCGACCGCGACAAGGGCAAGCGCCCCTTGATGGGCCAGATCGCTTCTGCCCTGGCAGATGACGTGATCGTCACTGACGACAATCCTCGCACCGAAAGCGCCGACGCCATACGCGCCGCCATCCTGGCCGAAGCCAAAGGTGCGCGCGAAATCGGCGACCGCCATGACGCAATCAAAACCGCCATCGCCGCACTGAAAGCGGGCGATGTGCTGGTGATTGTCGGCAAGGGCCATGAGACCGGGCAATATGTGAAGGGCCAGGTCATTCCCTTCTCTGACCGCGAGGAAGCGCTGAAAGCGGCTTTGGCTTTGGGAGGGCGCGCGGCATGACGCTGTGGTCTTCCACCGAGGCTGAAACCGCCACCCTGGGCAAGGCCACCGGGCGCTTTGCCGTGAACGGGCTTTCCATTGATACGCGCACCCTCAAAGAAGGCGATCTGTTCGTGGCGCTGAAGGGCGATGCGCGCGATGGCCATGACTTCGTCCGCGCCGCTTTCGCTGCCAAAGCCGGTGCCGCTTTGGTGACGCACAAGCCGGAGGGCGACTCAAATGGAGAAGTGGGGGGCCCGCTGCTCACCGTTTCCAACACCCAGCGCGGTCTTGAAGATCTGGCCCGCGCCGCCCGCGCCCGCAGCAATGCCAAAATCCTGGCCGTCACCGGCAGCGCCGGAAAGACCACCACCAAAGAGATTTTGCGTCATGCCCTGAACGGGCTGGGCCGCACCCATGTTTCGGCGGCGTCGTATAACAATCAATGGGGCGTGCCCCTGTCTCTGGCCTCGCTCCCCGCCGATGCCGAGTATGGCGTGTTTGAAGTCGGGATGAATCATTTCGGCGAGATCCGCAATCTGGTCTCGTTTGTCCGCCCGCATGTGGCGATGATCACCACCATCGCCCCGGCGCATCTGGAATTCTTCGGCAATTGCGAATCCATCGCCGATGCCAAGTCCGAAATCTTTGAAGGCCTGGTGCCGGGCGGCGCAGCCTTGATCCCCGCCGACAGTCCTTATGCCGAGCGCCTGGCGGCGCGGGCGAAGCAGGTCAAGGTCAGCCAGCTGGTGCGGTTCGGCAAAAGCGGCGAAGCCAAACTGATTTCCATCACGCCGGACGGCGAAGGCATGCGCCTCAAGGCCGATATTCTGGGTCATGCGGTGGATTGCTTTGTCGGCGCGCCTGGCGCGCACATCGCGGCCAACGCGGTGGGCGCCCTGGCGGCGGTGGCGCTGGCCGATGGCGATGTGTTGAACGCCGCAGCCGGGCTGAAGGATTTCACCGCCCTGAAGGGCCGTGGCGCGCGCTTCCAAAGCGGTGATGTCACCGTGATCGACGAAAGCTACAACGCCAATCCCGCTTCCATGGCGGCGGCGCTGGCGCTTTTGGGCGAGTCCAAAGGCCGTAAGCTTGCGGTACTGGGCGACATGCTGGAAATGGGCCCCGGCGATCATCACGCCGCGCTGATCGCGCCGATAGACGCCGCGCGCACCGATCTGGTGTTTGCCGCCGGCCGCGAGATGAAAGCCTTGTGGGATGCATTGCCGCAAACGCGGCGCGGCGCCTATGCGGAGAATTCTGCGGCGCTGGCGCCGCAACTTCTCAACGCGCTCAAGGCCGGTGACACCGTGCTGGTGAAGGGATCGTTCGGCAGCAAAATGGGTTTGATCGTGGACGCGCTGAAGGCGAGGGCCGGCTGATGCTTTATTATCTCTCGCTTCTCACACACACCGACCAGCTCGCCTTCTTCCGGCTGTTCCGCTACCTGACTTTCCGCTCCGGCGCGGCGGTGATGACGGCGCTGGCCATCGCCTTTTTCATCAATCCGCTTCTGATACGCTGGCTCAAAGTAAAGCAGGGCAAAGGCCAGCCCATTCGCAGTGATGGCCCGCAGCGCCATATCGTGGAAAAAGCCGGCACCCCGACCATGGGCGGCATTCTTATCCTTATTCCCTGGCTGATTTCGACCTTGCTGTGGGCGCAGCTTTCCAATCGCTATGTCTGGGTTGTGCTGATGGTGACGGCGGGCTTCGGCCTGCTGGGCTTCCTGGATGACTATTACAAGGTGACGAAGCGCACCGCTGACGGCCTTTCCGGCCGCACCCGTCTGGCGATTGAGTTCGGCCTCGCCTTTCTTGCCACCTGGTTCATCATGCGGCTTGAAGCGCCGGAGCTGTCCGGATCGCTGGCCATTCCCTTCATCAAAACCGCCCTGGTGCCGTTGGGCCTGTTCTTTATCGTGGTCGGCGGTTTTGTAATTACCGGCGCCGCCAATGCGGTGAATTTCACCGACGGGCTGGATGGCCTTGCCATCGTGCCGGTGATGATCGCTGCCGCCACCTTCACCTTGATCGTCTATCTGGTCGGCAATGAGCGGTTCGCCGCTTACCTGCAGCTTCCCTACATTGTGGCGTCTGGCGAGCTGGCTGTTTTCCTGGCCGCGCTGGTTGGGGCTGGTTTGGGCTTCCTTTGGTACAACGCTCCGCCGGCCGCCATTTTCATGGGCGATACCGGTTCGCTGTCCTTGGGCGGTGCGTTGGGCGCGGTGGCGGTGGTGGCCAAACATGAGATCGTGCTGGCAATTGTCGGCGGCCTGTTTGTGCTGGAAACCGTCTCGGTGATTGTGCAGGTGGTCAGCTTCAAGCTCACGGGAAAGCGCGTCTTTCGCATGGCGCCGATCCATCATCATTACGAGCAGTTGGGGTGGAGCGAATCCACCATCGTGATCCGCTTCTGGATCGTTGCCGTGGTGCTGGCCCTGGCCGGCCTCGCCACCTTGAAACTGCGGTGAGAGAATGATCGCCGCCCACGCCTTTACTGGCCGCACCGTCGCCGTCTTCGGACTGGCCCGGACAGGCTTGGGCGCGGTGCGATCGCTGATCGCGGGCGGGGCGCAGGTGATTGCCTGGGACGATAACAGCGCAGCGCGCGATGCCGGCGGCGTTGAAGGCGCCGAGATCATGCCCTGGCGGGAATGGCCCTGGGAAACCATCGCGGCTCTTATACTAAGCCCCGGCGTGCCGCTGACCCATCCCAAGCCCCATGAAGTTGTTGTGCATGCCAATCGCGCCGGTGTGGCGGTGATTGGCGATGTCGAATTGTTCGCCCGCGAAATCCGCGCCGATGCCAGCAAGCCTGGCCGCGCCCCCGTCATCGCCATCACTGGCACCAATGGCAAATCCACCACCACGGCGCTGATCGGGCACATTCTTTCCACCAACGGTTTCGATGCGCAGATTGGCGGCAATATCGGCAAGTCGGTGCTGGAACTGGCTTCGCCTTCGGCCCGCAGCGTCTATGTGCTGGAAATGTCCAGCTTCCAGATCGATCTCACGCCGGGTCTGAAGCCCGATATCGCGGTGCTGTCCAATCTCAGCGCCGATCATCTTGACCGCCATGGCAGCATGGAGAATTACACCGCCATCAAGCAGCGTCTCCTTAATCAGGTTCCCAAGGATGGCCAGGCCATTGTCGGCGTGGATGACGCGTTCGGCGCCGCCATTTTTACCCAGCTGCAAGGCCCAAACATTGCCGCCACCGCCGTGTCGGTGGGCAAGGTTCTGGGCCGCGGCATCTTTGCGGTGGATGGCGCGCTCTATGATGCCCAGAACGGCCAGGCCGAAAAGGTCATGACGCTCAGCGACGCGGCGCATCTTCCGGGCGCGCATAACTGGCAGAACGCAGCATTGGCTTTCGCCGCCACCAAACCCTTTGTGAAAGACAATCGCGCCATCGCCACCGCCATCGCCAGCTTCCCGGGCCTGGCGCACCGCATGGAAGATGTCGGCCATATCGGCAAAACCGCCTTCATCAATGACTCCAAGGCGACCAATGCCGACGCGACCGCGCGGGCGCTGGCGGTCTATCCCGATATTTTCTGGATTGCCGGCGGCAAGCCAAAATCCGGCGGCATTGATGAACTGACGTCTTATTTTTCCCGCATCCGGCGCGCCTATCTGATCGGCGAAGCGGCGCACGCCTTTGCCCGCACGTTGGACGGCAAGGCGCCCTATGAAATGTCCGGCACCCTGGATGCGGCCGTGGTCTCGGCGGCGCGCGATGCCGCCGCTTCCAATCTGCCCCAGCCGGTGGTGCTGTTGTCGCCGGCCTGCGCGTCTTATGACCAGTTCAAGGATTTCGAACAGCGCGGCGATGCTTTCCGCGCCGCGGTGGCCCGTCTGCCGCAAGATGCTCATCTCCTGAAGTCGGGGGCGGCGTCATGAGTATTTCGCGCGCCGACAAGGGCAGCTTCGCCAATTGGTGGTTCACCGTGGACAAGGTGGCGCTCACCGGCATGGCGCTGCTGGCCGGTATCGGCCTGATGCTGGCCTTTGCCGCCAGCCCCGCGATCACCGGCGGGCCGATCACTGCGGGCGACTTCCGCTATGCCGCCCGCCAGCTGCTCTATTTCTCGCTGGCGCTCGGCATCATGGGCGGCGCATCGCTGCTGTCGCTGCGCCAGGTCAAGATTGCCGCCGCTTTTGTGTTTGCGCTTTCCCTGATCGGCGCCTTTCTGGTTCTGTTCGTGGGCGCCGATGTGCTGGGCGCCCGCCGCGAACTGGATTTTGGCCCTGTCAGCCTGCAACCGTCCGAATTCCTCAAGCCGAGCTTTGCTATCTTGGCGGCGGCGGTGCTGTCTGATCGTGCACCGCTGTCGATGCCCAAGCCGGCGCTCACCTTCCTGCTGATTGCGCCCGCCATTGTGATCCTGTTGCTGCAACCCGATGTCGGTCAGACCGGATTGCTGTTGTCCCTGTGGGGCGCGATGCTGTTTTTCGCCGGCCTGCCACTGTTCTGGGTTGCATTGCTGGCGGCGATATCGGGTGTGCTGGGCTTCACCGCCTACACGATTTTCCCCCATGTCCATCACCGGGTGGATCAATTCCTCAGCGAGTCCGATATCGGCTATCAGGCCGGATTGGCGCTGAAGGCTTTCGCCCATGGCGGCCTGGCAGGCGTTGGCCCGGGCGCCGGCACCATCAAATACCGCCTGCCCGACGCCCATTCCGATTACATTTTCGCGGTGGCGGGGGAAGAATTCGGCCTGGTCCTGTGCTTGGGGATCGCCATTCTGTTTGGTGTCCTGACCGTGCGGCTGCTGCTGCGCGCCGCCGCCGCCCGCGATGCCTTCAGCCAGCTGGCAGGCGCAGGTCTGGCGGTCGTTACGGCGGTGCAGGCTTTCATCAATATGGGTGTGGCGGTGTCGCTGCTGCCCGCCAAGGGCATGACGCTGCCGTTCATCTCCTATGGCGGCTCGTCGCTTTTCTCGATCGCACTGACCATGGGTTTTGCTTTGGCAGTGACACGCCAGCGGCCCAAGATCGTTGCGCGCGATGAATCTCTGCTGCAGGCCTTGGGCGCGCAAAAACGGGGCAGGCTGGCATGAGCACCATCGTGCTATCGGCAGGCGGTACCGGCGGGCATCTGTTTCCTGCCCAGGCCCTGGCGGGTGAACTTTCGCGGCGCGGCCGCAAGATTGTGGTGATGACCGATTCACGTTTCGCCAATTACGCCACCCATTTCCCAGGCGCGGTGATTGCCACGGTGCCATCCTCGCCTTTCAACGCCATCAGCGCACCGTTCAAGATCGCCGCCGGCGTTCTGATCGCGTTCGCCAAGCTGGTCCGTCTCAAGCCCGCCGCCGTGATCGGATTTGGCGGCTATCCTTCGGTGCCGGTGATGCTGGCGGCGTGGCTGGCCAATCGCCCCACGGCCATTCTGGAACAGAATGCCGTGGTCGGCCGCGCCAACCGGCTGGTGATGAATAAAGTGAAGATGGTGGCTGCGGCTTTCCCCATCGCCCGTTTTGCGCCCAGCGATGCCTCCAAGGTCGTTCTCACCGGCAATCCGCTGCGGCCTGAAGTCATGGCATTATGGGGCGAACCCTATTGCGTGCCGCAAGCCGATGGCGCTGTCCGCATTCTGGTGTTCGGCGGCAGTCAGGGCGCGCGCGCTTTCAGCAAGATCGTGCCTGCTGCTCTCACGCGCCTGCCGCATGGCTTGAAGCATCGGCTGCACCTGATCCAACAGTGCCGCCCCGAAGACATCGAATCCGTGCGTCAGATTTACGCCAATGCCGAAATTCGCGCCGAGCTGGCGCCGTTTTTCCCAGACCTGCCCCAGCGCATGGCGGATGCCCATCTGGTGATCGGCCGTTCCGGCGCCGGCACGGTGGCGGAGTTGATGGCCATCGGCCGCCCCGCCATTCTGGTGCCTTTGCCCTATGCGATGGACGACCATCAGACCGCCAACGCCGACATCCTGGCCGATGCCGGGGCGGGATGGCGGGTACGGGAGAGCGATTTAAGCCTGGATTTGTTGACGCAAATGCTGATCGGGATTTTCGCCGATCCGCAAGATCTCAAAAGCCGGGCCGATCAAGCCCATGCCCTGGCGGTGCCGAATGCCACAAGCAAATTGGCCGATCTGGTGGAAAGATTGGCCGTATGCCCCGGACAACAATCATGAAGGTCACGACCCGCGTTCCTCTGGATATCGGCGCCATCCATTTCATCGGCATTGGCGGCATCGGCATGAGCGGCATCGCCGAGATCATGCACAATCTCGGTTACAAGGTTCAGGGCTCGGATGTTTACGAAAGCGCCAATGTCAAACGCCTCAAGGCGATGGGCATTCCGGTGGCGATCGGCCACAGCGCAGACAATCTGAAAGACGCGCATGCGGTGGTTTATTCGTCGGCGGTGAAGGCCGGCAATGTCGAATTCGATGCTGCCCGCGCCCAAAGTCTTCCTTTGGTGCGCCGCGCCGAGATGCTGGCCGAGATCATGCGCTTGCGGTCCTGCGTCGCCATCGCCGGCACCAATGGCAAGACCACGACCACGACGCTGGTCGCGGCGCTGCTGGATGCCGGCGGCATGGACCCCACTGTGGTCAATGGCGGCATCATCAACGCTTACGGCACCAACGCGCGTCTGGGCGCGGGCGAATGGGTGGTGGTGGAAGCCGATGAAAGCGACGGCACGTTCCTGCGCCTGCCCGCCACCATTGCGGTGGTGACCAATGCCGATCCGGATCACCTCGATTTCTACGGCACCTTCGACAACATGCGCGACGCCTTCCAGCGCTTTATCGAAAATGTGCCCTTCTATGGCTTCGCGGTGCTGTGCCTGGATCATCCGGAAGTGCAGGCCATGGTTGGCCGCATCACCGACCGCCGCCTGATCACGTATGGTTTCAGCCCCCAAGCCGATGCGCGCGCCGTCAATGTGCGCTTTGCCGAAGGTGTGTCGCATTTCGATGTTGTCTTTACTGATCGCCGCAAAGGCAGTGAGACCCGCTGGAACGATCTGTGCTTGCCCATGCCGGGCGAACACAATGTCCAGAACGCCATGGCCGCCATTGTGGTGGCGCGCGAGTTGGGCGTGGGCGAAGCGGTGTTGCGCAAGGGCCTCAGTGAATTCAAAGGTGTGGGCCGCCGGTTCTCCAAAATCGGGGAATTCAAAGGCACCGCGCTGATCGACGATTACGCCCATAATCCTTTCAAGATCGCCGCCGCGCTCAAAGCCGCGCGCCAGGCCTATAGCGGCCCGGTGGTCGCGGTGGTACAGCCGCATCGCTACACGCGGTTGCGCGATACCTTCGAACAATTCGCCAAATGCCTGAACGATGCCGATGTGGCGGTTATCGCGCCGGTCTATGCCGCCGGTGAACAGCCGATTGAAGGCTTTGACCGCGATTCCTATGCCGAGGCGCTGCGCGCCCATGGCCATCGCAATGTCGTGACGATTGACGGCGAAGCCGATCTTGCCGCAGCGGTGGCGCCGTATCTCAAGCCCGGCGGCGCCGTGGTGGGACTGGGCGCCGGTTCGATCAGCGCCTGGATGCACGGCCTTCAGAAAAAGCTGGAGGCGCGATGAGCCCCGAGATTGGCGGCCATAAGGTCTGCGACGCGCTTCCTCCCGTGCGCGGCTCTTATACGTACGATGCGGCGCTGAAGGATCTGGTGTGGTTCCGGGCCGGTGGCGCGGCGGAAATTCTGTTCCGGCCGGCCGATGCCGAAGACCTGGCCACCTTCCTGGCGGCACGGCCCGCTGATTTGCGCATCAATGTCATTGGCGTCGGCTCCAATCTTCTGGTGCGTGACGGCGGTATTCCCGGCGTCACCATCCGGCTCTCGTCCGGCTTCGGCAAGGTTGAGACCAAAGGCACGCGGGTGCGGGCCGGTGCGGCAGCGCTGGATGCCCAGGTGGCGCGGTTTGCGGCGGATGCCGGCATCGCCGGGCTGGAGTTTTTGCGGGGCGTGCCCGGCACCATTGGTGGCGCGTTGAAAATGAATGCCGGCTGCTATGGCCGTGAGATCAAGGACGTCTTTGTGGAAGCGGTGGCGCTGGATACCAGCGGCAATCGCGTCACGCTCACGCCTTCCGACATGAATTTCGTCTATCGCAAAAGCCAGGCGCGCGTCGAACTGATTTTCATCGAGGCCGTCTTTCAAGGCGCGCTGGGTACGCCGGACGCGATCCGCGCCCGCATGGAAGAACTGAACGCTACCCGCGAAGCCAGCCAGCCCATTCGTTCCAAGACCGGCGGTTCGACCTTCAAGAATCCGGAAGGTCAGAAAGCGTGGCAACTGATCGATCAGGCGGGCTGCCGCGGCCTCAAGCTCGGCGATGCCCAGGTGAGCGAGAAACACGCCAATTTCCTGATCAATCTGGGCGAAGCCAAAGCCGCCGACATCGAAAATCTGGGTGAAGAAGTGCGCAAGCGCGTGCAAGCCAAATCCGGCATTTCGCTGGAATGGGAAATCAAGCGGGTGGGGCTTACGAAGGTGGAAGAGGCATGAGCCAGTACCACCGCATTGCCGTGTTGATGGGCGGCCGTTCCGCCGAACGCGAAGTCTCGCTGTCTTCGGGCCGTGGCGTGATGAAGGCCTTGAAGGAAGAAGGCTTCGATCCGGTGATGGTCGATCCCGGCGACAATCCAGGCCAGCAGCTGTTTGAAGCCAAGCCCGATGCCGTGTTCAACGCCCTGCATGGCCGCTTCGGTGAGGACGGCACGGTGCAAGGCCTGCTGGAATTGATGCGTCTGCCTTACACCCATTCTGGTGTGCTGGCGTCGGCGCTGGCGATGCACAAGGAACGCACCAAGGATATTTACCGCGCCGCCGGTCTGCCGGTGGTGCGCTCCTTTGTGGTGGACCGGCGTGAAGCGGCGTCACGGCATTTGATGGAGCCGCCTTATGTGGTCAAGCCGGTGAATGAAGGCTCATCGGTCGGCGTCTTTATCATCCGCAAGGGCGACAACCGTCCGCCCGCGGCGCTGGGCGCTGAGGACTGGAATCTTTCCAGCGAAATGATGGTCGAAGAATATGTCCCCGGCCGCGAGCTCACGGTCAGCGTGATGGGCAACCGTCCGCTTTGCGTTACCGAAATCACCACCGATCTGGAATTCTACGATTACGAAGCCAAGTATGCGCCGGGTGGGTCCAAGCACGTGCTGCCCGCCAAAATTCCCGCCAATGTCACGGAAGAAGCGCTGGCGCTGGCGCTGAAGGCGCATCAGGTACTGGGTTGCCAAGGGCTCACCCGCACCGATTTCCGTTATGACGACACGGGCGCCAAATCGCGCCTGATCCTGATTGAAACCAATACCCAGCCGGGCATGACGCCCACATCCTTGTCGCCCGAACAGGCGGCCTATGTGGGTATTTCCTACGCAAAATTGTGCCGCTGGATGGTGGAGGACGCTTCATGCGATCGCTGAAAATCGAGCGCAAGCTGCGCAACAATCCCGGCGCCAAGACGGTGCGCCATGCCGCGCGCAGCCCGCGTGAAACGGCCAAAGTGCAGCCAGGTTCGGCGCGCCGGGATGAGAAGTCTTCCCTGTCGCAGCGCCTGGGGTTTGTCCTCAAGCGTCCCATGCTGGCGATGAGCATCCTGCTACTTGTTCTTGCGCTGCTCGCCGGGTTGGCGATCAGCGGCGCTCGTACCTTCAAGGGCGCCAAGACTGTGGTTTCGGGCGTGGCTGCCGATGCCGGTTTCGGCGTTTATGAAATCCGCATCACCGGCAACCGCCGTGTGCCCACCAGCACGATTTTCGCGGCCCTGAGCTTGAAGCCCGGCCAATCCATTTTCTCGGTCGATCTGCCGTCGGCCCGGGCCCGGATCATGGCGCTGGACTGGATTGCCTCTGCTGATGTGGTGCGCCGCTATCCCGGCGCCGTCACCGTTACGGTGTTGGAAAAGCGGCCTTTCGCCCTGTGGCAGACGCCGCCCGACAAGAACGGTCAGGCGCATTTGACCGTGGTGGAACGTTCCGGTGGCGTGATCACCACCCGCGATGTGGAAAAATTCGCAAAGCTGCCCAAGCTGGTTGGCCAGGGTGCGCCCGAAGCTGCCGGCGCGCTGGTGGATGCCGTGCTCAATCATCGCGCCGTCTCCGCCCGGGTTGCCGCCTATGAGCGCGTATCCGTCCGGCGCTGGAACCTGATCCTGAATGACGGCGTGGTGGTGAAGCTGCCAGAGACCAAATGGAGCCGCGAACTGGATGCGCTGGAGCACCTGATCGTGGATAGCGGCATTCTGGAACGGGATGTCACCGAAATAGACCTTCGCTCGCCTAGCCAATATTTCTTTGTTCTCAAGGGCGGCGAGAAGAAGGACGTGGAGCGAGGAAAAGAGACGTAATGGGCGAGACCTTAAAATTGCGCGTCAACAACCAAATTCCCGCTTACCGCACCGGCCTGGTGGCCGCGCTGGATGTCGGCACATCGAAAGTCGCCTGCGTCATTGGCCGCGCCGAACAGGGCACGCTCAAGGTGCTGGGCAGCGCGCTGCGCGAAGCTGCGGGCCTGAAGGCCGGCACCGTCACAAGTCTGGACCTGGCCGAGGAAAGCATCCGCGATTGCGTGGCCGCCGCGGAAAATCACGCCGATGCCCGCATCCAGAATGTGCTGATCTCGGTCAATTGCGGCGCGCCCGTCAGCGTCACCTCCCGCGCTGTGATGGCGCTGGATGGCGCCTTGGTGTCCGATGGCCATTTGCGTCAGTTGCTGTCCGAAGGCCGCGTCAAATGCCGGCTGGAAGGCCATGAAATCATCCAGAGCGCGCCCACCGCCTATGTGGTGGATGAAGCGCGCGGTGTGCGCGATCCCTCCGGCATGTTCTGCCAGCGTATTGGCGTGGCCATGCATGCTGTGGCGGTGAAACCGTCACCGCTCGCCAATCTCCGGCTGGCGGTGGAGCGTTGTCATCTGAACGTGGTGGGCTCGCTGTTCGGCGCCTATGCCAGCGGCCTTGCCGTGCTCACCGAAGACGAAAAGCAGGTCGGCGCCACCGTGATCGAAATGGGCGGCGGCTGCACCTCCATCGCTGTGTTTGTGGAAGGCCATCTGGTGCATGCCGATGTCGTGCCGCTGGGCGGTTTTTCCGTCACCCATGACATTTCGCTGGGCCTGTCGGCGCCGCTCTCTGCCGCCGAGCGCATCAAGACCCTGTTCGGCGCGGCGCTGGGCGACATGGAAGCCGGGTCTGATGTCATCAGCGTGCCGCAGATGGGCGAGGAGGGGGAAAGCAGCGCCTTGCGCGTGCCCCGCTCCATGCTCACCCGCATCATCCAGGCCCGCCTGACCGAGATTTTCGAAGAGGTGCAGAAGCGGCTTCAGGCGTCGGGTTATGACGCCGTGGCGGGCCGCAGAGCGGTCCTGACCGGCGGGGCCTGCCAGCTGGCGGGAACCCGCGAACTGGCGGCGCGCGTCTTGAACAAGCAGGTGCGAATTGGCCGGCCCCAGCCTTTCCCGGGTCTGGCCGCTGCCTCGGCGGGGCCCGATTATGCCACCGCCATCGGCCTTCTGATGGCGGGCGCGATGCTGCCGCCGGAGATTTTGAATCCCGAACTGGCCCTCCAACCGGCGGTCCGTGAAGGCAAAAGCTGGCTCAGCCGGTTGACCGGCCGGTGGCTGGAGTGATTCAACAATAGTAGTGCGAATCAGTTGGGCGATTCTGGCGTGCGCAAGAGGGTGACGGGCAAAAGTCACTGAGGAGAATCTAAGATGGCGATCAACCTGCAAGTACCCCCGACCAAGGAATTGCGTCCCCGCATCACCGTTCTCGGTGTCGGCGGCGCCGGCGGCAATGCCGTCAACAACATGATCGAGGCCGGCCTCGAGGGCGTGGACTTTGTGGTGGCCAACACCGACGCCCAGGCCCTGGCGCAATCCAAATGCGAACGCCGCATACAGCTTGGCGCGGCCACCACCGAAGGGTTGGGCGCAGGCGCCCAGCCTGAAGTCGGCCGGGCCGGTGCCGAAGAATCCATGCCCGAGATCATGGAGCAGCTTCAGGGCTCGCACATGGTGTTCATCGCCGCCGGCATGGGCGGCGGCACCGGGACCGGTGCTGCCCCCGTCATCGCCCGCGCGGTGCGGGATGCCGGCATCCTGGTGGTCGGCGTCGTGACCAAACCGTTCGCGCTGGAAGGCGACCGCCGCATGCGGGTGGCCGAACGCGGCATCACCGATCTTCAGTCCTTCGTCCACACCCTGATCGTGATCCCCAACCAGAATCTGTTCCGCGTCTCCAATGACCGCACCACCATGTCCCAGGCGTTCGCCATGGCCGATGAAGTGCTGCATGCCGGCGTGCGCGGCGTTACCGATCTGATCGTGATGCCGGGCTTGATCAATCTGGATTTCGCCGACATCAAGTCGGTGATCTCGGAAATGGGCAAGGCAGTGATGGGTACCGGCGAAGCCGAAGGCGAAGACCGCGCCCAGCGCGCCGCCGACATGGCGATCTCCAACCCGCTGCTGGACGATGTCAGCATGAAGGGCGCCAAGGGAGTTCTGATCAACATTACGGGCGGTCCCGACCTGATGCTGTTCGAAGTGGAACAGGCCGCCAACCGCATCCGCGCGGAAGTCGATCCTGACGCCAACATCATCTTCGGCAACACCATCCTGGACGATATGGAAGGCCGTATCCGGGTATCGGTGGTGGCCACCGGCATTGATGCTGAGCTTATGAAGATGCCGGAAAAGAAGATCACCCCCATCCGCGCGAACGTCCGGCCCGCCTTCACGGTGGAAACGCAGCGCCCTGTGTCTGCGCAGACCACCGTCAATCCGGTTGCCCGCCAGGTCGAACAGCTTGCCAACGAACTGAACGCCACCCCGGCGATAAACGCGGACGAGGCCTATATTCTGGGCGGCGAGGATGCGCCGATCGTGGGTGCTTCCTATTCGGCTACGGAGACCGTCCGCGCCACGTCCGAAATGCCGCTGGCGCCGCAGAACCTGCAAAAGGAAGAAAAGAAGAGCAGCGGCTGGGGCTTCTTTGGGCGCAAGAAACCGGCCCATGACCTTCGCCAGGAACCGCGTCCTGTGGCCCAGGCCACCCGCGCTCCGGCACCCCGTCCCACTGTGGAAGAACAGCCAGCTCCCCCCAATGGTGAGGATCTGTTCCCCGAGCATAGCCGCGACGAACAGTTCGAAATCCCGGCCTTTCTCCGCAGGCAATCGAATTAAGCGGTAACAACCTGTCATTCCCGCGATAGCGGAAATCCAGCAAAAAGGGCGGCCTTGGCCGCCCTTTTCTTTTGACAAGCGAAGCTTGTCATCCCCGGCGAGCAGCGCAGCCGCGAGGAAAGGGGATCCAGCAGAAAAGGACGGCTGTGGCCGTCCTTTTCGCATATAAAAAGCCCATGAACCGCCACACCATCGCCCGTGACGCATCCGCCTCCGGCATCTGTCTGCATGCCGGCAGCGTGGTGACCATGACATTGTCACCGGCGCCGCCCGGGCAGGGCGTGGTGTTTGTGCGCGCCGATCTGGAGGGTGTTCGGATTCCCGCCCGCTATGACCTGGTGGGGGAAACAAAGCTGGGCACAGTGCTGCAAAAAGATGGCGCCAGCGTGGGCGTGGTCGAACATCTGATGGCGGCGGTGGCGGGCGCGGGGCTTGATGATCTCACCGTCACGCTGGACGGGCCGGAGCCGCCTATTCTGGACGGCGATGCGCTGTCCTATCTCACGTTAATTCAGCAGGCGGGTCTGAAAGATCAGAACACGCCGCGCGACGTCATCGAAGTTCTCAAGCCGGTGCGCGTCACCCAGAAGAATGCCACCGCCAGCCTGATGCCGGCGGACGCTTCCACCTATGATTTCGAAATCGAGTTTCCAGCGCCCGCCATCGGGCGGCAGGTTTTTCATCTGGATTTTTCGCCCGCGAATTTTGCGGCGGCCATCGCGCCCGCCCGCACGTTCGGGTTTCTCAAGGAACTGGAGGGCTTGCGTGCCCTCAATCTGGCGCGCGGCGCTTCGCTGGAAAACACCCTGGCGCTGGACGAGTGCGGGGTGGTGAATGCCGGGCTGATGCGCTTTCCCGACGAATTCGTCCGCCACAAAATCCTGGACGCCATCGGCGACATGGCGCTGGCGGGCAGCCCCCTGAAGGCCCGGTTCCATGGCGTCCGATCCGGCCATGCCACCAATAACGCCTTGCTGCGTGCGCTTTTTTCCGATCCCACGGCCTTCCGCCGGATCACCCTTTCCTGACCCCATGTCAGGCGTGTATAAAGGCGGTGCTTGGACGGCTTGGGCCTAAGCCCCTGTCCTGCATGGCGAAAATGCCCAATTAGATGAAAGATCGTTTATGAATCTCGGCGGCAAATTCCGCACCTTTCTGCTGGTGTCCGTGGCGGCGCTGAGCCTGTGCGGCTGCAGCCTGTTCGGGACCGACGACGCCACCAACGATCTGAACAAGGACGCTGCCGCCTATAACGAGCGCCCGATTGACCAGATTTATGCCGACGCCTGGAAAGAGATAAACCGGGGCAATTGGGATCAGGCCGCCACACAGTTCAATGAAGTGGACCGTCAGCATCCCTATTCGGTGTGGGCGCGCCGGGCGCAGCTGATGAGCGCCTTCTGCTCCTATCAGGCCAACAAATACGACGAAGCGGTCTCTACCTCCGACCAGTATATCGCGCTTCATCCCGGCAGCCCGGAAGTCTCCTACGCCTTCTATCTCAAGGCGATCTCGCTTTATGAGCAGATCGTGGATGTGGGCCGCGACCAATCCAAGACGCAAGGCGCGCTCGTGGCATTGCAGGACGTGGTGCAGCGATTCCCGGATACCGAGTATGCCCGCGACGCCAGCCTGAAGGTTGACCTGACCCGGGACCATCTGGCGGGCAAGGAAATGGAAATCGGCCGCTATTACCTGTCCCGCGGAAACTATATCGGCGCCATCAATCGCTTCCGGTCGGTGGTGGACAATTACCAGACCACGCCCCAGATCGGTGAAGCGCTGGAACGGCTGACCGAGTCTTATTATTCTCTGGGGCTGGACAGTGAGGCGCAGACCGCCGCCGCGGTGCTGGGCGCCAATTATCCCGGCACGGTCTGGTATCAGAATTCCTATAACATCCTGAAAGGGCGCAATCTTACGGCCAAGGCCGATGCGCAATCGTGGATATACAAAGCCTTCCACAAAATGCTTTAGGCGCGGTGCCTGTCGCGCGCCCATACGCTGCCGCTATGGGCCTCATGGCCGTCGTGGCCACATCGCTAGGCGCTCCTGCTCGCGCCACAAAATCCTGCGCGCCCGGCTTCGAGCCGAATCACCCGATGGATTTTTTGTTCGCTTTTTGTCCCAAAAAATGGTCACATTTTTCGGTGATTTGAGGGCGCCATGCTCGCCGCGCTGACTGTCCGTGACATTGTCCTGATCGAACAGGCGGCCCTGGAATTCGGCCCCGGCCTGAATGTGCTGACGGGTGAAACCGGCGCCGGCAAATCGATCCTGCTCGACTCGCTGGGCTTCGCCGTTGGCGGCCGTGGGCGCGCGGGGGTGCGTGCCGGGGCCTCGCAAGGCTCTGCCACCGCCGTGTTCGATCCCGCCCCACGCCATCCTTCACGAGCGTTGCTGTCCGCCCAGGCGATGACGTCAGAGGGCGAGATTGTCCTTCGCCGCAGCCTGTCCGCCGACGGCAAATCCCGCGCCTTTATCAATGACGAAGCGGTGGGGGTGGGGCTGCTGAAGGAATTGGGCGGCTTACTGCTGGAAGTGCATGGCCAAAGTGATGACCGTGGTCTGTTCGACAATGCTACGCATCGCGGGCTTCTGGATTCTTTTGGCGGGCTTGAGAGCGATGTCCGCGCCGTGGCGGAAAAATACGCCGCCTGGGACGCCACCCGCGCCGCGCTGAACGCTCTGAAGGCGCAAGCGGCAGAGGCGCAGCGCAATGCCGATTACGTCCGTGCCGCCGCTGCCGAATTGTCCGATTTTGCGCCGGAAGCCGGCGAAGAGCAAAAGCTGGCGGGTGAGCGTGCCCTGATGATGAACGCCGCGCGCATCGCCGAAGACCTCAGCGCCGCCAGCCAGGCCTTGTCGGGCGAACGTGGTGCGGAAGCGGGGTTGGCTTCGGCGTTGAAGAAACTGTCCCGCATGCAGGAAGAGGCGCGCAAGCGCGTTGCCGCCGCCGAAAGCGCCCTCGAGCAGGCCTATGCCCAGACCGAGGAAGCGCGCCGTGAACTGGACGGGCTGCTCGCCAGCCTGGATAGCGACAGCGCCAGCCTGGAAAAGAAGGAAGAGCGGCTGTTCGCGCTGCGGGCTTTGGCGCGCAAATATACCTGCACACCCGATGAGCTTGTGCGCGTCGCCGCCGATTTCCAGATCCAGCGTGAAGCCCTGGAAGGCAATGGCCAGTCCGTGAAAAGCGCCGAAGCCGCTGTCGCGTCTGCGCGCGCCGGATTTGTAAATTTGGCCAAGAAGCTTTCTGCGGCCCGCGCTACTGCTGCCAAAAAACTGGAAGCCGCCGTGGCAGAGGAACTGGAGCCCCTGAAGCTGGGCCATGCCCGCTTCCGCGTGGCGCTGGTGCCGGACGAAGATGGCAACGCCGCCGGTCTGGAGCGTATCGCGTTCGAAGTCGCCACCGTGGAAGGCGCCGCCTTCGGCAGCCTGGCCAAGATCGCTTCGGGCGGCGAGTTGGCGCGCTTCTCACTGGCCCTGAAAGTCTCGCTGGCCCAGGCCGCGCCGCCCGCTGCGTTGGTGTTCGACGAAGTGGATCGCGGCGTGGGCGGGGCGGTGGCCGACGCGGTGGGCCTGCGCCTGCAGCGGCTGGCCGAAACCACCCAGGTTCTGCTGGTGACGCATTCGCCCCAGGTGGCGGCCCGCGCCAGCCGCCATTTCCGCATTTCGCGGGTGGGCGACAAGACCCGTATCGTTCTCCTGGAAGACGAGGCCAGGCTGGAAGAAATCGCCCGCATGCTCTCGGGCGCCACCGTCACCGAAGAGGCCCGCGCTGCGGCCAAGCGTCTGGTGGCCGAAGCCGCGACGCCAGCAAAGAAGTCGCGTAAAAGAGCCTGATGAGTGAGGAGCGGTTCATCGCAGATGAACGAAATAGCCCGGTGGGCTATTTCGAGCGGCGAACGCCGCGAGCTTGGGCGAGCGGCAGCGGAACGAGTCTGTAATGAAGTCAGTCGAGAAGTTAACCTCTGCGGAAGCGGAAAAGGAGCTGGACCGGCTTGCCCGGGAAATCGCCGGTCATGATCGCCGTTATCATGCCGAAGATGCGCCCACCATTTCCGACGCGGACTATGATGCGCTCCGCCGCCGCAATGCCGAGATCGAAGACCGCTTTCCGCTGCTGGTGCGCGCCGACAGCCCCAGCCATCGGGTCGGAGCCAAGGCGTCGGAGAAATTCGCCAAGGTCACCCATCGCGTTGCCATGCTGTCGCTGGACAACGCTTTCAGCGACGAAGATGTCGCTGACTTCCTGGGGCGGGTGCGCCGTTTTCTGGGCCTGAAGGAAGACGAAGATATCGCCATCGCAGCCGAACCCAAGATTGATGGGCTTTCGGCGTCTCTGCGTTACGAGAACGGCGTTCTGGTGCAGGGCGCCACCCGCGGCGACGGCATGGAAGGCGAGGACATCACCGCCAATCTGAAGACCATTTCCGACATTCCGCTTCGTCTGAAAGGCAAGCCGCCTGCCATTCTGGAAGTGCGCGGCGAAGTCTACATGACCCACAAGGCATTCGACGCGCTCAACAAGCGTCAGGAAAAAGACGGCAAGCCGGTTTATGCCAATCCGCGCAATTCCGCCGCCGGTTCGGTGCGCCAGCTTGATCCTTCCATCACCGCCAGCCGCACGCTCAATTTCTTTGCCTATACCTGGGGCGAAATTTCCCAGCTTCCCGCCAAGACGCAAAGCGGCATGCTGGAGAATTTTTCCGATTACGGCTTTGTAGTGAATCCGCTGGTGCGGCGCTGCGAGACGCTGGCGGAGATTCTTAAATTCTATCGCGACATCGAATCCAGGCGCGCCAACCTCGGCTATGACATTGACGGGGTGGTCTACAAAGTGGACCGCCTCGATTTTCAGGAGCGGCTGGGCTTTGTTTCGCGCAGCCCGCGTTGGGCGACAGCCCATAAATTCCCCGCCGAGCAGGCCGAGACGGTGCTGGAAGATATCGAAATTCAGGTCGGCCGCACCGGCAAGCTGGCGCCGGTGGCAAGGCTGAAACCCGTCACGGTGGGCGGTGTGGTGGTGCGCAATGCCACCTTGCATAACGAAGACGAAATCGCCCGCAAGGATGTGCGCATCGGTGACACGGTGGTGATCCAGCGCGCCGGTGATGTCATTCCCCAGATTGTGCGGGTGATTGAGGACAAGCGGCCCAGGAACGCCAAGCCCTATAAATTTCCTACCGAATGTCCGGTCTGCGGCAGCCATGCGGTGCGGGAAGTGGATGAGAAGACCGGGAAGGAAGATGTGGACCGGCGCTGCACCGGCGGGCTGATCTGTGATGCCCAGACGGTGGAGCGGCTGCGCTATTTCGTGGGGCGCGATCAGTTCGATATCGAAGGCCTGGGCGGCACCATGATCGAACTGTTCCACGACAAGGGCCTGCTGAAAGAGCCTGCCGATATTTTCGCCCTCACCGAAAAGCCGGAAAAGGTCAGCAAGGTTCTGGCCGAGCATCGTGCCACGCTATCAGAAGAGCGCCGCGCCGCCGAAGGCAAGGATCCGGTCAAGAAGGCCAAAAAGAAAGAAGACGAACGCGAAGACAAGGTGGTCGAAAACCTGATGGCGGCGATCGAGCGGCGCCGCAAGATCGGATTGGACCGCCTGATCAATGCGCTGGGCATCCGCCATGTCGGCGAAACCACGGCGCGTCTGATCGCCCGTCATTACCGCACCGTGGACGCCTTCATGGCCGGCATGGAAGCGGAAGACGCCCGCACCGAACTGGAAAGCCTGGAAGGCATTGGCGGGGTGGTGGCGGAAGCGATCTGCGATTTCTTCGACGAACCGCACAATGTGAAAGCGCTCAACCGGTTGCTGGCATGGCTCGACGTCCAGGCGATGGCGGCGCCGGCCAAATCCTCGCCGGTTTCCGGCAAGACCGTGGTCTTCACTGGCACGTTGGAAAAAATGACACGGCAGGAAGCCAAGGCGCGGGCCGAAAGCCTGGGCGCCAAGGTCTCGGGCTCGGTGTCGGCCAAGACAGATATTGTGGTGGCTGGCCCCGGCGCGGGCTCAAAACTCAAGGACGCTCAGAAGCATAATGTCCAGGTGCTGGACGAAGATGGCTGGCTGAAGCTCATCGCGAATTAGTCTTCACCCAATTGTCATTCCCGCGAAAGCGGGAATCCCGCAGGCGCGTCCGCGAGCCAATGGGTTTTTTTCATCTGGATGCCCGCTCTCCGGCGGGCATGACAAGTGCAGCAGCCTTGACAGCCTCCGTCCAGAGTCCTCTCCTTTGGCGAAATAATCAGGGAGACGACCCATGTGCGATGAATTCATTCATCCCGGTCTGGTGACGGACGACAGGCTTTCCCGCCGCAGCTTCGGATTTTTGACCGGGGCTGTGGCCGTGGCGGCGGCAGCACCGGCCCTGGCCCAATCCAATGTCACCGAAACCGATGTGACGGTGAAGACCGCCGACGGCAATTGCGATGCGGTGCTGTTTCATCCGCAAGGGCAGGGCAATTGGCCTGCCGTGCTGATCTGGCCTGATATCATGGGTCTGCGCCCGGCCTACCGCGACATGGGCCGCCGTCTGGCCGCGCAGGGCTACACAGTCTTGATACCCAATCCCTTCTATCGCTCGGCCAAGGCACCGGTGATCGGCGACAATTTCGATTTCAGCAATCCGGAACAGCGCGCCCGGCTGACCGGGTATCGCAACGCCATGTCGAATGACGGCATCGATCATGATGCCCAGGCCTATCTGGCGTTTCTGGATGCGCAAGCACAGACCAACAAGGCCAAAAAGGCCGGCGTGCAGGGTTACTGCATGGGCGGCGCGCTTTCTTTCCGTACGGCGGCAGCGGTGCCGAACCGCATCGGCGCGGTGGGCAGCTTCCATGGCGGCAACGGCATGGTGACCAAGAATCCGGACAGCCCGCATTTGCTGATCGCCAAGACCAACGCCGCCTATGTGGTCGGCCAAGCCAAGAACGATGACGCCCAGGCCCCCACGGTGAAGGATGATCTCAAAGCCGCTTTCGCCGCCGCCAAAAAGACGGCGACGGTCGAAGTCTATCAGGCCGATCATGGCTGGTGCGTCAAAGGCAGCGCGGTTTACAACGAAGGCGAAGCCGAACGGGCCTGGACGGCGCTGAGCGCGATGTACAAGGCGAACTTGGCCTAAACGGGCGCGTCGTGCGACAATTAAACAGCCCGCGTGGCTTTTTCGAGCCAGATGCGGACGTCTTCGTCCACCAGCGGGCGGATCACATCCTGCACGCGGACGTGATAGGCATTCAGCCAGTCGCGTTCGCTTGCCGTCAGCAATCCGGGCTCGACCAGATTGATGTCCAGCGGCACCAAGGTGATGGTCTCGAACCCCATCATCTTGCGCTCGCCGCCAGGCAGATCTTCGCCCTTGGTCACCACCACAAGATTTTCGAGGCGGATGCCGTAAGCGCCCGTCTTGTAGGAGCCCGGTTCATTGGAACAGATCATGCCGGGCATCAGCTTCTGGCTGACCGGCCGCTTGGAAATATTCTGCGGCCCTTCATGCACCGAGAGGTATGAGCCAACGCCATGGCCGGTGCCATGGTCGTAATCGAGCCCCGCTTCCCATAACGGCCGGCGCGCAAAGGAATCCAGCTGCATGCCGATGGTGCCGTCAGGAAAACGCGCCGTGGCGAGCGCGATATGACCCTTGAGCACACGGGTGAAGCGATCTTTCATTTCCACCGTGGGCGTGCCCACCATCACGGTGCGGGTGATGTCGGTGGTGCCGTCGGGATATTGCGCCCCGGAATCGATCAGGAAAATTTCGTCCTTGTTGATCGTGCGGTTGGTGGAGCGGGTGACGCGGTAATGCACAATCGCGCCATTGCTGCCGGCGCCCGAAATGGAATCGAAGGAGAGATCGGATAGGCACCCGGTGGCGCGGCGGAAGCCTTCCAGCGCTTCGGCGGCGGCGATTTCGGTCAGGCTGCCATCGGCAGCGGCCGTCTCAAACCAGCAAAGGAACCGCGCCATCGCCACGCCGTCGCGGATATGGGCCTTGCGCATCCCTTCCACTTCCAGCGGGTTCTTGCACGCCTTGGGCAACTGGCAGGGATCGGGCTGATGCTTGATGGTGGCCCCCGCCCGGTGCAGCCGGTCCAGCACCGCGGCGGCGGCCGTGGCGGGATCGGCGATGACTTTCTTTCCCTTCATCGCGTCCAGGGCGCTGGGAAACTCCGCCGGTGCATGCAGTCGCACGCCGGGGCCCAGATGCTCGGCCAATCCCGCGCTGCGCTTTTTTTCGTCCAGATACAGATCCACTGTGGCGTCGGCGTTCAGGATGGCAAAAGCCAGGGCGAAAGGCGTATGCGGCACGTCATGGCCGCGAATGTTCAAGAGCCAGCAGACGGAATCCGCCAACGTGATCACGGCCGCGTCGGCGCCGGCCTTCTTCAGTTCGGCCGCCAGCTTGGCGCGTTTGTCTTCGCTCTTTTCGCCCGCCAGGTTGAGCGGGTGCGGCACGGCCGCCTCCGTGGGCGGCGGCGGCTGGTCCTTCCAGATCGCGTCGATGGGGTTGGTGTCACAAGCCTCCAGCGTGCCGCCGGCCTTTTCCGCTGCTTGCCGTATACCCGCCACGGCGTTGGCGGTGGAAAGCCAGGGGTCGTAACCCAGCTTGGCGCCGCGCGGCAGATGATCGGGAATCCAGCCGCGCGGTCCTTCTTCGACCAGATCGCGGGGATCGAACAGCTTGGTGTCGGTCTGGGCCTGCACCTGGAGTGTATAACGCCCATCGGTGAACACGGCGGCCTTGTCCATCAGCACGACAGCCGCGCCCGCCGAACCGGTAAAGGCGGTCAGCCAGGCCAATCGCTCAGCGCGGGCGGGAAGATATTCACTCTGATGTTCATCGGAATGGGGAATCAGAAATCCGTCCAGCCCGCGGCGCTTCAGTTCGTCGCGCAACGCTTTAAGCCGCGGCGCGCACTGGGCCGCATCGCTGACATCATCATAGCTCTGGAAGGGCGTGTTTTTATCCATGCCCGTCAGGTTAGCGTCTCGGCTTCTCCAGCACCAGCGCGCTCCAGGGCCCGTCGCGGCGGATTCCGGCAAGCCGCAAGCGATGATAAAAAGAGATGACCATCTTTTCCTGATTGTGCAGCAGGCCCGACAGCACCAGCGTTCCGCCCGGCGCAACTGCCGCGCCGATATCCCGCGCCAGCCTTGTCAGCGGCCCGGCCAATATATTGGCGACGATCAGGTCATAGGGCGCGCCCCGCGCCAGCGCCGGATTGCTCATGCCATCCGCCACCACACCCGTTACCCACGGTCCCACGCCATTCAGCCAGGCATTTTCATCGGTCACTTCCACCGCCACCGGATCGATGTCGGAAGCCAGGACTTTGCGCTTCCACAATTTGGCGGCGCCGATGGCGATCAGCCCGGTGCCGCAGCCCAGATCCAGAACATGCGTAAAGCGCCGCTTGCGCGCCAGGTCGCTCAGCACCGCAAGGCAAAGCGCAGTGGTCTCGTGGTGCCCGGTGCCGAAGGCCAGCCCGGCCTCGATCCGGATCGGGATCACGCCATCGGGCACCCGGCCCTGGTCGTGCGCGCCATAGACGAAGAAGCGTCCGGCCCGGACCGGCGGCAGGCCTTCCTGGGACAGGGCAATCCAGTCCTGGTCGGGCAGGGGCTCCACGGTCACCGTCTGGCCTGCCAGGCGAGTCAGGAAGGCGGCGTCCGGCTCTTCCACATACAGCGCTTCCACCACCGCGCCGGGGCCGAACGGCTCCTCCACGATCAGGACGGCCTGGGGCTCAGACGCCAGCTCCAGCAGCGACGCCATGTCGGGCGCGGCCTGTTTCACAAGGGCGACAGAGGCTTTCCACAGAGGCGGGGCGGGCATAGGCTTGGGTTCCGGATTTCCCGCCACCCATAGAGGAACGCCATGAAGCCCGCCATCCTTCTTGTTGCCGCTGTTTTGAGTTTCCCGTCCCTGGCGTTCGCGCAAGGCGCGGCCCCCGCGCCCGACATCAAGGCGCTGGCGACTTCGGCCCAGGTTCAGGAGTTGATCGCCAAGGCCAAGGCGATGCCGCCAAAGCCCCTGATCTCCCAGCCCATCGTTGGCACCGGGGCTGCGCGCGCCAATCTGGAATACCGGTCAGGCCCGGCCAACCCGGCTTCGATCCATGACAATGAGCATGAGCTTTTCTATGTGATTGAAGGTTCGGGCACCCTGACCAGCGGCGGCACGCTGGTAAACGGCAAGCGCAGCAATCCCGCCAACCAGTCCGGCGACTCCATCACCGGCGGTACCGATACCCATCTCGCCAAGGGTGATTTCATGATTGTGCCGGCAGGTGCAGCGCACCAGATCACGGCGGATGCGGGCGGCGCCATTGCGCTGATGACCTTCCACGCCGCAGCGACCGCGCCGTAAACTCAGGCGCTTTGCACGAACTGGTCGATGACTTTCTTTTCGCCGGCCTTGTCGAAATCCACCGTCAGCTTGTTGCCTTCGACAAAGCTGACGCGGCCATAGCCGAACTTCTGGTGAAACACGCGATCACCTTTTGAATAATGCGAAGCGCTGGGATCGGACGTCTGCGCGCTCCAGGCCTGCGCCTCGATCATGGGCGGGCGCTGGCGCACGCCGGATGCGGCGGCGCGATTGGCCTGGGCCCGCTTCCAGCCCGGTGAGTTATAGGTGCTGGCGAAAGCCGCGCCGCCGGCATTGTCGCGAAAGCCGGTGGCGCCGCCGTAAAAGCCTTCATCCATCACGGCGTCGATATTCTCTTCTGGAATTTCTTTCAGAAAGCGCGAGGGCAGGGCGCTTTGCCAGCTGCCATGCACACGGCGATTGGCGGCAAAGGACATGCGAATGCGCTGGCGCGCCCGCGTCAGGCCGACATAGGCCAGCCGCCGTTCTTCTTCCAGGCCCGCCAAACCATTTTCGTCCATGGTGCGCTGGGAGGGAAACAGGCCTTCTTCCCAACCGGGCAGGAACACGGTGTTGAATTCCAGTCCTTTGGCGGCATGCAGGGTCATCAGGTTGATGCGGTCGCCGCTTTCGTCCTGGGCGATCTCCATCACCAGCGAGACATGCTCCAGGAACGCCGCCAGCGATTCAAAGCTTTCCATCGAGCGGACGAATTCTTTTAAATTGTCCAGCCTTCCTGGCGCTTCCGCCGACTTGTCGGCCTTGAGCATTTCGGTATAGCCGCTTTCATCCAGAACCATTTCCGCCAGTTCGGGATGGGGTAGAACCTTGGCGGTGTCGCTCCAGCGGGAAAAATTTGCGCTCAGCTCGGCCAGCGCTTTGCGCGCCTTGGGCGGCAACTCGTCGGTATCGGCAATGTCGCGCGCTGCCGCCAAAAGCGGCATCTGCCGGGCCCTGGCATAGGCATGCAGCGATGCAACGCTGGCATCGCCGATGCCGCGCTTGGGCTTGTTGACGATGCGCTCGAATGCCAGGTCATCATCGCCCTGCGCAATTAGTCGCAGATAGGCCATGGCGTCTCGCACTTCGGCGCGTTCATAAAAACGAGGCCCGCCGATTACGCGATAGGGCAGGCCAAGCGCAATAAAGCGGTCTTCGAATTCGCGCATCTGGAAAGAGGCGCGCACCAGAATTGCCATCTCGGCGAACTTCTGGCCCTGGCGATGCAAATCTTCGGCTTCGGCCGCGACATTGCGGGCTTCTTCTTCCGCATCCCACACGCCCTGCACTTTGATCTTTTCGCCGGCATCGCCTTCGGTCCACAGCGTCTTGCCAAGCCGGCCCTTGTTGGCGGCGATCAGACCCGAGGCAGCGCCCAGAATTATCGGCGTCGAACGGTAATTGCGCTCCAGCCGTATGACTTTGGCGCCGGGGAAGTCGCGCTCGAAGCGCAAAATGTTTTCCACTTCCGCGCCCCGCCAGCCGTAAATGCTTTGATCGTCATCACCGACGACGCAGACATTGCCGCTCTGGCTGGCCAGCAGTTTTAGCCACAGATACTGAACCACATTGGTGTCCTGATATTCGTCCACCAGCATGTAGCGAAAGCGGTCGCGATAATCGGCCAGGATATCGGGATGGCTGCGCAGGATGGTCAGCACTTCCAGCAACAGGTCGCCGAAGTCGGCGGCATTCAGCGCTTTCAGCCGGTCCTGATACTGGCGATAGAGCAGCTTGCCCTTGCCGAAGGCGTAGCCTTGCGCTTCCGCCTCCGAAACGTCTTCGGGCCGCTGCCCCTTGTTCTTCCAGCCGTCGATCATCGAGGCCAGCGCGCGCGCCGGCCAGCGTTTCTCGTCAATGCCTTCGGCCTCGATCAACTGCTTCATCAGGCGCAACTGATCGTCGGCATCCAGGATGGTGAAGTTCGATTTCAGTCCTGCCAGTTCGGCATGGCGGCGCAGCATCTTGGCGCCGATGGAATGGAAGGTGCCCAGCCATTGCATCCCTTCCACCACGCCGCCGATCAGGGCGCCGATGCGCTCCTTCATTTCGCGCGCGGCTTTGTTGGTGAAGGTGACGGCCAGGATTTGCCCCGGCCAGGCCCGCCGCGTCGCCAGGATATGCGCCAGCCGCGTCGTCAGCACCCGCGTCTTGCCTGTGCCCGCGCCGGCCAGCACCAGCACCGCGCCATCCGCCGCCTCCACCGCCTCGCGCTGTTCCTTGTTCAGGCCCGCCAGATAGGGCGGATCGCGCAGAACAGGCGCAGCTTCGCCCTCGTTGAACGCAGCGTCCAACGGGTCGGAATAGCGGTCGCCATAGCCGCTCAAGGAAGAAAACGGGAATCTGGAGGCATGAGAACGATATTAGAACGAAGGGGCAAAAAAGCCCAACTATTTGTCCTGATCTATATCGTCATCGAGGCGGCTATTTTCCAGTCTCTGCGTGCTCAGTTCCGAGCGCACCCTGGCCAGATCGCGCAGCTTTTTGGGGGTGCCATGAACCACCCGGTTGGCCTGCGCGGTCTTATCTTTTTCAGCCTTTGCCTTCACCTTTCGGGCCCGGCGCAGATTGATGATCTCAGTCCCCATCTTCCCTAGTCGTTTTCTTTCGCCTGCGCCCGGGCATAGGCGGGCCGATCTGTGATGCGCTTCACATAGGCTTCCAGCAGCGGCGTGGGTTCCAGAAGCGGGCTGCCCATGAACATTTTGAAGGTGGTGCCCACCAATATGTCGGCGGCAGAGAATTTCTCGCCCAGAAGATAAGGGCCTTTGGCCAGGGTGGCGTTGATGAAAGCCATCACGTCATCGGTCTTGACCCAGCCGGCCATGCCGCGCGGGACTTCCCATTTCATGTAAGCGCTCATCCAGGCCGGCTCCATCACACCGGCGTAATAGGAAAGCCACGACACATACGCGCCACGCAGGGGATCGCCCACCACGGGCCCGATACCATTCTGCACAAAGCGGTCGGTCAGATAGAGCGCGATGGCCGAAGATTCCCAGACCAGCGTGTCGCCGTCCTTCAGAGCGGGTGATTTGCCGTGGGGATGGGGATTGCCGGGATCAACCTCGCCGCTGCCATCGGGCCGGCGGATATTGGTGATGCGATGGATTTCGTAGGGCGTGCCCAGCTCTTCCAGAAGGAAAATGAAGCGCGAAGAACGCGTGCGAGGGTGATGATAAAGTGTGATCATAGGCGAAAGCCTAGATATTGTTCCGTCTCACGGCAAGCGCATGCAGCCGAAGCGCGCTGGCCAGGGGTTTTTCCCCGCGTGTCAGGTCTATGCGTCCCACCAGCGCCGCAAGGGCCTGGCCGGTATCTTCGGCTTCCTGGTCCAACACCGCCCAGAATTCCTCTTCCAGCGCCACCGATGTGCGATGACCCGAAAGGGAGAAGGAGCGTTTCTTGAGGCTCATGGTTTGCGGAATTTCATGGCTGCCAGTTCCCGCTTCATCTTGGCCCCGCCGGGGCGCGGCGGCATCAGGACTTTTGGCTTTTTCAGGTTTTTCACGGCGCCTGCTGCCAGCACAGCATTGCGGTCTGTCCAGCCGGGCAGGTCCAGCAGCTTTACTGTGCCGAAAGCGGTCTTCAGAAGCTTTTCCATATCGCCCGGCACCGGATCGTCATCGTCGGTGACGATGACATTCATCAGGAAAAGCCCGCCACGCTTCTTCAGGCGCGATTTTGCCAGCCGGAAAAAACCGGCTGTCTGGAATTTCTCCGGCATGCCTTCTGCACCGAAGGCGTCCAGCACCAGCGCGTCATGCCGCACGGGGTGTTTCTTCAGATAGGCCAGCCCGTCCGCAACCCGGCAGGGAATCTCTGGTGGCATATGGAAATAGCCTTTGGCGATATCGAAGGAGAGGCGGTACCTGTCCACCACCGTCACGGCCACGCCGGAACGGTGCAGCATGGTGGCGAGCGTGCCGCCGCCGCAGCCGATCATCAGGACATCCTTGGCGCCTGCCTGATGCAGGAAGCTGTAAATCACATGGATGTAATCGGCGGTGGAGACGCCGGTGCGGTCCGAAGCGCTCTGGTGATATTCCTGCTGCCAATAGGAAACATGGCCGCTGCGATTGTCATGAACAATGGCATGGCCGGGCGCTACGGTCCTGCGTTTGCCGGTCACTTCGGCGCGATCATGTCTTCGGGCCGCACGATGGCGTCGAATTCCGCATCGGTGACATAGCCGCCGCCCACCGCTTCTTCGCGCAAGGTGGTGCCCTTCTTGTGCGCGGTCTTGGCGATCTTGGCGGCATTGTCATAGCCGATCTTGGGCGCCAGCGCCGTCACCAGCATCAGGGAGCGGTTCAGGCCCGCCTGGATATTGTCCAGGCGCGGCTCGATGCCCACCACGCAATTGTCGGTGAAGCTGATCGCGGCGTCGGCCATCAGCCGCACGCTCTGCAGGAAGTTATAGGCCATGACCGGATTGTAGACGTTGAGTTCGAAATGACCCTGGCTGCCGGCAAAGGTCAGCGCCGCATTGTTGCCGAAGATCTGCACACAGACCTGGGTCAAGGCTTCGCACTGGGTGGGATTGACCTTGCCCGGCATGATGGAAGAACCGGGCTCATTTTCCGGCAGCGACAGTTCACCAAGGCCAGAGCGCGGCCCCGAACCCAGCAGGCGGATATCGTTGGCGATCTTGAACAGGCTCGCCGCCACCGTGTTGATCGCGCCGTGGCTGAACACCATGGCATCATGGGCCGCCAGGGCTTCGAATTTGTTGGGGGCGGTGGTGAAGATCATGCCGGTGATGCGGGCGATGCGTTCGGCCACCATCTTGTCGAAACCAATAGGGGCGTTCAGACCCGTGCCCACCGCGGTGCCGCCCTGGGCCAATTCCATCAGCTTGGGCATGGTCTGCCCGATGCGCTCAATGCCGTTGCCGACCTGCTGGGCATAGCCGGAAAATTCCTGGCCCAGCGTGACAGGTGTGGCGTCCTGGGTATGGGTGCGGCCGATCTTGATGATGTCTTTCCAGGCCACCGACTTTTCCTTCAGCGCCTTGTGCAGATGATGCAGCGCCGGGATCAGTCTTTTCTCGATCTCTTCCGCCGCCGCGATATGCATGGCGGTGGGATAGGTGTCGTTGGACGACTGGCTCATATTGACGTGATCGTTGGGATGAACCGGCTTCTTGGAGCCCATCACGCCGCCCAGAATTTCTATGGCGCGGTTGGAGATCACTTCGTTGGCGTTCATGTTGCTTTGGGTGCCGGAACCGGTCTGCCACACCACCAGCGGGAAATGATCGTCCAGCTTGCCGTCGATCACTTCCTGGGCGGCGGCGACAATGGTGTCACCGATCTTCTTGTCCAGTCCGCCCAGCGCCATGTTGGTTTCAGCGGCGGCGCGCTTGACGATGCCCAAGGCGCGGACCACCGGCTGTGGCTGCTTCTCCCAGCCGATCTTGAAGTTGCCAAGGGAGCGTTGCGCTTGCGCGCCCCAATAGCGGTCGGAGGCGACCTCTACGGGTCCGAACGTGTCGGTCTCGGTGCGGGTTTTGTCAGCCATGAAACGTCCCCTTCAAAGGAGACCGGCTACTATTTCTTGCGGAAAGAGTCGAGGCTGACGACTTCCCCGGCTTGTGGGGCGGGCTTTTCGGCCACCGGCGCTTCTGCTTCCGGCTGGGGCTCGGGGGCAGGGGCGGCTTCGGGGGTGGACGGTACCATCACCGGTCCCGTCTTGGCGGCGCCCGTTTCGCCTTCGCTGCGGAACTGCAGGCCGAACTGCACGCCCGGGTCAAAAAAGGCGGTCAGGGCATTGAAGGGAATGTGCAGGGGCGCAGGCAGTTTTTTGAAGGTCAGCGTTACTTCGAAATAATCATCCTTCACCTTCAGCGCCCAATATTGGTGCTGGATGATGATGGTCATTTCATCCGGATATTGCTCCTTCAGGAAATCGGGAATGTCCACACCTTCACCATGGGTCTTGAAGGTGAGGTAGAAATGATGGGCTCCAATCAGGCCGGATTTTTCAATCCGCCGCAGTGCGTCGCGCACAACCCCGCGCAACGCGGAGTCGGTTAAAGCCTGATATCCGATGAAATCTTTCGCCATGAAACCGGAAGACTATGCACCGTCTTGACGGAGTCAATCGATGTTGACGCCCCAAAAGCCTATTTTTGCCGCAGTGCCGCAAAATGCTGGAACCAGAGCCGGATAGGGCCGTTTGCGAATTGTATCTTCAGCAGAGCCGGGCCCCGTGAAAATCGCACAAATTGCACCTTTGGTCGAAAGTGTCCCGCCGCGCCTCTATGGCGGTACGGAACGTGTCGTATCATGGTTGACGGAAGAACTTGTGGCCCAGGGCCATGACGTGACGCTGTTCGCCAGCGGCGATTCGCGCACAGCGGCCGAGCTGCACCCCATTGTGCCCCGCTCGCTGCGGCTGGAAGGCATTCGCAACTCCCTGCCTTACAACATCATCATGCTGGATCAAGTCGCGAGCCGGATGAATGAGTTCGATGTGCTGCATTTCCACATCGACTTTTTCCACTACCCGCTTTTCCGCAGCATGGCACACAAAACGCTGACCACATTGCATGGCCGCCAGGACTTGCCGGAATTGCCCGACATTTACCGCGCCTTTCCGCATATGCCGCTGGTGTCCATTTCCAACCATCAGCGTTTGCCGGTGCCGCCGGTCAATTGGATGGCGACAGTCTATCACGGCTTGCCGGAAAAGCAGTTCCGGCTGGGTGCGGGCGAGGGCGGCTATCTGGCGTTCCTGGGCCGCATCTGTCCCGACAAGGGGCCGGTGGAAGCGATTGAGATCGCGCGCCAGGCTGGCATGCCTCTCAAGATGGCTGCCAAGGTCGATCCCGCCGATCAGGAATATTATGACGATGTGGTCGCGCCGCTGATCGCGCGCAGTCCGCATGTCAAATTCATCGGCGAAATTCATGACGGCCAGAAGCAGGAATTTCTGGGCAAGGCCCGCGCGCTTCTGTTCCCCATTGGCTGGCCGGAGCCGTTCGGCCTGGTGATGATCGAAGTCATGGCTTGCGGCACGCCGGTGGTGGCGTTCCGCTGCGGCTCGGTGCCGGAAATCATGGAAGACGGATTGACCGGCTATGTCGTGTCCGATGTGCCCGCCGCGGTGAAGGCCGTTGGCCTGCTCGATCGGCTTTATCGTCCCTCTATCCGCGCCCGCTTTGAAGAGCGGTTCAGTTCGCGCGCCATGGCCCGGGATTATCTCAAGATTTATGCGCGTCTGGCGGACTGTCAAAGCCCCGCCGCCGCGGCCTGATTTTTATTAAGCGGATAAAAAAGATCATGGAGGCGAAGTCCCTCCCCGGCTTGATCCCTGACCCCGGCTCGATTGGCGATGGGCCGCAGGCGAATGACGAGCTTGCGTCCTTTTACATTCAGGCCACGGAATCGATTCAGGAGCGCTGGTCGCGCACGCTCAAACAGGGCGATACCTTCGCTTTGTTCAACACGCTGGGCGATATCATCGAGCCAGGCGCCACGCCGGGCGGATTGTTTTACAACGACACGCGCCATCTTTCCGGACTGCAGCTGCTGATCGACGGCCAGCGGCCGCTGCTTCTGTCTTCGGCGGTAGAGAATGACAATGTCGTTCTCACCGTCGATCTGGCCAATCCTGATATCTACCAGGACGGCAAAATGGTGCTGCCGCGCGAGACGCTGCATGTGCGCCGTTCCAAATTTCTCTGGGACGGTACCTGCTATGAGCGCGTTGCGATCCATAATTTCGGGCCTGAGCCGCAGAGATGCTTTATCTCGCTTGGCTTTGCCGCGGATTTCGCGGATCTGTTTGAAGTGCGCGGGCTGACCCGCCCGCATCGCGGCGCTGAAAGCGTTGAGCGCGACACTCAAAGCATTACCTTCCGTTATCAGGGGCTGGACGGCATTCAGCGCTGCACCCGCATCCATTTCGATGCCGTGCCGGCGCGGTTGTCCGAAAGCGAGGCGATCTTCCGCTTTGACCTGAAAGCAGGCGAGCGCAAGGCGCTGGTGATGACGGTATGCTGCACCCAGCATCAGACTTGCGGCGAGAATTTTTCCGAGCCCTATCGCGCCGCCAGCCGGGCCGCCCAGCGCGCCGCCAGTCTGGGCGGCAATGTCACGAGTTCGAATGTGCTGGCCAACCGCATGCTGCATCGGGCCGGCGCCGATCTCACCATGCTGATCAACGAGACCGACAAGGGCCCTTATCCTTATGCCGGCACGCCTTGGTTCTCCACGCCCTTCGGCCGGGACGGCATCGTGACCGCGCTGGAAATGCTCTGGATTGATCCTTCCGTAGCCCAGGGCGTGCTGCAATTCCTCGCCGCCACCCAGGCGACGCAGAAGGATAACACCGCGGACGCTGAGCCCGGAAAGATTCTGCATGAGATGCGCCGCTGCGAGATGGCCAATCTGGGCGAGGTGCCGTTCGGCCGCTATTACGGCAGCATCGATTCCACGCCTTTGTTCGTGTTGCTGGCGGCGCGTTACTACGACCGCACCGGCGACCAGAAAATCATCCGCGCCCTGTGGCCCAACATCCAGGCGGCGCTGAATTGGATCGACCAGTATGGCGACCGCGACGGCGACGGCTTTGTCGAATATTACCGGGAAAGCGAAAACGGCCTGACCAATCAGGGCTGGAAAGACAGCCAGGATTCCATCTTTCACGCCGATGGCAGGCTGGCGCCGGGCGCCATCGCTTTGTGCGAAGTCCAGGCCTATGTCTATGCCGCCAAGCAGGGCGCCGCCGGGCTGGCGCGCATGCTGGGTGATCACGCCCATGCCGATGCGCTGGCCGATGCTGCCGAAAAGCTGCGCCAGCGTTTCGAGGATAAATTCTGGTGCGAAGAAATCGGCACCTATGCCGTTGCGCTGGATGGCGACAAGAACCCCTGCCGGATTCGCACATCCAATGCCGGCCAGGTGCTGTTCTGCGGCATCGCCAGCGCCGATCGCGCGGCGCGAGTTGCGGAATGCCTGATGACGCCGGAAATGTTTTCGGGCTGGGGCGTGCGCACGGTGGCCGCTGATAGTCCGCGCTTTAATCCTATGTCCTATCACAATGGCTCGATCTGGCCGCACGACAACGCCCTGATCGCGCTAGGCCTGGGCCGTTACGGCTTCAAGCGCGCCGCCGGGGCCATCTTCTCCGGCCTGTTCGACGCAGCGGGCCATATGGATCTGATGCGCTTCCCCGAATTGTTCTGCGGCTTCCCCCGCCGCCGTGGCGCTGCCCCGACACTGTATCCGGTGGCTTGTGCGCCCCAGGCCTGGGCCAGCGCGGCGCCCTTTGCGCTGCTGGAAGCCTGTCTGGGCATCGTCTACGACCATCAGCGCCGGGAATTGCGCTTCCACAATCCGGTGCTGCCCCGCTTTCTGGAGGAAATCCGCATCCGCAACCTGTCGCTGGACGGGGCTTCGGCGGATTTGCGCTTGCGCCGCAACGGCTCCGGCACCGAAGTGGCGATCCTGGCCCAGCAGGGCGACATCTCCATTCGGATCGCCCAATAGCATTGCAAAGATGTGGGTTGTGGCTGTGATCGGCAGCCGCTATGCCGGACGCAATGAGCGCAGAAAATCCCAACCGCGCCGTCGAAACGGTCTTGCCCGAAGACCTGGAACTGACTCCGCAGCCGGTCGAAGCGCCGCCGCCGGACGTCTTGCCGGAACAGGCCGCTGAAGACCGCTCTGCCTTCGCTTTCCTGACTGTTTTCCGTCACCGCAATTACCGGCTGTTCTTCACCGGCCAGCTTATCTCGCTGATGGGCACCTGGATCACCAGCGTCACCCAGGGCTATCTGGTCTACAGTCTCACCCAGTCGCCCTTTCTGCTGGGCGTGGTGGCCTTCGCCGGCTCTGTGCCGGTGTTCTTCTTCTCAGCCTTCGGCGGCATGATCTCGGACCGCTTTGATCGCCGCCGCCTGCTGCTGCTTACACAATCGCTTTCCTGCGTGGAATCGGCGGTGCTGGCGATCCTGACTCTCACCCATACGATCCAGGTCTGGATGGTGGTGGCGCTGGCGTTGTTTCAGGGGTTCGTCAACGCCTTCGACGTGCCCATCCGCCAGGCCATGACGGTTGAGATGGTGGGACGGCAGGATTTGCGCCACGCCATCTCGCTCAATTCCATGATGTTCAACCTGGCGCGCGTTATCGGGCCGCCGGTGGCCGGCATCCTGATCGCGCTGGTGGGCATCGGCATCTGCTTCGCGCTGGACGCACTGTCTTATGGTGCGGTGATCATCTGTCTTGGCTTGATGGCGTTTGCGCCCCGTCCGGTTGTGAAACACGCACAACCGCTGCAAGCGGTGCTGCAAGGCTTTGTCTATGTCTGGCAGACGCGGGAGATAAGGCTGTCGATTTTCCTGATCGCCTGCTGTTCGGCGTTCGGCGCGGCCTACCTCACCTTGCTGCCGGCGGTGGCGCGCGACATCCTGCACCAGGGCAGCGAAGGGTTGGGCTTTCTGTATGGCGCGGTGGGCGCCGGCGCGCTCCTGGGCGCCTATGTCCTGGCGCGGGTGCCGGACCGGCATTTGCTGGCGACGCCGGTGATTGCCGCTTCAAGTTTTGGTCTGTCGCTGCTGGCTTTTTCCCAGAGCCAGGTCTTCTGGCTGTCATTCATTCTGCTGATGCCCTGCGCCTTCAGCCTGATGCTGCTGGGCGGCTCGACCAATTCCATCATCCAGCTTCTGTCACGTGACGATATGCGCGGCCGGGTGGTGGCGCTCTATGCCATGGGCTTTCTGGGCATGATGCCCTGGGGCTCGCTTGTCCTGGGCTTTATCGCCGAGCATCTGGGCACCGGCAGCGCGGTCGCCATCGGCGGCGGCGTCTGTATCCTGGCGGCGCTGCTGGTATGGCTGGCCCGGCGCGATGCGCACGGGGAATTGGAAAGTATGGGATAAGGAAGGCGGTGGGGGTTCGTACGCTGTCGCTACGGACCTATTGCCCGGCGCCACACTGACTTCAGCGCCGGCATATAAGTGGGGAGTTTCTGTTGCCCGGTACTCCCCGAACCGCGCTTGACTAACCGTAGTTAGGCAGCGAGGGCCATTTCATTATCGTTGGCACCTAAACAATAGTCCGATGACGGCGGGACCATACCGGGCAAAAGAACAGTCTTTACACGTCCGTCGATCCTGTTTCGCCCCCACAAAAACCCACTTGGTAATGGGCTTATGGTGGAGGCGCCGGGTACTGCCCCCGGGTCCGGGCCGCTTATTACACAGTCGTTTATCGCCATAGCCGGTTGCCCGGCTCGACTAATATAGGTCCGACGCGTTAATTTTCCAAATCTCGGAATCGCGGAAATCATGAAGCAATATCTTGAGTTGATGGAACTGGCCCTGGAAAAGGGCGTCGAAAAGCATGACCGCACCGGCACCGGTACGCGGTCCATTTTCGGCCACCAGATGCGCTTCGACCTTTCGCAAGGCTTTCCGCTGGTCACCACCAAGAAGGTGCACCTGAAATCCATCATCATTGAGCTGCTCTGGTTCCTGCGCGGCGAAACCAATGTCCATTGGCTGCAAGAGCGCGGTGTCACCATCTGGAATGAATGGGCCGATGCCAATGGCGAGCTGGGGCCGGTCTATGGCGCGCAATGGCGCTCCTGGCCGGGTGAACGCGATGGCACTATCGACCAGATCAGTCATCTGATCCGCGATATCAAAACCAATCCGGATTCGCGCCGGCTGATCGTTACGGCCTGGAACCCGGCCGACATTCCCAAAATGGCGCTGGCGCCGTGCCATTGCCTGTTCCAGTTCTATGTCGCGGACGGCAAACTGTCCTGCCAGCTCTATCAGCGTTCGGCGGATATCTTTTTGGGCGTGCCTTTCAATATCGCGTCGTATGCGCTGCTCACCATGATGGTGGCGCAGGTAACGGGATTAAAGCCCGGCGATTTTGTCCATTCCTTCGGCGACGCCCATCTTTATCTCAATCATCTCGATCAGGCGCGCGAACAACTCAGCCGTAAGCCTTTTGCGTTGCCGCGGATGAAATTGAATCCGGCGGTGAAGGATATCTTCGAATTCAAGTTCGAGGATTTCACGCTGGAGGGCTATCAAGCCCACCCAGCCATCAAGGCGCCTATCGCCGTTTAGGCTTTATTTACCAGGAACTCCGCTACCCATTACGGAACCGCAACCTTGGTCACGTGCCGGGTGTTGTGCTGTTATGGCCTTTGACGCTCAAAACCTTCGAGACCTTCTTTCCCTGGCGCGAATGCTTCGTCACTTCGCCGACGAGCATAAATACGACGCCAACCGGGAGCTGTTTCTTGCCACGGCTATGGCGCTGGAGGCGCGGGCGCATTTCATCACCACGGTGCCGGATGGCGAGACGGCGGCGCTGGAGCGCGATATGGCGCTCCATGCCCCCGTCAATCAGCTGGTGTGAGCGTTAAGCCGCGGCTTCTTTTTGCGCCGCCGGCATCCATACGCGCAGCCGGGCCTTCAGGTGCGGCACGCGGCTGATATCCATGGTCTTGGATAGTGCGCGCAGACAGAACAGTTCTTCCTTGCCGGCGATTTCATAGTCCGCGAATTGGCGTTTTCCGTCCGCCAATTCCGCGTCTGAAATTGCGGCCTCGAACAAATCGCGCCAGCCGCCATCGTCCTTGAGGCCTGCGCCTTCGTCAAAACCGATCTTGCGGCGGTCGCGGATCATCACCGGCAATTCGCCGGGGTAAAGATCATAAAGCGCTCGCAGCGGTTCCTTGCCGCGCAAAGCGCCGTTCACCGTCCGCAGCATCTGTCCGCCGGTTAGTCCCATGGCATGGGCGGCAAGCTGGCCGTCCAGGAAGGGTTCGCGAATTTCCACCGCAAAGCGCATGCCGCAGCGGTCCAGCCGCTGCAGATTGGCCCTGTGCATCAAGTCCAGACATTGCTGGCGCACGCCCTGACCGGCTTCCTCGCTGTGCGAGAAGGCGCGCTCCAGATGGCTATAACCGGCAAACAATTCATCCGCGCCTTCGCCGGACAGAGCCACGCGGAAGCCGTCGCGATGGATGCGTTCGCACGCCTGCCAGGCATAAAGGGCCGGGCGGATCGTGACCGGTTCGAAGGATTCCACGCCGCTGACCACCGCTTCCAGCAGTGCCAGCGTTTCAGGCCCGGTGACGCAATCCACCTTGCGCATGTCCAGGCCCGTGGCCTCGGCATAGGCGGCAGCGAAAATTGCGTCCGGCGCATCCGGCGTGCCCGCGAAGTAAACCGGCATATCGGGGCGATGGCGGCGCGCATAATGCACCATCAAGGTGCTGTCGATGCCGCCACTGAAAAGACTGGTGACGGCCAAGTCGTCGGGCAATCGGCTGGCCACCGCGTCTTCCAGAATGCGGTCCAGGATTTTTGGCGAAGTCTCCTGGCGAGCACCGGGTACGGTGTGAAAACGGTCGCAGCCCTGGTTGGTCAGGAAATGACCGGGCGGCACCAGTAGCACATCGCCTTGCGGGGCTGCGTCCAGCAGCGGCCGTATTTCCGAGCAGAACAGAAAGCCTTCGCCTGATTGAATCACATAGAGCGGCTTGACGCCGAACGGGTCGCGCGCCGCCAGAAATTCGCCGTTGCGCAGGTCCAGCGCCACGAAGGCGAACATGCCGGAGAGGCGCGATAACGCCGCGCCGCCCCAGGCGCGCAAGGCATTGGCCAGAACTTCGGTGTCTGAGCCGGTGCGGAAGGTCATGCCTAAGCCTTCCAGTTCGGCCCGCAGAATTTTGTGATTGTAGATTTCACCGTTGAACGAAACCAAAATCTGTCCGTCGAACGAAGACTGGGGCTGCTGGCCCAGCGCGGGATCGACAATGCGCAGCCTTCTTGTCGCCATGGCGGTCTTGGCGCGGGGGGGCAGGTGATGGGATCGGTGATATCGCCGCGATGCAGGATGCCGCCCGTCATGCGCGTGACGGCTTCCTCGGCATTGTCCCAATTGATCGCGACGGCAATTCCGCACATCGGCAGCGCTCCCTTAAGGGGGGCTACCTTGGCTTTTTATGCTTAATAAGTGCTGAAAATGGCGGTTTTCCGGCCTTAACCGGCGCTATTGGCTACCAATTATAGGCCAGATGAATATAGGCCCCGCCCGGCATGGGGGTGATCTCGGTGCTGATATTGTAGCGGCGCTGGTACGGCGTGGTCACGATATAGCCGTAGAGGGCCGAGATCCCGATGCTGGCCAAGGTGTCGGTCAAGTGATGGTCGCGCGCCTCGACACGGCTATAGGCGACAAAGCCGGTGACCACGGTAGCCGGCAGGCCATATCGCCAGCCATAACGTCCCCACAGGAAGGACGAGCCCGAGGCCGCCAGCGCCGTGGTGTTGGACGGGAAGGAACTGTCGTCCACGCCGTTGGGCCGGCCTTCATGCACGACCTGCTTCAGCGCATAAGCGGTGCCTACCGTCAGTGCGGTTTCTGCAAAAAGCTGCGCCCATCCCAGCCTTGTGTCGTCTTTCGCCCAGACGATGCCGGCCGCCGCGATCGGCAAGGCGATGGCAAGCCCGGTACCGGCGCGCTCGATATTTTTTGCGTGGAGGTGAGCGGCGTGGTGTTGGGTGTGAAAGCCTCAGCGCTTTGCGTGAGCAGCAACAGCGCAACACAGGCAACAGCATTCCGCACGATAATTCCCCTTTAGCCGGAATATCTACAGGTGCTGCCGCCGGTGCAACCGGAATTCTTAAGACCGAGACTTAAAAGCTTTTTGTTTAGGACTTCTTCAGCCGCAGCATGAAGCGGTCGGTGACGAAATGGCCGGTTTCGGAATTGCTGCCGGCCTTGTTGTCCGCCGGATTGCGCAGCAAATTGCCTTCGCCATCCACCTTGAAGCCGGCCGCGGTCAGTTCGCTTTTGGCCACGTCTTCGTCCATGCGATGGACTTTCGACGCCGCTTCAAGTCCGGCGCCCTTCGTGGCGCTGTGATCTTCGACATAGAAGACGCCGCCCGGCTTCAGGTTTTCGAACACGGCCTTGTCCAGCCCGGCGATGTTGGCGGTCGGACCATTATGGAAGTCGTGATAATTCTCGGTGGTCCAGAACAGGTCCGCCTTTTCCGGCAGGGTGATGCTCGCCAGATCAGGCACCACGACGATCTGGACATTGGGATAGGCCGTCTTGATGGCGTTGAGGCCATCCAGCCCGCCCGGGCGATCTGCCTGGCCCTTGGTCGCGACCGCCAGTACTTTGCCGTTGGGACCGACTGCCTTGGCCAGCAGACGGGTGTAATAGCCGCCGCCTGAACCCAGTTCGGCCACCACCATGCCCGGCTTCACACCGGCGAACGCCAGCACTTCCCCCGGCTTGCGATTGGCATCGCGTTCCTTGTCGGCCGGCGGACGGCCGGAATCGTTCACCGCCGCCGTGATTTCCGCCGAAGGCGCCTGGGCCATCGCGGCCGGAACACAGAAGAAGGCAGTGGCGAGCAAAGCAGCGGTGAAGCGATTCATGAGGTATCTCCCGTTTATGTTGTTAAGGGCAGTGAAGGATCACGCCCTGGCGTATTGATTGAACCATTCGATGGTGCGGTCCCAGGCCTGGGTTGCCGTGGCCTTGTTATAGCGTTCCGGCGTGGCGTCATTGAAGAAGCCGTGCACCGAGTTGGGCCAGACATGACCTTCATGGGTGATATTGTTCTTTTTAAGTTCAGCTTCCTGCGCCGGATAGCCTTCCGACAAAGCCTTATCGAGCGCGCCATGATGGATGAGGATCGCCGCCTTGATCTTCGGCACATCCTCCGGCTTGGTCGGGGTGCCATAGAAAGGCGCCGCCGCCTTCAAATCCACGCCCATCATCATCGCCAGGCTGTTGGATACGCCGCCGCCATAGCAGAAGCCGGTGGCGCAGATATTGCCGGTGCAGTCGGGCCGCGCCTTCAGCCATTGCGCCGCCGCCAGAAAATCCTGCATGCGCTTGTTGGCGTCCAGCTTGGAGAAGAGAAGTCCGCCCTTATAGTCGTCGCCCGGATAGCCGCCGACAGAAGTCAGCGCATCCGGCGCAAAGGCGATGAAATTCTGCAGGGCGAAACGGCGCGCCACATCTTCGGTGTGCGGGTTCAGGCCGCGGTTTTCGTGAACCACAATGACGCCCGGCAATTTCGTGGGCTTCTCGTCGCGGGTGTATTGGCTGAAGGGCCGCACGAAATAGCCCTTGATGCTGCCATAGCCGTTGGGCGAGGGGATGGTGATGTATTCCGAATGGATGCGTTCGTCATTTTTGGCGATCTGCTGGCCCATCGCATAGTTGGGCATCAGGCCGTCAATCATCGCGTTGACAGTCAGTCCCGCCACCGCGAAGCGCTTCAGCCCGTTGGAGAAGGCGCGGCGGCTGATCTCGCCATGAATGAACTTGCTGTAAAGCTCCACCGCTTCCGGCGGAAATTTCCTGGATTCCTTGCCGTCCATGCTGTCCTCCCATTTCCCTTAGTTTTTCGGGCCGGTTGTTTCTAAGCCCGTTATTTTGCGGAATTCAGACATATCCGGAGAGGACTGGCAACTTGGGCCAGAATTAAGCCGAATCAATGGTTTTGGGCGGCGGAAATCTTCCCGCCTTTTCCCGAAACCCTGTTGAATCAACGCGCCCGCAAACCCGCCGTCAGCGGCACTCCAGCGTCACGCTCTGGCGGTCTGCTTCCGGTGCGACCCGGCTTTGGCGAATCGAGCGGTCCCGGCCACAGGTCCATTCCGCGACATAATCCTTGGCGCAGCCGAAGGCAGGATCGCCGATCACACGGGTATCGATGGTGTAGCGGCAGCTGTTCCTGCCGTCGCAGGTAGAGGCCAGATCGGCGGTACGATTGCCCTGCGGCTGGCGGCAGGTACCGCCATAGGTGCCGGAGACGACCCGGATACCGTCGTCACCGCCGCCGCCATGGCCGAAGCGATCATCGCCTCTGTCACGATCGCGAGAACGGTCGCGGGAATCATTGCGCCTGTCATCCGGCCGGTCGCTGACAGGACGCAAGGAGGAAAGCCGGTCGTCGAAACCCAGCCGGTCCAGCTTGGGCACATCCTGGTTCACGATGATGCAGCGGCCCCGGAAATTGTCATCCTCGCAAAGCTCCCAGGTGCCGATCACGCGCACGCTGGACGTGCGATCATCGAAGCGCAGCTTTGCCGTGGCGCCATCGACGGGCCATTGGTTGCCGCGATAATTGTCGTCCTGGAAAAGAATGATTTGCGGGCGGTTCTGCGCCTGCACGCTCGCACCGATTGTCACAACCGCGGCTGCCAGAAGGGTGCCCAGCACAAAGATGCGACGTATGTTTTTCTCCAAATGCTTTTTGAATATGAATCGAATGATTATCGCCGGATGTTACCGCCGGCATCGGCAATCGCAAAGGCCCCCAATCAACCAGCAATCTGGCTCAAGTCTGCCATTCGGGTGGAACCGCGCATGACAAACATCGTTTCCTCCAAGCGAGGTGTGTCATGCAAACTGTTACCAAATGTGGCCTGATCTTGGCGCTGGGTTTACTCGGAAGTTCCGCCCTGGCGGCAGAAGTACCCGCTGCCAATGAATCCGTGACCGTTCCAGGCGAGCGTCCTGTGCTGCCGGAACTGAAAGAGGATCTGGATCCCACCAAGGACAATTACAGCGGCGCCACGGGGCGCACGATTGCCCGCGATATTCGGCCGGAAGACCGCACGGTTGCCTTCCAGGAACTGGCGCGCAGCCTTTCGGGCCCGCTGGATGAAAATTATTCCTGGCACGGCGCCTATGACGAGGGTGTGTTCACGCCCACCCGCGAATATGTGAAAGCCGGTTTGCTATGCCGTGACTTCTGGCAGCAGACAGATCATCGCGGCTCGGAAGGTTATAACACGCGTGATACGCGCGAAGGGTTCAATCTCAGCGGTCCTTCGCCGGTTACCCCTGGCAGCGCCTGCCGGGAAAGCGATGGCTGGCACTTCCGGTAACCCTTGGTGGTAACCTTGGCGGTAACCCTGCTGGCACCCCGCTGGAGGGGTAAAAAGGCATATGGAGTTTCCTGACCCGAGATGATAGGCATCCGCCGCTTTCGTACAAATCGGCAAGATGCTTCACCCCTCTGATCTGTCACGTTCATTACTGCGTTATTGCCAACCCGACATGCGGCACGCCGTGTTCGAGGTGGCGATTACCCTGATCCCGCTGCTCCTTCTGTGGGGCCTGATGTGGTTATCGCTGGATGTGAGCTATTGGCTGACGCTTCTGCTGGCGGTACCGGCGGCCGGATTCATGGTGCGCCTGTTCATTATTCAGCATGACTGCGGACATGGCGCGTTCTTCCGCCAGCGCGCCGCCAACAGCTGGTTGGGCCGCGCACTCGGGGTGCTCACCCTGACGCCCTATGATTACTGGAAGCACAACCATGCCATCCACCACACCACATCCAGCAATCTGGACCGCCGCGGTATCGGCGATATCGATCTGCTGACGGTGGATGAGTACAAGCGCAAATCCTGGTGGGGCCGTCTGGCCTATCGCTGCTATCGCAGCCCGCCGGTAATGTTCGTGATCGGTCCCGCCTATATGTTCTTCGTGCAGCACCGGCTTCCCGTGCATCAGATGCGCGATGGCTGGAAGCCCTGGATCAGCACAATGGCGACCAATGCCGGCATCGTGCTTGTGGTGGTTGGAATGTCCTGGCTTGTCGGGATTGGGCCCTTCCTGAAAGTGCATGTGCCGATCATGATGCTGTCGGCCTCGATGGGTGTGTGGCTGTTCTATGTGCAGCACCAGTTTGAAGGCGTTGAATGGGCGCGCGCGCCGGGCTGGTCGCATCACGATGCCGCGCTCAAGGGCGGCTCCTTTTACGACTTGCCGGCCTTGTTGCGCTGGTTCAGCGGCAATATCGGCATTCATCACATCCACCATCTCAACAGCCGGATTCCCTATTACCGGCTGCCCAGCGCATTGCGGGATCATCCCGAACTGCATGCCGTGGGCAGGCTGACCCTTTGGGACAGCCTGAAAAGCGTGAAGCTGTCGCTGTGGTGCGAAAACAGCGGAAAGCTGGTTTCGTTCAAGGCCGCGCGTCGCGGGTAATTGCTGGGTGCTCTTGTCATTCCCGCGAAAGCGGGAATCCAGGACACGTCCGATAACCTAGAGCGGGTGATGACGCTCGGTTATGGAGCAATGAGTCGTTGTTTGAGATCGCGGACTACATCATCGACGGCCAGTTTTACCTCGCCCACGATGGAGTCATCGCCGTAATCGCGATGAACCGCGACGCCCAGCAGCAACTCGTCATCCTTAGCTTTTTGCAGGCCAACGTCGGTAGTGACTTTGCCAGCTATCGTTGTCGGTTTTTCGCCGCGACGAAATTTGACTGCATACGAACTTATACAAATGACATTCGGAAGGAAAAGTCGTCCGGGGTTGCATTCAGAGTTAAACGCATCAAGCCGCACGTCCGAGACTCCCGCTGGGAGACTGTTTAGAACATTGAGAAGCAGATAGTTGCCCACAGGCACCGTATGATGTCCTCCGTTTGCCAGGTATTTTGTTATCGCGGTAGTGAATGAGAACTTATCGGCTTGGGCATAAAGAGGGTGGCTTGTGATTTCCGTCGTAAAGCCGTCCACGGCAATGGAATTCAGAGTCATCGGCTGGTTTGCGGTGCATCCAGTAAGCGCGAGGGTGATTGCTACACCAACCAACTGTAGAGGTTTAAGCCTCATGGTCACGAAAGCCTCCGGGCCTTGCTAGTTTGGGAGGATCACTGGAGCGGGTGATGGGAATCGAACCCACGTATGCAGCTTGGGAAGCTGCCGTTCTACCATTGAACTACACCCGCATCCCTTGGCGCTTTATACCACACGTCCGGTGATGACAACGGCCCGTCCCGCGTGCCAAATTTGGGCTAGGAAAATGCCGTGATGCAAAAGATATTTATTTCGCTCTTCGCCTTGGCCCTGTCCGCCGCCCCGGCCTTCGCCGCTTCGGTGGAAGTGGATATCAATGACGTCGCCTATACCGGGCCTTCCAATCCCAAGGGCGTGCGGCTGGTGGCCGGGCAGCCTTTCACCGTGACCATCAAGACGATCGGCGGCAAAGTCGCCGATCCCGTCTGGCTGGAGCATCCCGATACTGTGCGCATGAATGGCGCTGCTGTCGATCCCAAGCCCGACTCCGACAGTTTCAGTTTTTATTATACAGCCGTAACCCCGGGCCCGGTTTCGTTTCCGGGGCTTGATGTCGCCATTGCGGGCGGCCCGGCGCTGCACGTCAATCCCATCAAGCTGGTGGTCTATCCCAACTAGCCCGCATTGCGCGGAGGCAGACGATGCGTCCGGCTTTTGTGATGTTCGGCCTGGCGCATCTGGTGATGCTGGCGCTTGCCTTTGCCGCGCCGGTGGCTCTGGCCTTCGCCGCGCGCAATTCTCCGTCGCTTGACCGGCCCATCCGCATCATCCTGGCGGCTTTGCTGTTGGGCGGCTGGATCTGCTGGCTTCTGCTGTTCTGGCAACGCGGCTGGCTGACGCTTGGCAATGGGTTGCCGCTCAATCTGTGCGACTGGGCGGCTGCGGCGCTGATCGTGGCCCTGATCACCAAACGCCCTTTCGCTTATGCGCTGGGATATTTCTGGGGTCTGGGCGGTTCGCTGCAAGGCCTGATCACGCCCGATATCGGTTACGACTTTCCCGACCCGCAATTCATTTTCTTCGCCATCAATCACGCTGGCATCATCACCGCGCTTCTGTATTTGAGTTTCATGGGTCTGCGGCCAACGCTGGCTGTCCTGCCGAAAGTGGCAGCCGCCACCATTGGCTATGCCATCGTGGCCGCCGTCGCTGACGCCGCGCTGCACGTCAATTACGGCTTCCTGGCCGCCAAGCCGGTCAACGCCAGTGTGCTGGATTTCCTGTCACCCTGGCCCTGGTACATTCCTGAGCTGGTGGCGATCGGGTTGGTGTCGCTGCTGGTTTATTACTTGCCGTTCCTGGGCATCGATATATGGAAGCGCCGCGCCCTTCAGGGGTGACCCAGATAAACCGCGATCCTCATCGGGATGCCCGGCGCATCGCTTTCTTCGGTGCGGTCCAGCACAAACCCCAACCGCTCCAATAGCCGCCGCGCCCGCAGATTTTCCACATGGGTCCGGGCCGTGATCAGGCTCAATCCCAACGGCCCGAAAGCGTGCGCTATCACCGCCGCCATCGCCTCGCCGGCGAAGCCCTGTCCCCATTGATCGCGCCGGAACAGAAATCCCGTCTGGGCCTGGCCGTCCTCAGGGCTGATGAAGGACAGATCGCAGCTGCCGATGGCGTCCCCGTCCCGCCAGACGCGTGACAGGCGGCCGCTGCCAGAAGCGCATGGCGTCGGCATCGCCCAGAATGGCGAACAGCGCCGGCGCATCGCTTTGCGCCATGGGCTTCAGGCTCAGTCTTTTGGTGGTTAAATTCATGAGGGTGCCGGAAAAAACATGAGGCGGCCGGCTGCTTTTTAGCGCCGTAACCGCCTCAGACTGCCCCCTTCAAAAAGGACCCTTGATCCAGCGCCTTTTTATGTCCCCTCGCGCGGGTATCAAATATTGCGGGGTTTCCCCAAACCGTCCGTCCGCAATGGCGTAACTGTGCCGGACAGGGCCTCCGACGCAACGGCCTTGCGAACGCTGCCATTGTTTTCAGGGCCCCATGTGGACTTTGGGCAACAATTGTTAGCAGTTCCGGCGCGCCCTACGGCGTTTTGAAATGCTTCGAAAGTTTCAAGCTCTGGTTCTGGTAATTGGAGCCCAGTCCTGAACCATAGGCTTCCGGCGGCGGATCGGTGAGGCGCTCAAAAATAAGCCTGCCTACGATTTGGCCATGCTCCAGAATGAACGGAACTTCGCGGGAGCGGACTTCCAGCACGGCGCGGGCTGTAGGCGGCTTGCCTTTTTCATAACCGAAGCCGGGATCGAAGAAGCCGGCATAATGAACACGGAACTCGCCCACCAGGGGATTGAACGGCACCATTTCGGCGGCGTGATCCAGCGGAATGGCGACCCGCTCGCGGCTGGCCAGGATGTAGAATTCGTCCGGGTCCAGCACCAGGTGACCGGCGGAATTGGCTTCCACCGGATCCCAGAAATCATACGGCGAAAGCGCGTCGGTCTTGTCCAGGTCAATCAGGCCTGTATGACGCTTGGCCCGCCAGCCGATCCGTCCGGTGCTTTTCAGATCGATGGAGAAGCCCAACCCGTTATCGATATCCGGATCGCTGTCCACCAGCGCCTGTTCCGCATGCAGGCGGCGAAGCTGGGTGTCGCCAAATTGGGGTGAGCCGCGCCGGATGCGCAACTGATTCAGTCGTGATCCCTTGCGCACCAGGATGGGGAAAGTCTGCGGACTGATCTCGGCATAGAGCGGGCCGCGATATCCGGCTTCGATGCGGTCGAACGCTTCGCCTCTATCGGTGATCAGCCGGGTGAATACGTCAATGCGGCCGGTTGAGCTTTTGGGATTGGCGGCGCCGGAAATGCGTGGCGAGAATTCCGCCCGCTCCATCAGCTTGACGATATAGACACAGCCCGCTTCCAGCACCGCGCCGTTCGAAATGTCGATCTCGTGCATGAAGACATGCGCCAGCTTTTCTTCCACGGTGGAATTTTTGCCGGGCAGGAAACTGGCGCGCACCCGCATCGCCACCGGGCCCAGCCGCAGGTCGATGCTGGCGGGTTGAATCTGCGCGCCGGTGAAGGGTTCTGCGGCCTGGATTTCCTGGCCCTGGGCGATCAGCCGCTTGAGCACATGACTGGGCAGGATGCCGGTGGAATAGCGGCCATAGAAATCGTCTTCTCCGGCCTGGATTTCGCTCATCTCGCCCATGCCTGGGTTTATAGGCGGCCCCGCCCGGCGGGTCATCTCTTCAGGCCAAAAACGCCCTGATATCCCCAAGCGCCTCGGCCAAACCGCAGCGTTTTACCGGGGCGCCTTCCGGAAAGGCGGCCAGAAGCCGCGACGGCGTGGCGGATTCCAGGATTACAAAGCAGCCTTTGTCTTCAGGCCCCCGTATCAGCCGCCCAAACGCCTGTTTCAGCCGGAAGCGGGTGAGGAGGTCGTCATAGCCCTTGCCGAACCGGGCGCGCCGCGCCTTGTGCAGGATGGTGGGCTTGGGCCAGGGCACTTTGTCGAACGCCACCAGCCTCAGCGAGCGGCCCGGTACGTCCACGCCATCACGCAGGGCATCGGTGCCCAGCAGGCAGGCATTTTCTTCGGCCCGGAACAGGTCGATGAGTGCGCCGGTGTCCAGCCGGTCGACATGCTGGGCGTAGAGTGAAATCCCCGCATCGGCGAGCGGCTGGGCGATGCGGCTTTCGGTATCGCGCAAGGCTCGTACTGCCGTGAACAATCCCAGGCCGCCGCCGCCGCTGGCCAGGAACAATTCGCGCATCGCGCCCGCCAGCGCCGCCGCATCGCGCCGCGCCACATCGGTGACAATGAAAATCCGCGACTGGTTTTCGAATTTGAAGGGCGAACCGAAACTCGCGCGGCGCGGCGGCAGCGGTAGATGCAGCGCCCCGGTGCGCACTTCGGCGCTTTGCCAATGGGCGTCCGGATTGTCTGCGCCGGTGTCGCGCAAGGTCGCCGATGTGATCAAGGCGCCATGCGCCGGCTCCAATATCTCATTCGCCAGCGGGATGGTGGGATCGACCCAATGGCGTTCAAAGCCGACATCGAAATCCCGGCCATCCGCGCGCGCGATCTCGAACCAGTCGGTGAAATTATCGTTGATCTCGCCGGTCTCCAGCGTTTCCAGCATTTGCCGCCAGGCCGGCAGCACCAGCTTGGCGCGCCGCTCCAGCCCGCGCGCCGCCGCTTCCAGCCGGGCCCGGGTATAAGGTTCAATAGTGGCGCTCTTCTCGTCCATCTTCTCGCGCAACAGCCGCGCCAGCTTGGACAGCGGCAACCGGATGCGCTCCAGCGCCCGTGACAATTCCATCGCCGCGCGCAACGCGTCTTCGCCCAAGGGGTGGGGTTCTGCTTCCAGCGTATAGAACGCATCGCGGTCGTCGCTGCGGGCGCGGACATGGCGATGAACTTCGGCAAGAAAAATTTCACCCGGGCCGCGCGCACCGCCGCCGGTGATGCGGCTCATCCAGCCGTCACCCGTCAAGGCGCTTGCCGCCTGTACCGCTTCATCCAGGGCTTCCAGCGCGTCGTCGCTGTCCGCCACCAGATCCTTCAGCCGTTCTTCCACCCCGCGCATGCGGGTACGGGCGCGCCCTTCCGGTCCTCTGATCCAGCGGCGCAGCTCCGCCATCTCCCGCCCCGACAAATGAGCGGCAAAACCGCTATCGGCGGCATCGAACAGATGATGGCCTTCATCGAAGACATAACGCAGCCGCCGCTCGGGCGGGGTGTCCGTGGTCTGGTCTGTCGCCAGCCAGTCTGCGGCCGCTTGCGAGATCACCAGCGCATGATTGGCGACCACGATGGGCGCGTGGCGGGCCCGGCGGATGGCGCGCTCGATGAAACAGGTGCGGTAATGCGGGCAGGCGGCATAGATGCATTCGCCGCGCCGGTCGGTGACTTCCGACAAGGGCAGGGACGCCGCCAGGAAAGCGGGAAAGCCCGCGCCGGAAATATCGCCATCGGTGTTTGAGCTGATCCAGCGCGCGATCAGCCCCAGCGCCACGCTTCGTTGGCCCGGCGCCAGGGCCGTGCGCTTGGCGGCTTCTTCGAAATTCAAAAGGCAGAGATAATTTTCGCGGCCCTTGCGCACCACCGCCTTTTCCGCGCGCTCGACGGGATCGGGGTACAGATGCGCCAACTCCTGCACGATCTGGCGCTGCAGGTTGCGGGTGTAGGTTGAGATCCAAAGTCCCGGCCCGTTCTTCTCCGCCCACAAACTGGCGGGGGCCAGATAGCCCAGCGTCTTGCCGGTGCCGGTGCCCGCTTCCACCAAGGCGATGCGGGGCGCCCCGGAATCCTCGCGCGGGCCGAAGGCATAGGCCGCCGCTTCGGCATAGGCTGCCTGTTCGACGCGTGGTGTGACGGTCAGCTGTGTGAGCCGCGCCTTGGCTTCTTCCGGTGTCACGGCTTGCGAACCCGGTATGCCCACCGGCGCTTCGTCTTCCCATTGCGGCAAGCCGCGCCAGGTTTCCATGCCCGCGATGGGCGAGCCCTGTTGCACCTCTTCCTTGATGGCGGCCTTGAGCGGCGCTGCCCAGCGCCAGCCCGCCCGGCCCATCGTGTCCAGCAGCGGCGCCAGACGCTGGCGCGTTTCGAGCGGCCAGTCCGCGGCTTCTTTCAGCAATCCTTCGGCTATATCCAGTAGCGCCCGCGCCGCTGCTTCCGGACTGTCCGGTGTCTCAATCCCTGTCAGCCGCGCCAGTCCCAACGCGCTGGGCACCATGGGTTGGCCGGGCCGCACAAAGGCGAACAGCTCCAGCACATCGAAGAGGGGTTTCAAGGGTGCGGCTTTCAGCCGGCCGGCGGCAAAACCGGCATGCGCCACCAGCACGTCACCGGAGATAAAAATTGCGCGCGCTTCTTCGCGGCTGACACGGCGGCAGGCGCCATCTGTGCCGCAAACGGCAGCACCGGGTGGCGCAGGCGCCAACGCAATAACTTCAGAGAGAGTCGCGGGCAGCATCCCGCATAATAGCTATTAAGCTACGTCGGGGTAGAGGTTGCTCAGCGCTCTGCGGGCGCGGATATGCTCGCCCACCACTTCCTGCGCCGCGTTGCGCAGTTCATGCGGGCCCACGCCATCGCGCGTCTTCTGGGCGAACTGCCGCGCCGACTGGGTGACGGCGGAAAGGCCCAGACCGCCCGCGGCGCCGACAATGCCTGGGCCAGGCGCGCCGCTTCATCCCATTTTTCATCCGCACAGGCCGCCGCCAGGCCATTGGTCAGCTCTTCGGCGGTGACGATGTAGCATTGCAGGATCTCGATCAGCGTGGTCATCCCCACCGATCGTTCCAGGGTGGAGAATGCCACCGCATCAATCGCTGCCGTCTGTTGATCCTGTTCGTGATGGACTTCGGTCACGCAGGCAGCGTCTATCGCGTGGTAAAGCGCATCGGCGCTGATCGGCCAGCGCACCACGATGTCGGTGGCGGCGGGGGCGCGGTCGCCGCGCAGCAGCACCGCGATCACCGGCGCCTTCACGTCCGGCGAAGCCGCCAGCAGATCGGCATCGGCGGCAGAGGCAATCAGAACGTCGAAAATATCCTGGCTGGCGCGGCGCGCCGCATCAGCGGGGCTTGCCGCAACCACCACGCGGTTGCCGAACGGTTCCAGAAGATTGGAAATCTGGGGCGCAACATTGGTCTGGGGCGCGAACACCAGCACCGAAATGCCGTGCGGCGGCACCTGTGCCTCGCCGTAAGCCTCGCTGGTCTTGCCCGACTGGGTCTGACCGGAAACCGGCAGGCTGAACCAGAATTGCGCGCCGTCGCCATGGCTGCTTTCGAATCCGACCTTGCCGCCTGCCTGATCGATGATGCGTTTGGCCACCGCCAGTCCCAGGCCTGCGCCTTGCTGGTAGCGGGCGTAAGAAGAATCGCCCGGCGAGAAGGGCTTGAACAACATGCCCGCCACTTCCGGGGCCACGCCCAGGCCCGTGTCGGTGATGGTGAAGCGCACAAAGCTGTGACCGCTCTCGTCCAGTTCGCCGTCCAGGCGGATATCCACCAGCCCGCGCTCGGTGAATTTCAGGGCATTGTCGGTGATCTTGAGCAGCACCTGGCGTACCCGGCGCGGATCGGCGGCGACGCGCGGCAGGTCGGGCGCGGCGGTCAGCGTCAGGCGCAGCCGCTTTTCCCAGGCGCGCGGCTGCAGCAGCCGCGCCACGGCGCGGGCGGTCTGCAACGGATCGCAATCCTCATCTTCCAATTGCGCGTCATCATCGCGGGTCAGTGCGATGACATCGTCCAGCAGGGTGAGAAGTCCGCCTCCGGCTTCCAGCATCACCTTGACATGATCGGCCTGCTGCTTGGGAAGGTCGGCGCGCTCGAGAAGTTGGGCCATGCCCAGCAGCGCGTTCATCGGCGTGCGCAACTCATGGCTGATATTGGCGATGAAGGCAGATTTGGCCATGGCGCTGGCCTGGGCCGAGTCACGCGCGGCGATGGCTTCGATCTTTTCGCGCGACAGGCGCGCCACCAGCCTGGCATTCTCGCCGCGCAGGAAAATGCCTTCGTCGATCAGCCGCCCCATGCCGTTGCAGTAGGAAATCAGCACCGCGCCGAAGAAGCCCACCAGTATGGCGGTCATGTCGGCATAAAGGCTGCCGTCCAGCAGCAGAAGCAGGATCAGCGGCCCCAGCGACAGAAGCGTGTGCGCCGTGAAGGCGGGCCGATGCGCCGAGCGAGCGATGAATTCGGTGGCGGTCATCCCCAGGAAGGCCAGCGCCAGATAGGCCTGGGCGGGGAAGGAATCCCAGGCGAACCAGAACCAGGCGCCCAGGCCCCAGCAGGCGCCGGCGATGGCGGACACGAAGGTGTAGCGGCGCGCCCAGAAATGCGGGTCGTCGCAATGGCGGCCTTCATTCTCGCAGCGATGTTTGTAGGCGGTGGTGAGCTGCTCCGCGGCGATCACGACCGCCATCTGAAGGATCAGCGGCGTCACCGGCAGCATACCGAAGGTGTGGCCGGCCACCAGCGTGGCGGGCACGCACAACACCGCGAAAGGGAGGGAGAGGTAGTGGCGGCCAAGCGCATACAGGACCGCGATGCGGCCGGAGAAAACTCTCTCCGCCTCCGCTTTCTCGTCAAGCTGTGCCATGACTTCCACGGTCATTGACGCTATCCCTCGGCAAAGCCTAGCTTTCCCGCCCTTTCAAAACGCTTAAGTAAAGTCGTAATAAAGTATGAATTCCCAGCCGAAACTGCTTAAAGAACAGGCGCTTGGCGCCAAAGCGTGGCCGTTTGAAGAGGCCCGCAAACTGCTGGCCCGGGTCGAGAAGCTCAAAGCCCAGGGCAAAAAACCGGAGCGGGTGCTGTTCGAGACCGGCTATGGCCCCTCGGGCCTGCCGCATATCGGCACCTTCGGCGAGGTCGCCCGCACCTCCTGGGTGCGCCATGCCTTCGAGACCATCTCAGACATTCCCACCCATCTGATCGCCTTCTCGGACGACATGGATGGACTTCGCAAAGTGCCCGACAATCTGCCCCAGCACGACATGCTGAAGGCCAATCTGGGCAAGCCGCTAACGTCGATCCCTGATCCGTTCGGCACCCATGAAAGCTTTGGCCATCACATGAATGCGCGGCTGCGTGCCTTCCTGGACCATTTCGGTTTTCGCTACGAATTCAAAAGCGCCACCGCCGTCTACAAATCCGGCGCCTTCGATGCCGCGCTGGGCCGCATCCTTGCCAACTACGACAAGGTGATGGCGGTGATGCTGCCGACGCTGGGCGAAGAACGTCAGGCGACCTATTCGCCGTTTCTGCCCGTCAGCCCGCGCTCGGGCAAAGTGCTGCTGGCCAAGGTCGTCCGCCATGACGTAGCGGCCGGCACCATCACCTATCTCGAAGAAGATGGCAGCGAAGAAACCGTTCCGGTGACCGGCGGCCATTGCAAGCTGCAATGGAAGCCCGACATGGGCATGCGCTGGGCCGCGCTGGGTGTGGACTATGAGATGTACGGCAAGGATCATCTCAGCCAGGCGCCGCTTTACAGCGCGATCTGCAAGATCGCCGGCGGCGAGCCGCCTGATCAGTACATGTACGAGCTGTTCCTGGACGATACCGGCCAGAAGATTTCCAAATCCAAAGGCAACGGCATCACCATCGAGGAATGGCTGAGTTACGGCTCACCGCAATCGCTGGCGCTGTTCATGTTCCAGAAGCCGCGCACCGCCAAACGCTTGTTCTTCGATGTGATCCCCAAGGCGGTGGACGAATATATCGCGCATCTGGAATCCTATTATGCCGCCGAAACCACGGATGAGCAGCGGCTCGACAATCCCGTCTGGCATATTCATGGCGGCAATGTGCCGGAAGAGCGCTATCCGGTCAGCTTCGCGCTGCTGCTCAATCTTGTCTCCGCCTCCAACGCGCATAACCGTGATGTGCTGTGGGGCAATATCCGCGCCTATGCGCCGGATGCCTCGCCGGAGGCCAATCCCGGCTTGGACCATCTGGTCGGCTATGCGCTGCGTTACTACGAAGACTTTGTGAAACCCACCAAGGTTTTCCGCGCCCCCAGCGATCAGGAACGCAAGGCGCTGGAGGATCTGGCGTCTCAGCTCGAAGCGCTGGGTGACGAACGCGACGGCGCGGTGTTACAAAATCTGGTGTACGAAGTCGGCAAGGCGCATGCGTTTGAACCGCTGCGCGCCTGGTTCGGCGCGCTGTACGAAGTGCTTCTGGGCCAGACCCAGGGCCCGCGTTTCGGTTCTTTCGCCGCCTTGTTTGGCACCAAGGAGACCGCCTCCATGATCCGCCAGGCGTTGAACGGGGAATTCCTGAAATAGATGCTGGACGTTGCCACCAGCCTGCTGCGCCTGATGCCCGCCGAAGCCGCGCATCGCGCCACCATTGCACTGACCAAAGCGTCTGGCCCCCTGCTGCCGTCGCCGGAGGCGGATGATCCCAGCCTGAAAGTGTCGGCGCTGGGCCTTTCCTTTCCCAATCCGGTCGGATTGGCGGCGGGCTTCGACAAGGACGCGGAAGTGCCCGATGCGATGGCCAAGCTGGGTTTCGGCTTTGTCGAATGTGGCACGGTCACGCCGCGCCCGCAGACCGGCAATCCGCAGCCGCGCCTTTTTCGCCTGACGGAAGATGCGGCGGTGATCAACCGCATGGGTTTCAACAATGGCGGCATGGCGGCGGCGGAAAAGAATCTCTCGGCGCGGCGCGGACGCGGCATTGTCGGGATCAATATCGGCGCCAACAAGGACAGAGAAGATTGCATCCGTGATTATGTGCAAGCCTTCAACCGGCTTTCGCCGCTGGCCGACTATGTTACCGTCAATGTCTCGTCGCCCAATACGCCGGGGCTGCGTGGCTTGCAGAACAAGGATGAATTGTCTCCCCTGCTGGGATCGCTCACCGCTGCGCGCAAGACGGCGGTGCCGCTGCTTTTAAAGATCGCGCCCGATCTGGATGAGGCGGCACTCGATGATATCGCCGCCGTGGTGCGGGACAGCGGCATCAATGGCGTGATCGTCTCCAACACCACTATTGCCCGGCCCGCGCTCCAGTCCGCGGCGGCAAACGAGACCGGCGGGCTTTCCGGTGCGCCGCTGTTTCAGCCTTCCACGGAAATTCTGCGCAAGATGCGCCAGCGGCTCGGCAATTCCGTTGTGCTGATCGGCGTGGGCGGTATTTCTTCGGGCGCGGACGCGTATGAAAAAATCCGCGCCGGCGCCACGCTGGTGCAGCTTTACACGGCGCTGGTCTATCAGGGGCCTGGGCTGATCGCCCGCATCAAGCGCGAACTGGCGGCCCGGCTGAAGCGCGATGGCTTTGCCACTATCGCGCAGGCCGTGGGCAAAGACGCTTAAGTCGTGGCTCCCAGTTCGGCGAGATAGTCCCAGCTATAAAGGCCGCTGTCATGGCCGTCATCGAACACGATGCGCACGGCGTAATTGCCCACCGGTTCCAGCCGGGCAATCTTCACATTTTCCTTGCCGGTCAGCGGGGCCGGTTTCTGTGACCCGCCATGGCCGCGTACTTCGGCGGACGGGCTTTCGATCCGCAGACGTTCAGCGCCCAGCACATAGCGCGCGCCGTTCTTGAAGCTGACGGTGAGGGAGCTTTTTTCGGGGTTGAGCCTGAGCTCGGTCGGCCAGGTCATGACCGCCGCTCATCCTCACGCAATTCGCGCGCTTCGCCGGGCAGCATGATGGGAACACCGCCGCGAATGGGGAAGGCCAGGCCCGCCGCACGCGACACCAGTTCCTGCCGCTCACGGTCATAGTGCAGCGTGGTGCGCGTCACCGGGCAGATCAGGATTTCGAGAAGCTTGGGATCGGTTTCCATTAATTCAAAGTCCCCGAACCCTGTCCGGCGGTGGAAATTTCCAGCAGCGCCACCAGGGTGGAAACCCGGTCTATCCAGCTTGGTGCTTCCAGCAGCGCCTGTTTTTCCGCCGGCTCAAAGGGGCACATCATGGCCAGGGCGTTGACCAGGGATTCCGCCGGCGCGGTCATCACGCTTTTCCAATCCGCCTTCATGTCGCGATGGGAGAGGTAATCCTGCAGCGCCGCCAGCAACCGCTCGCGGGGAAAATCGCCGTCTACGCTCGTTTGCGCCAGGTCACCGGCGAAAGGCTTGAAGTCGCAAGCCACCTGCCGATAGCCGGAAAGCGCCGAGATTTCCTCTTTCACCCGAAAGCGGGCCAGCCCGGCCAGGGTGATGAGATAACGATTATCTTCGCTCTCACGCCAGGCGATGATCTTTCCGGCGCAACCCACCTGCGAGAGTTTGGGCCGCAGCACGGTATCTTCGCTTTCCACGGGCTGGATCATGCCGATCAGCCGGTTGCCCTTCAGCGCGTCATCCACCAGTTCCAGATAGCGCGGCTCGAACACATTCAGCGGCAGGGCGGCGCGGGGCATCAGCAGGATACCGGTGAGCGGAAACACCGGCATGGTGTCCGGCAGGTCGGTGAAGCTGTGGAAGCCCTTGCGCATCAGGAGAACAACAATCCGGAAAGTTTCCGCCGCGCCTCGATGGTGCGCGGATCGGTGGGGCCCATCGCCTCGAACAGAATGACCAGCTGCTTGCGGCCGGCATCTTCGTTCCATTTGCGGTCGCGGCGCACCAGCTCCAGCAATTCTGAAATCGCTGCATCGCGGTCGCCCGCCGCATCCAGCGCCAGCGCCAGATCATAACGCGCCTGATGATCGGCCTCGTTGGCCGTCAGCTTGGCGCGCAGCAATTCGGTTTCGCCGCGGGGCTGGGGATTGTCCTTGAGCTTGAGCTCCGCTTCCACCGCGCGGATGGCTTCGTCGGCTGCGCCATCGGGCTTGACCAGTTGCAAGGTGGAACGGGCCCGTTCCAGGTCGCCGCTCTTGAGATAGCAGCGCGCCAGGCCCGCCACGGCGCGCGGATCGCCGGGCATGTCCTGCAGAACATGGCCATAGGCATGCGCCGCCGTTTCCATATCGCCGGCATCAAAGGCTTGCGCGGCCACCGCCAGAACTTCGACGGCATGTTCCTCGCCGCCATGATGATGGCCATGTCCGCCACCGCCGCCACTGGAGAGACCGGTGACAAAGGCTTTGATCTGGCTGTCGGGCAGGGCGCCCATGAAGCCGTCCACCGGCTGGCCATCCTTGAAGGCATAGACGGTGGGGATGGACTGGATGCGCAGCTGCTGCGCCAGTTCCGGGTTCTCGTCGATATTGATCTTGACCAGCTTCACCGCGCCATTGGCGTCGCTCACGGCTTTCTCCAGAGCGGGGCCAAGCTGTTTGCAGGGGCCGCACCACGGCGCCCAGAAATCGACGATCACCGGAACCTGGCGGCTGGCCTCCAGCACGTCAGCGGCAAACGTGGCCAGGCCGGAATCCTTGATATGGGGGCTGTCGCCCGTGGCTTTATTTTCCACGGGCGTGGAAGTGACAGGCCGTCCGCCCGGTCCGATCAATGCCATGAAAGTTTTTCCCTGCTTGCTGGCGGAAAGATGGGCGTTCCGGCGGGGAAATAAAAGGCCCACGGAGCATTTCCAGGAGCTCGTAGCGACAGCGTACGAACGTGAAGCGGTTTTCCGTCCGGAAATGCGACTATACCTAAGCAACCAGTCGCTGCTGCCATGCCCAAAGCGCTGGCGTGACAGCCAATTCCATGGCCAGCGGCAGGGTGACGGACGGGCTCCAGACGCCCAGCCGGATCGCCAGCGTCAGACGGCCTAAGCCGCCCAGCACAACCAGTGCGGTCAGCAGGGTAAAGCGCACGCCTTTGATCTCAATCGCGGGAACCGTGGACCAGAAAGCCAGTCCGATGCCCAGCAGCAAGCCGCTGAGATAGGCGGCATGCGTGCTGGCAGCCGGTGTGGCAGCCAGTTCCAGCAGATCGGGACGGCTGATGCCGATGCTGCCGGCGGTCACCGGAACGAGCCCGGCGATGGCGACGGCAATTTGCAGGGCGCGCTTCTGGGTCAAGGAACCAGCTTGGCGATCCAGTTCGGCAGAGCGAATGCCGCCTGGTGAATCGCCGGGTTGTAGTAATCGCACTTCAGCTTGCTGCGCTTGTAGGCGCTCGCCGCCTTCTTGATGCCGGCGGGCGTGCCCAGCGGCTTGCCGCCCTTGGTCGCCCAGGTCAGCGCCACAAAGCCCCCGATATAGGTCGGCACGACGCTGAGATAGAGGCCGCATTTGGGGAAGAAGCGTTTCAGTTCCTGCAGCGCCTCGGTGATTTCCCAGGGCTGATAGAAGGGCACGCCGGTCTGGAAGGTGGCATAGCCGCCGGGCTTCAGCGCGCCCTTGATACGGTCATAGAAGGTTTCGCCGAACAGCACCTTGCCGGGACCGATGGGATCGGGGCGGTCGGCGATGATCAGGTCGAAGCGATTCTTGCACTCCTTGCGGGCCAGGAACTCGAAAGCGTCGGCGGCATGGACCTTCATGCGCTTGTCCTTGAAGGCCTTGGCGTTGACGGCGCCGAAATGCTTCTTGCACAGCGCGATCACCCGCTCGTCGATATCGACCAGCACGACCTCTTTGACGTTCTTGTGCTTCAGGGCTTCGTCGGCGATGGACAGGTCGCCGCCGCCCACGATCATCACCCGTTCTACCTTGCCATGCTCGAGCATGGGCAGATGGGTGAGCATGTCGGCATAGGCGCTCTCATCGCGGTCGGTGATCTGTACGACATCGTCCAGTGTCATCACCCGGCCATTGGCCACGGTGTCGAAGATGCGGATGTGCTGGAATCGGCTCTGCTCGTCAGCCAAAACCTTGGTGATCTCCATCGACTGGGCATAGCCCTGGTGCAGGCGCTCCACCTGTCTGTCGTCGGACGCCTTGTGAGTCGTTTTCTTGGTCGGCTGGGGCTGGGAGCGGGCCATAACACTTCCTTAGCGATTGTGACAAAGACGGGTGTCGAGAGCGCCGTATAGAACCGGCGCGCGGCGCTGTCTACCGTACCGCTGTCAGGCGTTTGAGTCCCATTTCACAGGTGTTTCCTGCGCGCGCCAGCGTATCGGAAAATGAGTTGTGCACAGGCCGATCGCGCCGCTCGCGCCGCTGCTGAGCGGACACGGCGGTGAAAAAAATTGGCCCGGGGGGAAATTTTTTCTTGCATGGGGGGTCCATTGGCCTTAAGTCCGCATCGACCCCGCGAGAAAAAAAGCGGGAAAAAGCGGCGACCGGGTGACCCCGTGCGTCGCTTTCTTCTTTAGGACGCGTCCGGAAGTCCGTAAGGCCAAGGCGCAGGTGTCAACTCCAAGACGGGTAGGTGCTTGAATGGCTCGACTTAATCTGGTGGCGGCCAATCCGCAAAAAGAAATCAAACCGCGCGCCGCCAAGGCGCCGCGTCCGGTTGTCATCAAGCCTTCGAATGATGACCAGAAGGACCACTTCATCAACAAGAATGGCCTGGTTTATGCCGGCAGCCATTTGATCATCGACCTTTGGGAAGCCGAAGGCCTGGCTGATCGCGAGCGGCTTGAAGCCGCCCTGATCGACGCAGTGACCGCCGCTGGCGCCACCCTGCTTCATATTCATCTGCACGTCTTCGAAGAAGGCGGCGGCATTTCCGGCGTGGCCGTGCTGGCGGAAAGCCACATCTCGGTCCACACCTGGCCGGAGAAGGGCTATGCGGCCTTCGACGTGTTCATGTGCGGCGATGCCGAACCCCGCAAGGCGCTGGAAGTCTTCAAGCGCGCCTTCAACCCCGGCCGGGTCGTGGTCGGCGAGCATAAGCGCGGCGTCGTTTAAGCCCCAAAAGGTCTGAAATTAACCAAGGGCGGAAACATCGCGTTTCCGCCCTTTTCGTATGCTTTATCTTCTTCTGCCCCCCCCCCAATCTTCCCAAGGGGTCAAGGCAGACAGGATCAGGCTTGTATTACGATGCAGCGATCATCGGCGCTGGCGCGAACGGCCTCACCGCCGCCGCGGTGCTGGCGCGCGCCGGCCTGAAAGTCGTGGTGATCGAGCGCGGGCTGAAAGCCGGCGGACGTCTGGTCACAGACGCTTTCCATCCCGGCTTTTTCGCGTCGCCTTTCGCCGACCGGGCGCCGGAGATTCCGTCAGAGGTGGCCGCTGCGCTCGCGCTGGATGTGCCGCTGTTGATCGAAAAGCTGCCCGACGATATCCGCCAGCGCCGCGACGCCGCCCTGGCCGAGATTTTCGCCGCGGCAAGACTGCCCCACCGCCATGACCTGCTGTCGCGCCTGCGCCGGGCGCTGGCGTCACCGGTGCAGGCACCATCTGCCTGGCCGGGAGAGGATCTGGTGTCGCGTTCGTTGGCCGACTGGCCGCGCCTGCGCTCCTGGGCGCAGATCGGCCGCGCCACCGATCCGGAATTGGCGGGCAGCGCATTGACGCTTTTGGCGCTGGCGGGGATCGAGCCGGTAAAAGGCGGGATGGGCGCGCTAGGCGCCGCCTTCCTGCAGGCTGCTTCGGGCGCCGAGATTCGGCTGGGGAACGAAGTCAGCGAGGTTATCGTCGCGCAAGGCCGGGTGAGCGGACTGGTTCTGGCCGATGGCAGCCGGATCACCGCTGGCGCGGTGATCTCGACCCTGGATATCAAGCATAGTCTCTTGTCGCTGTTCCCTTGGGCGACGCTGCCACCGGCACTCAGAAGCCTGGCCGCTCATTTCCGCATGCCGGGTGGCACCGCCCGGCTGCTTGTGGCGCTCAAGCGCCCCACCAACGCCGCCGCGCCGCTGCTGCTGTCGGGCGATGGCCAAGCCCTGTCCAGCTTTCGCCACTGGGCGGTGCCGGCCAAACCGGCGCTTCTGATTGATCCGGTGTCGCTGCGCGATCCCAGTCTGGCGCCGGCGGACGGCGCCACGCTCACCGTCACCATCGCCGGCATTCCGCCACGCCTGTTCGACGGCCAGTGGGACCAGGAGCGGCGCCTGCGCCTGGCGGCATCGATCCTGCCGCGCCTCGAGACGGCTCTGCCGGGCACGCTGGCGGCGCTGGCGGGCATTCGCATCATCGTGCCGCCGGACATGGAGGCGCGGTTGGGCGCCAGCAGCGGCGATCTCGATGGCGGCCAGTTGTCGCCGGACCAGATGCTGGCGTTCCGTCCCGCCGCGCGCACTGCCATGCCGGGCTTTTATCTGGGCGGCGCCTCCGCCGCGGCTGGTCCCCTGGGCACCGGCGCGGCCGGCTACGCTGCCGCGCTTTCCATTTTGGCGGACAGGTCATGACCCAGCACGACGCCATTGTGATCGGCGCGGATGTCGGCGGGCTCGCCGCCGCTGCCTGTCTCGCCAAGGCGGGAAAGCGCGTGCTGCTGCTGGAGCGTGAAGCCGCGCCGGCCGAGCCCATTGGCCCGGTCTATGCGCTGGATCCGCTGCTGGTGTCGCAGCTGAAGCTGCCAAAGCAAGGCCTGCGATTTATCCAGCGCGATCTGCCGCTGGCTTTCGCCGCACCCGAGATGTTTGTGCTGGGCCGCGACAGCCATGACGCGGCGCTGGCGCTGAGAGTCTGGTGGTGGAGCGGCTTGGGCGAAGGCACGCCTGCCGGCGTGCTTGAGCAGGACAAGGCGCGGGAAAAATTCGCCCGCCTGCGCGTCACCGGCGCCGATGCTTTCCTGGCGGGGCATTTTGAATCCGAAGCCTTGAGCGCCGCCTTGCTGTTCGATGCCAGCGCCGGCGGCTTCCACGTCTCCGAGCCGGGTTCGGCGCTGGCGCTGGTCTGGCGCGCGGCACAGGAGATGGCAGGACTGGAAGGCGCTGCCGCCATCCCGGCGCCCGGCACCTTGCTCTGGTCGCTGATCCGGGCGGTGGGCGCTGCCGATTTCCGTTGCTGCGCCCCAGTGTCGGCCATCCTGGCCCGGGAGGGCCGCGTCACCGGCGTGCGGCTCAAAAGCGGCGAGGAATTGAGCGCCGGTCTGGTTCTCTCCAGTCTCGATCGTTCGGCCACCATGGCGCTGGCAGGCAGCGCGCGGGCTCCGGCCTCGCGGATCGGCGAAGCACGGCTGCTGATCAGCCTGAAAGAGAAGATCGCGTTTGCGCCGGTGCGTTTTATTCATGCCGAACGGCCGGATGTTTTTGCCGATGCCCATGAAGCCGCGCGCCTGGGCAAACTCGCCTGCGAACTGCCGATGGAATTCGCCGCCATGGCGCCGGATCGGATTGCCGTCACGGTGCGGCCGGTACCGGCGATGCTGTCAGCGGAAGATCGCGTGCAACTTGCGGCGCGCGCGGTGCGGGAAGTGGCGCGCCTTGTTCCCGGCTCTGCTGCGCTGGTCCGGGATTTGAGCTTTCAAGTCAGTGCACCCGATCGCGCCAGCCTGAACCATCTTCTCGCGCCGCCGCTGGCGCGCGTGCAGACGAATATCGCCGGTCTTTATCTTTGCGGCGCAGCCGCCGAAGCGGTGCCCAGCCTGTCCGGCCATGCCGCCCGCATCGCCGTTGAAGCGGCTCTCAAACTTCAGAAGTAGTTGAACGACGGTCCGTTGAAGCCGAACGTGAAGGTCAAGCCGGCTCTGGTGTCGCCGCCGATTTGACCTTGCATGATCGAAACATTGGTGTGGCGGGCGCCCAGCGCGATATCCATGCCCGTCGGCGTACGATAGCGGATCTGGCCGCCATAGATGCCGCCATCATTGGTATAACGGTCCGCGATCCAGCCGCCATACACATCAAGCCACAAGCCATCGCTGGTTAAGAGCGAGGATAGCGAGCCGGTGATGGCATGGGTTTCCCGGTTGCGCAGGGACAGTGGAATATAGGGCGAGGGTGTCGCGCCGGTGAAGCTGTCGTTATCGGTCAGATAATTGATCGGCCCCCACTGAGTGGTCCGTTTTGATTGTTAGTGCATTGCAGCCTCCAGCGCTATGGCCGGCCGTAGGTGGAGCGTAGCGGAACCGGAGGGCGGCCATAGCGACGACGCGGTTTCGGGGGCCGGCGGCTGATAACCGAGCGA
>CANJIS010000011.1 GCA_947474565.1 Alphaproteobacteria bacterium
ATCGATTTACCCTGTGACGTCGCCACCTCTATTTGCCTCAGCAGTGTCACTATCTGCTCCGGCGTCGGTCTTTTCTTCGGCATGTCCAAGCTCCTTTCCAAGCCAATTTCTATCAATTCGCTTGGTACAAAAAGAGCCGGGCAGGTCACGGCAACAATCCCAGCGGTACGGTTGCCTGGAGCTGCACCCAGGGCGGCACGGTGCGCAGCGGCACCTATAACTTTCCCACCGCCGCACAGGGCGTGATCACCAGAGGCAGCGGCGACAGCGTGATCATGGCGGAAGTGACCTACACCTATACGCTGCCCTTCACGGTCAACATTCCGGGCTTTGCCAGCCTGACCGGGCCCTACACCATGACCAACACCTTCTATTCCAAGCCGCGGCGGGTGCAGAAGATCACGGCGCCCAGCGCCTGCCCGTAAGGTCACCCGCGCGGACGAATTAAACCCTCCTGCGCCACCGATGCGATCAGCGTGCCGTCGCGGCGGAAAATCGCGCCACGATTGAAACCGCGCGCACCGGAAGCCGATGGACTGTCCTGGGCATAGAGCAGCCAATCATCGAAGCGAATCGGGTGATGAAACCACATCGCATGATCCAGGCTTGCCACCTGCAAATTCGAGAAAATGCTTTTGCCGTGCGGCAGCAATGACGTGGAGAGCAGCGTGGCGTCGGAGACAAAAGCCAGCAGCGGCTGCGCCAGCGCGTCGGGCACCGGACCGCAGGCGCGAAACCAGACATTGTCGAATGGCGGGCGCGCAGGCCGGTCGCCGGGCGGATCGATAATCACTGGCCGCGCTTCAAAGGGACGCGGTCGCGTCAGCCATTCGCGTAAGGCTTCCGGCAATTGATCGGCGGTGCGGCGGCGCACTTCAATTTCATCTTCCAGTGCTTCCGGCGGCGGCACGTCGGGCATGGGAAATTGATGGGTGAAGCCGCTCTCAGGCACCTGGAAGGAACAGGCGAGATTGAAGATCTGCTTGCCGTGCTGGATCGCAACCACGCGCCTGGCGCTGAAGCTGTGGCCATCGCGGGAGCGGTCCACCTCGTACAGGATCGGCACGCGCGGATCGCCGGGACGCAGGAAATAGGCGTGCAAAGAATGACAAATGCGTGACGGATCGATGGTGCGGATCGCCGCCATCAGCGCCTGGCCCGCTACCTGCCCGCCGAACACGCGCTGCACCCGGCCTTCGGAACTCTGGCCGCGGAAAATGTCTTGCTCGATCAATTCCAGATCGAGCAAGCCCAGCACCTGCTCCAACGATTTTTTTCCGTCGTCCATGTTTCGCCAATCCGTCATGCAAATGCCCTATCCCCTCCGCATCAGATTCGCGGAAGGCAAGTCATCATGGTCAATCTGCTCCTGGAACGCGCTGCACATCAACGCCCCCTCACCTCGCCTCGCGGCGCTTTGGAGCGGCTTTTCACCCTTATGTTTCAAGGATTTGTATACAACCAGATCTGGGAAGATCCGGCTGTCGATCTGGAAGCGCTGCAATTGAAGCCGCATCACCGCCTGCTCACCATCGCCAGCGGCGGCTGCAACATTCTCAATTACCTGGCGCATGCGCCGGCGCAAATCGTGGCGGTGGACTTGAATCCCAACCATGTCGCGCTGACAAAACTTAAACTGGCGGCGCTTGAACATCTGCCGAACCATGAAAGCTTTTTCCGCTTTTTCGGGGAAGCCAGCGCCGGCGCCAATGTTGAAGCCTTTGACCGCTTTCTGGCGCCGCTGCTGGATGAGGAAACGCGAGGCTACTGGCAGAAAAAAGCGGGGCCAAGAAAACGCCGGATCGAGATGTTCGCGCGCGGGCTTTATCATCATGGACTGATGGGCCGCTTCATCGGCCTGATGCATGGCGTGGCGCGGCTGCACGGCAAGAAGCTGGACGCGATCTTGACTGCACGCACGCCGGGCGAGCAGCGTGCCGCCTTCGATACCTTGATCGCGCCCCTGTTTGAATCCAAGGCGCTGAAGCTGATTTCCAAATCGCCCATTTCGCTTTACGCCCTTGGCATCCCGCCGGCCCAGTATGACGCGCTGATGGCCTCTAGCAATGGCGGCGCCATGGCGGTGCTGCGCGAACGGGTGGAGCGGCTGGCCTGCGACTTCCCGCTCAAGGACAACTACTTCGCCTGGCAGGCGTTCGGCCGCAGCTATGACCTGGATAATCGCGAAGCGGTGCCCGCCTATCTGCGCCAGGACAATTACGAAGCGCTCAAGGCGCGGATCAACAATGTCAGCATCGAGCATGCCTCACTGGTAGATTACCTGAAGACCCAGCCGGCCCAGTCGTTCAACCGCTATGTGCTGCTGGATGCGCAAGACTGGATGACGCCGGAGCAGTTGGCGGCACTTTGGCGCGAGATCGACCGCACCGCTGATTCCCGCGACGCCAAGGTGATCTTTCGCACCGCCGGTCCGGATTCGCCACTGCCGGAAAAACTGGCATCCGATCTTCTGGCGCCGTGGCTTTATCATGAGTGGCAGAGCCGGGTGCTGCATGCGCAGGACCGCTCCTCCATCTATGGAGGCTTTCATGTCTATGCACGCCGGCCTCTCTGCTGATCGGCAAAAAGGCGGTCATGCGGGGCTGATGGACCAGGTCTATCAGCGGCAACGCTATATCTATGACTTCACCCGCAAGTATTACCTGTTCGGGCGCGACAGCCTGATTGGATCCCTGGCGCTCCAGCCCGGCGAATCGCTGGTGGAGATCGGCTGCGGTACCGCCCGCAACCTGATTGCCATTGCGCGAGCCTATCCCGGGGTCCGGCTGTTCGGCCTCGATGCTTCAGAGGCAATGCTGAAGACCGCGCGCCAGCAGGTGAGGCGGGCCGGACTTGAAGACCGCATTCTCCTGGTCCAGGGGTTGGCGGAGGCGATGGCCCCGGCGACCTTCGGCCAGGCGGAATTCGATCATGTTTTGTTCTCGTATAGCCTGTCGATGATTCCCGACTGGCGAGGGGCGATTGCTGCAGCTGCGAACAGTCTTTCCGACCAAGGCCGGCTTCATATCGTCGACTTTGGCGACCTGAAAACCATGCCTGGCCGAGGCATTATACGGGGTTGGCTGAGCTTGTTTCACGTCAGCCCGCTTGAGACCCTGTTACACACCCTGGAAGAGGAAGTTAACGAGGCAGATGAAGGGCTTAAGATTCTGCCGGGACGTTATGCATTCCGCCTGAGCGCCGCGAAAGGTACGTTGGGAGCATTCGCCTGTGGCCAGACTGACACAGCCCGAGGGTAAAACCTTGAAATAGGATGCCTGTCGGGTTCCTATTGTGCGGTTGCGATGGAGACTTTTTGCCTTATCGCAGTTAATAAGCCCAGTATTCATTGTAACGGCATTTGGCGTGGGCATCCTGCTCGCCGTTCATTTTAAGCGAGGGAAAATATGAAAATTCGCATCATCGCCTTGGCGGGCGTTGCGGCGCTTGCGCTGTCGACACCGGCAATGGCCCACGAAGGCTGGTATCTCGGTCTCGGCGCAGGCTGGGATCAACAGCTCGGTATCAAGGACACGTCCGTTCCGCGTCCAGCCTATACCGGCAAGACCCAGCAGTCCAATGGCGCGATCATCGCGGGTTCGGTTGGCTATGCCTGGGAAAACGGCATCCGCATTGAAAACGAAGTGGCATGGACCGGCCATGACCTGAAGGCCGCTGGTGCTCGCGTCGGTTATTCCGGCGTCACCACCGACATGGTGAACCTGCTTTGGGATATTCCGCTGGATGACAGCTGGAAGCTGACCGTCGGTGGCGGTATCGGCGTCGGCGCCGTCCGCGCTCACATTCAGGCCCCGGCCCGCGTCGGTGTTGCCGATCTGGTCAACGGTTCGAAGACCGGCCTGGCCTTCCAGGGCATCGCCGGCCTTTCTTACGCGCTGGCGCCGGACGTCGATCTGTTCGTCGAATATCGCTATCGCGAAATTGACGCCACTGGTAACCGCCCGAGCGGCTTTGCAGCGCTGTCGCCGATCAAGCTCGGCCCGGTGCAGGAAAACGTGGCGATGGTTGGCTTCCGTTGGTTCCTGACGCCGCCGCCGCCGCCGCCGCCGCCCCCGCCGCCGCCTCCACCGCCTCCTCCGCCGCCTCCGCCTCCGCCGCCGCCGCCGCCGCCTCCGCCGCCGGCGAAGACGTACATCGTCTTCTTCGACTTTGATAAGTCGAACCTGACGGCTGAAGCGCAGTCGACCGTGACCCAGGCCGTTGCCGGCGCCAAGCAGCTTGGCGCAGTGCGGATCATGGTCACCGGCCACACCGATACGGTTGGCTCGGACCGCTACAATCAGGCCCTCTCGATCCGCCGCGCCAATGCGGTCAAGGACGAGATGGTCCGCCAGGGCGTCGGCGCCGGCGAGATCGCGATTGAAGGCAAGTCATTCCACGATCCGATGGTCCCGACGGGTCCGAACGTCCGCGAGCCGAAGAACCGCCGTGCGGTTATCGACCTCGGCGGCTAATCGGTCCGCATAAGGAACGGAAAAGGCCGGTCGCAAGACCGGCCTTTTTCTTTGGCTTAGTGTGTGTGCAGCACAAACAAAAACGACGCGATTTGCATCGCGCCGTTCTTATTTAAAGCCCGCCTGATTTACGGGAAAAGACTCTGATTGGGCGGATCGCCGGGGAGATCGGGCCGCGCCATCGGCGACACCGCCGGATTGACCGCCACGCCCTGCAGGGTCACCCCCACCTTGATCTCACACATATCCACCGGGCTTTGTTCGACCACCGGAACGCCGGCCACAAAGTCCTCCAACACCGGCTTGTCGGGAGCCAGCGCCGCCGCGAACACGATATCAGCGGCTTTGCAGAAATTTTCCGCCTGGCCGGGAATGGTGCGGCGCTGCTCGGCATGGGCGATAGCGCGGGTCTTGTAAGCGTCATAGGCAGCATTGCCGGCGGCGCTGCCTTTCATCCGCTTGAACATGGTCAGCATCACGGCATCGGAGCGGCGCAGCTCTGTCCGGAACGTCGTCTGGAAACGATTGAACAGCGCGACTTCCCGTTCGCCGCAAGCCAAGGCCGCATCGGTCAATTCCTGCTGCACCGCCGAGACCTGGACGGCGCTGATTTCCGCCGCTGTGGCGCAACTGCCGGTCGAGATTGGCGCAGCCTGTGCCAACTGGGCGCCGCTGAATACAAGAAGGGTGGCATAGGCGCCGGCCCGCATTCCTTTGTGCATCTTATTTTCCTCACCCAACGGAGCCGCAGTTTAGTTCGTTTTCGCGGTCTTACAATCGTCTCTCACCCTAGGACAAATTCCTTTCCAAGCGGCAAAGGTTGCAACCCGGCGCCTGCAAAACCGTTTTCACTTTGTGGAAAGCATAGAGTTCCAGGCCATGCAGGGACCGGTCAAAATCATATTCGCTGTGGCGTTAGTGGCGGCGAGCCCCGCGATGGCACGCAGTTTGTTTGCCACCCCGCCAGCTCTCTCTGCCCGGGATTATCCCGGGGCCCAGAAACCGGTCTATGAAGACCGAGAGCGTGCGCCCTATGCCATGACTTATACCGAGGAAGCGGCCCAAAGCCTGGGTTTCCATGACGGGCGCGCGGAGGTTTTCTCGACCAAACCCCAAAGCCACTCATATTGGCCTAGTTTCAGCGGCGGTTTGGGCGGAAATGGCGCCATGCTGAAATTGCAGTGGCACCCGGGACAATAACCCCCTTCCCGGAACCCCCCTTATTTTAGTATCTGTCCGGCCCGCCCAGGGCAAAGTTCCCATGGGCCTGAAAGGATGCGGACGGTGTCGTACAAAATTGCAGTGGTCGGCGCGACCGGGAATGTCGGGCGCGAAATGCTGTCGGTGTTGGCGGAACGCCAATTTCCCGCGAGCGAAGTGGTGGCGCTGGCTTCCACCCGTTCGGTGGGCACCGAGGTTTCTTTCGGGGACAAGATCCTGAAGGTGAAGGCCCTCGACTATTACGACTTCAAGGGCACCGATATCGCGCTGATGTCCGCGGGCGGATCCATTGCCAAGGAATGGGCGCCGAAGATCGCGGCCCAGGGCTGCCTGGTGATCGACAATTCCAGCGCCTGGCGCATGGACCGTGACGTGCCGCTGGTGGTGCCGGAGGTCAACGCGCACGCGCTGACCGAAATCAAGAAGGGCATCATCGCCAATCCCAATTGCTCGACCGCCCAGCTGGTGGTGGTCCTGAAGCCGCTGCACGATCTGGCAAAGATCAAGCGCGTGGTGGTCTCGACGTATCAATCCGTCTCCGGCGCCGGCAAGGAAGGCATGGATGTGCTGTTCCGCCAGACGCGCGCCGTGTTCGTGGCCGATCCTGTGGAGGTCGAGAAGTTCACCAAGCAGATCGCCTTTAACGTCATTCCGCATATCGATGTCTTCCTGGACTCCGGTTACACCAAGGAAGAATGGAAGATGACGGTGGAGACCCAGAAAATTCTGGATCCCGATATCCAGTTGTTCGCCACCTGCGTGCGGGTGCCGGTGTTCATCGGCCACAGCGAATCGGTCAACATCGAATTCGAACAGCCCATCACTGCCGAGAAAGCGCGTGCGGTACTGCGTGAAGCACCGGGCGTACTGGTGGTGGATAAGCGCGAAGATGGCGGTTACGCCACGCCGCTGGAATGCGCCGGTGAAGACGCCACCTATGTCAGCCGCATCCGCAAGGACCCGACGGTGGAACATGGCCTTTCGCTGTGGGTGGTGGCGGACAATCTGCGCAAAGGCGCGGCCCTGAATGCGGTGCAGATCGCCGAATCCCTGATCAATCGCAAGCTGTTGAAGGCGGCCGCCCATGCCTAAGGCCTATTGGATCGCGCGCGTCGATGTGCACGACCAGGAGACATATAAGAAGTATGTCGAGGCCAATGGCGCGGCTTTCGCCAAATACAAAGCCAAATTCCTGGCGCGCGGCGGCAAAAGCGAAGTGCTGGAAGCGCCGGGGCGCGCCCGCAATGTGGTGATCGAGTTCGCCTCGATGGAAGACGCCTTGGCCTGCTATCACTCGCCGGAATACACCGCCGCCAAAGTCTTTCGCCAACAGGCTTCGACCGGCGAATTCATTCTCGTCGAAGGGCTTTGAGTCCCAGCCGGATGGAAAGAGCCCGGCCCAGACGATCCGTCTTATTCATGCCCGGCAGCAATGCCCGCGCGCTCGAAAAAGTGCATGGGCTGGGCTGCGATGTGGCGGCACTGGACCTCGAAGACGCCGTCACGCCGGAGGCAAAACAGGCTGCGCGCGAAGCAGTCTGCGCCGCCATTCCCGGCTTTGCGGAAAAAGAGATTTTTGTCCGCATCAACGCGCTTTCCACGCCCTGGGGTGAAGAAGACCTGAAAGCGGTGGCGCAGGCCGATCCCGATGCGATCATTCTGCCGAAAGTGGAGACAGCCGCCGATATCGGCGAGGTACGGGAATTTGAAGACGGCCTGAATATCTGGGCAATGATCGAAACGCCCGCCGCAGTGCTGAATGCCGCCGCCATCGCCGCCCAGGCCGACGGTCTGATTCTGGGCAGCAATGATCTGCTGAAGGCCATGGGCGCACGCGCCATGGCGGCGCGAGAGAATCTTTGGACGGCCATGAGCCTGGTCGTGCTGGCGGCGCGGGCGGCGGGCATTCCCGTGATCGACGGCACTTATAATGATATCGGGGATATGGCGGGATTGGCCGGTGCCTGCGCCCAAGGCCGCGACTTCGGGTTCGACGGCAAAACCCTGATCCATCCCAGCCAGATCGAAACAGCAAATAATGTTTTCTCACCGAGCGAAGCAGAGATTTCGGCGGCGCGGGCTGTGCAGGCTGCGTTTGCGCTGAACCCGGATAAAAGCGTGATTGCGTTGAACGGCCAGATGCTGGAGCGGTTGCACGCCGAAGACGCAGCGCGAATTTTGGCCCTGGCGAAAGCGATTCAAAAACAATGATCGAGGCTTATCGCGCCGAACTTCAGGACGGCAGTCTCAAGCCCGATCCCGCCCAGGTGGCGGCGGCGGCGCGACTGGAAGCCCTGTCGCAGGCGCTGGCGGATTATAAGCAGGGCTTTTCGCTGTTCGGGAAGAAGGGGGCGCCGCGCGGCCTTTATATCTGGGGCGATGTCGGGCGCGGCAAATCCATGCTGATGGATCTGTTTTTCGAGAACGCGCCGGTTTCGCCCAAGCAAAAGCTGCATTTCAACGCCTTTATGATGGATGTGCATGGCCGCATTCATGCCGAGCGGCAGGCAGGCGGCCATGATCCCATTCCGCCGGTGGCCCGCGCCATGGCCGAACAGGCGCGGTTGATATGCTTTGACGAATTCCAGGTCACCGATGTTGCCGATGCCATGATTTTGGGCCGGTTGTTTGAGCAGCTTTTTGCGTTGGGCACAGTGATCGTGGCGACCAGCAACATGCCGCCCGACCGGCTTTATGAAGGCGGTATCAATCGGCAGCTTTTCCTGCCCTTTATCGCGCAGATCAAAGCAAAGCTGGATGTTGTGGAGCTGAACGGCCCCACCGATTACCGGCTGCTGCATATCAAGGGGCTGAATATTTATATGTCGCCACTGTCGCCGCGCACAGATGCGGCGATGGATGCCGCCTGGTCCCGGGTGACCGATGGCGCCAAAGCCAAGCCTGCGGCATTGACTGTGCTGGGGCGCACCCTGAATGTGCCGAAAGCGGCACATGGCGCGGCGCGGTTCGATTTCGCCGATTTATGCGTATCGCCGCTGGCGGCGCCGGATTATCTGGCGATCGCTCGCCACTTTCACACCGTGCTGATAGATCATATTCCCGTGATGACCGACAATATGCACAATGTGGCGCGGCGGTTCGTGGTGATGATCGACACCCTCTATGACGAAAACGTCAAGCTGATCTGCTCGGCAGCAGCAGAGCCGGACTCGCTTTATCCCGGTGGCACCGGCTCGGAAGCCTTCCGGCGGGCGGCGTCGCGGCTCACGGAAATGCAGAGCGAGGATTATCTCAAGCGTGGGCACGGAGCATGACAGCCGGACTTGAACATATGCTTTGGGCCTGCCTGTTCGTGCTGGCCGGCATGGCGTTCTACAAATTCGGCCTGCCGGCACTCAAACGCATGGACGAGGCGAATGTTCGCCGCGCCGCCCAGGATGAAAACGATATAGTGGATTCCCAGGCCCATATTCGCCACGCCATGGAGATGGCCGATGAGCAGGTGGAAGATGTGCAGGAAATTCGCCGTGGCGGCGCGGTGCAATATCTGTTCGAAGCCGCGCTCTATCCCAGCCGCGACGAAGCCGAAGAGGCGCGCGCCGAACGGGTAGGCACCATCGCACGGCGCTTTTATCAGGAATTGCCTGCAGCGCTGGCCGGGTCAAAAACGCGTGGCCGCATGAGCGCCCGCGAGCGGTCCTCCCACAAATGGGGCAGCCGCAAGAATCAGACTTATAATTAAGCCGCGTCGCCGCGCAGCAGTTTCGGAAGCTTGCCGATGTCACCGCCAGCGTGACGCATGAAGAAACGGCGGGCGGGGCCGATGGCATCCACAAGACCAAGCCCCAGATCGCGCAAGTGACGCAGCGGAGCAATGTCGTTGGAGAAAAGGCGGTTGAGCGCGTCGGTGGAAACGGCCAGCGCCATCGAGTCGAAGCGGCGCCAGCGTTCATAGCGTTTCAGCGTGTCGAGCGCGCCGATGTCTCGGCCCAGACGGGCTGCATCCAGCAATGTTTCGGCCAAAGCGGCGGCGTCTTTCAGGCCCAGATTGAGGCCCTGCCCCGCGATGGGATGAATGCCATGGGCGCAATCACCCGCCAGGGCAAAGCGCGGGCGGACAAAATCGCGCGCCAGATGGAAGCTGAGCGGATAGGACCATCTTCCGCCCACGACTTTGGTTGCTCCCAGATGCGGGCCAAAGCGGCGCGCCACTTCGGCGTTAAAATCATTTTCGTCCAGCGCCATCATGGCGGGCGCCTTGTCGTTGCGCTCGGTCCATACCAGCGACGAGCGATTCCCCGTCAGGGGCAAAATCGCAAACGGGCCCGATGGCAGGAAGTGTTCATAGGCAACGCCGTTGTGCGGCCGTTCATGTGCCACCGTGGCGACGATACCGGTCTGGGGATAGGACCAGCCAACCACGCCAATACCTTCGGAGGCACGCAATTTTGAATCGCGGCCATCTGCGGCCACGGCCAAGGCGGCCTTGATGCGCGTGCCGTTGCTGAGATGGGCGATGACACCGCCCGCGTCTTTTTCCAGCCTTGTGACGCCGGCCGGTGCAATCAGCGTCAGGTTCGGCGCCATGACGGCGAAAAGCGCGGCGCGGATATGCCGGTTCTCGGCGATATGGCCCAGCGTGGCGGCGCCGATTTCAGCCGCGTCGAAATGCAGGGAGAATGGCGAAGCCGGCTCGCCCGCCTTGCCGTCGGTGACCAGAATCTCATGGATGGGCTGGGCGTGCGGCTGCAGATGCGGCCAAACACCCAGCGCCGTCAGCATCCGCACCGAGGCATAGGCCAGGGCCGAGACCCGCCCGTCGAAGCCCGCCGCCAGGACCTTTTCCGGCGCCAGGGCATCCACCACCGTGACCGCAAGCCCGCCCTGGGCAGCGGCCAGGCCCAATGTCAGGCCCACCATGCCCCCGCCACAGACGATGATGTCGGCTTTTTGCATGCTCTAGCTAAAGCAGAAATGCTAGCAAAAGGCTCTGGTCAAAAATTAGGCAGAATCGCTTTTGCGGCTGATTTTTAGGCAAAAAGCCCCATTCGGCGCCGCCCGAATTTATCGCCAAAAATCGCACTTTATACATCTGAAACAGCGCCTTAGCGGTTTTACCGCATCGCGGCACGGTTCTTGATAATTCGTTAAAGCGCGGGGTCTCGGCCCGGGCGAACGGCAACACACGGAAGGACGGCAGATGAAGCTCATCACGGCAATCATCAAGCCCTTCAAGCTCGATGAAGTGCGGGAGCAACTCTCCGCATTGGGCGTGCAGGGCATGACGGTAACGGAGGTCAAGGGGTACGGACGGCAGAAGGGGCACACCGAGATTTATCGCGGCGCGGAATACGCCGTGAGTTTTCTGCCCAAACTGAAACTCGAAGTGGCGGTCAAAAGCGAGATGGCTGAGGCGGTGATCGACGCGATCACGTCCAAAGCGAAGACCGGCCAGATCGGCGACGGAAAGATTTTCGTCACCCCGATCGAACAGGTGGTGCGCATCCGCACCGGCGAAACAGATAGTGACGCGCTCTAAGCGCGCTCACCCTTCAGGACAGTCAAGGGGACAGAACATGAGACTTGAAAGTTTGAAAAAAGCGGGACTTGCGACGCTTGCCAGCGTTGGCATGCTCGCGATGACCGCGGGCGTTGCCTGGGCACAGGCCGCGCCGAAAGTACCGGTGCCGGACAAGGGTGACACGGCGTGGATGCTTGTCTCCACCATCCTGGTGCTGTTGATGATCGTGCCCGGACTTGCGCTTTTCTATGGCGGGTTGGTGCGCGCCAAGAACATGCTGTCCGTGCTGACCCAGACGATGGTCATTACCTGCATCGTGATGGTGGTCTGGGCCCTGTGGGGTTACTCGGAAGCCTTCAGCGATGGCTACGGCCTGAATGCCTATGTCGGCGGCTTGTCCAAGGCGCTGCTGAAGGGCGTGGATCCGTCCACCACTGTCGAAACCTTCTCGCGCGGCGTCGTGATTCCGGAAATCGTCTTTGTGGCGTTCCAGATGACCTTCGCGGCGATCACCACCGCGCTGGTCATTGGCGGTTTCGCGGAACGCATGAAGTTCGCAGCCATCTGCGTCTTCTCCGTTCTGTGGCCCACGCTGGTCTATTTCCCCATCGCGCACATGGTCTGGTGGTGGCCGGGACCGGAATTCGCTTCGACCCATCCGGCCGATGCGACCTCCGCTGGCGCAGGCATGATCTGGGCCTTCGGCGCGCTTGATTTCGCCGGCGGCACTGTCGTGCACATCAACGCCGGTATCGCGGCGCTGGTCGGCGCGATCCTGTGCGGCAAGCGCCTTGGCTACAAGTCCGAACCGATGGCTCCCCACTCGCTGACGCTGACCATGGTCGGCGCGGCGCTGCTGTGGGTCGGCTGGTTCGGCTTCAATGCCGGTTCCAACCTGGAAGCCAACGGCTATGCCGGTCTGGCCATGCTCAACACCTTCCTGGCCACCGCTGCCGCTGGCATCGCCTGGCCGGCCTTGGAATGGATCATGAAGGGCAAGCCCAGCCTGCTTGGTGCAGCTTCCGGCGTGGTTGCCGGTCTGGTTGCGATCACCCCCGCCGCCGGCTTTGCCGGTCCGATGGGTGCGATCGTGCTGGGCCTGGTTGTCAGTCCGGTCTGCCTGCTCTTCGTCAGCGTGGTGAAGAACAAGCTGGGCTACGACGACAGCCTGGACGTGTTCGGTGTCCATTGCGTCGGCGGCATCATCGGCGCCATCGCCACCGGCATTGTGGTCGATCCGGCCCTGGGTGGCGCGGGCATCGTGGACTACACGGCAGGCGGCGCGGCCGTCTATCCGGGCATGGCCACGCAAGTGATCGCGCAGCTCAAGGGCGTCCTGACCACCATCGTGTGGTCCGGCGTCGGCAGCCTGATCGTGTTCGGCCTGATCAAGGTGACGATCGGCCTGCGCGTGAAGCCGGAAGTCGAGCGTGAAGGCCTCGATATCGCTGAGCATGGCGAACGTGCGTACAATATGTAAGACAGCTTGAAGCGGAAGGGGTGCGGGTAAAACCGCACCCCTTTTGTTTTTTCACCATAAGAAAAAAGCGGGATTGGAATGCTGAAAAAATCAAAAGCCGTAGCCCTGATCGGGCTTGCTGCAGCGCTTTGCGGGGCAACGCCCGCCTTCGCGCAAGCCGCCGCTCCCACGCTCAACACCGGCGATACCGCCTGGATGCTGACGTCCACCGCCCTGGTCCTGATGATGACCATCCCGGGGCTCGGCCTGTTTTACGGCGGCATGGTCCGCAAGAAGAATGTCCTGGCGACCCTGGCGCAAAGCTTCGGCGCCACCGCGCTGCTCAGCGTGCTTTGGATGATTATCGGCTATTCGCTGGCCTTCAAGACCAATCCCGATGCCGGCCTCAACCAATTCATCGGCGGCTTTGACTATCTGTTCCTGAAGGGAATGGCGGTGGATGCCTTGAGCGGGACGATCCCGGAATCGGTGTTCATGACCTTCCAGATGACGTTTGCGATCATCACCCCGGCGCTGATCGCCGGCGCCCTGGCTGATCGCATGAAGTTCAGCGCCTTCCTGTGGTTCATGGGTCTGTGGTTGATCTTCGTCTATGCCCCCATCGCCCACTGGGTCTGGGGCGGCGGCTGGCTGTTCACCATGGGCGCGCTGGACTATGCGGGCGGCTCGGTGGTGCACTTGAACGCAGGCACCGCGGCTCTGGTCACCTGCCTTGTTCTGGGCAAGCGTACCGGTTACGGCACCGAAAATATGTCGCCCCATAATCTGGTGCTCAGCGTCATCGGCGCTTCGCTGCTGTGGGTGGGCTGGTTCGGCTTTAACGCTGGCTCCGCGCTCACGTCCGGCTTTAATGCCGGCATGGCCATGGCCGCGACGCAAATCGCCGCTGCAGCGGCCGCGCTGGGCTGGATGTTCACCGAATGGCTGATCTCCAGAAAGCCGTCCGTGCTGGGCATGATCTCTGGCGCGGTGGCGGGCCTGGTCGCCATTACCCCGGCATCGGGCTTTGTTGATCCGGTGGGGGCGCTGATCATCGGCACCGCCGCCGGCGTGGTCTGCTATTGCTCGGCAGTCTTCCTCAAGAAGGCGCTGGGCTATGATGACAGCCTGGACGCATGGGGCGTGCATGGCGTGGGCGGCGCATTGGGCGCCATCCTCACCGGCGCCTTTGCCAACAGCGCAATCAACCCGGCCGGCAAAGGCTGGCTGATAGATGGCAATGGCCACCAGATGCTGATCCAGCTGTATGACGTGCTGGGCACCTTTGTGTACTGCGCCGTGGTCACCTTCATCATCCTGAAAGTACTGGACATGGTCGTGGGCCTGAGGGTCTCGCGCGAGGTCGAAGTCGAAGGTCTCGACATCAACCTGCATGGCGAAACCGTCCATCACTAACTGAACTCTCCTGAAGCAACTTGGGGCCGGTCGAAAGACCGGCCCCTTTTTCTTTATCTGTGAGCCCTCTAAAGTCCCGGCGCTTTGAGGGACCAACCTTGTCCGAGACATTGATGAGTGCATTGCCGCCGGGGCCTTTTGCCCAGTTGGCGGCGCTATTGGGCAAGGTTGAGCCCGGCAAGCCACCGATCAGCCTTTCCATCGGCGATCCGCAAGGCGCGGTGCCCGGCTTTATCACCGAGGCGCTGGCGCGCGAGGCCAAAAGCTTCGGCACCTATCCGGCCATCACCGGCACGGAAGATTGGCGCAACGCGGCAGCGTCGTGGCTCAATACCCGCTTTGCCCTGGGCGGCAAGATCGATCCGGAAAAACATGTCCTGCCGCTGGCCGGAACACGGGAAGGATTATTCTCGGTTCTGTTTCCGCTGATGCCGCTGGCCAAGAATGGCGCGCGGCCCATCGTGGCGATGCCCAATCCTTTTTATCAATGCTATGCCGCAGGCGTTCTGGCGGCGGGCTGCGAGCCGCTTTACGTTCCGGCGACGGAAGAAACTGGCTTCCTGCCGGACTATGCCGCGCTGCCCAAAGCCACGCTTGATCGCATCGGGGCGGTTTATATCTGCTCGCCGTCCAATCCCGAAGGTGCGGTGGCGAGTGAAAGCTATTGGAAAACGCTTTTCGAATTGGCGGAGCGGCACGATTTCATCGTGCTGGCCGACGAGTGTTATGCCGATATTTATTTCGATGAGCCGCCCATCACCGCACTGACGGCGCGATGGAAGCAAACCGGCGGCATCTCCCGGCTGCTTACGTTTCATTCCTTGTCCAAACGCTCGGGCCTGCCGGGTCTGCGGTCCGGCCTGGTGGCGGGCTGCGGTTTGCTGATCGAAAAATTCCGCGGCTTTCGCAATGTTGCCGGCCCCACCGTGCCGACACCGGTACTGGCCGCATCTGCGGCGGCGTTGCGTGACGAAAACCATGTCGCGGCCAACCGCGCCGCGTATGCGCAGAAGCTGGCGGCCGCCGAACGCATTCTGGGCAACCGGATGTGCCGGCCGGAGGGCGGGTTCTTCCTGTGGCTGAAGACCGGTAATGGCGAGCAAACCGCGCTGCGGCTGTGGCAGGAACAGGGGGTCCGGGTGCTGCCCGGCGCCTATATGGGCCGGGAAATTACACCGGGGGAAACCCAGTCAAACCCTGGCTTTTCCTATATCCGGGTGGCCCTTGTTAGTGATTTGTCAACCATTATGACCGCACTCGAAAGGGTGAGGAGCGGCACGCTTTAGCGCGTGAGCAGGTCCGCTGGACCTGGGAAAGCGACGAACGCCCGTAGCGCAAGCGATGGGCCGGGTGCGCCGGGCCTCGGCCAGAGCAGAGGCAGAGGGATAAAGATTATGGCTCAGGGGCGAACAGTCGGCGGCGTATATCAACCCCGCGCAAAAGGGGGCGCCATGAGCGATGCCCTGGCCGACGCCAAGCGCGCCCTGGCCAGGCTGACCCGCATGGCCGCGATGCGCGGCGCCGGGCTTCTTCTATTTATTGCCGCGCTGGCGGCGCTGGTGGCGCTGGCCAGCTATAGCGGCGACGACGCCAGCTTCAACAATGCCAATGCACGGCCGGTGAGCAATCTGCTGGGGCCGTTGGGCGCCACCGCTGCCGATCTGTTGCTGCAGACATTTGGCTTTGCGGCGCTGTGCGCTTTTGCACCGCTGCTGGTGTGGGGCATTCGCGCCCTGACCGGAAAACATCTGCGCTATGCCATGTGGCGGCTGCTGGCCTGGCCGCTGGGTACGATGACCGTGGCGGCTGGCCTTGGCATTCTGCCTGCACCCGCCAGTCTTCCCGCCGGCGCCGGCGGCTGGATCGGCATCGCCGCCGCCAGCATGGCGACACATGCGGCGCAAAGTTTCGGCGCGCCAAGCCTGTCCTGGGTGCTGCCGCTGTTTCTTCTGCTGGTGGGCCTGCCATTGGCTTTTCTGGCCACGGGCCTGCGCCTTGTTCCTATTCTTTACGGGCTTTGGAGCCTCAAAGATCTGCCCGAGACGCTCTCCGGGTTTGGCAGCTGGTTCAAGATTTCCAATTTCCGCGTCCCCAGCGTGCGCAAAGCGGCATCCGCGAAAACGGCGCCATCCTTTGATGAGGAGGATGAGCATTACGAGTATGACGAAGACAGCGACGATGAGGGTTATCACCTCGATGAAACGCCGCCCGACTCCATTGCCGCAGCCCGTCTGGCTGAGCGGCGTGAAACCCGGGTCCGGCGTGAAGAAACCAGGAAGGTCACGCCTGGCGCCAAGCGCAGCCAAACGACGCTGAAGCTGGCCACGGGAGAGTATCAACTCCCGGCGCTGGAACTGCTGGCCGAGCCGGTGGCGATCAAGGACACCCAGCGGCTGACCGATGAGGCGCTGGAAGAAAATGCCCGCATGCTGGAAGCGGTGCTGGCCGATTTCGGCGTGAAGGGCCGCATCACCGCGGTGCGTCCCGGCCCGGTGGTGACGCTGTATGAATTCGAACCGGCGGCAGGTGTGAAATCCAGCCGGGTGATTTCGCTGTCTGATGACGTGGCTCGTTCCATGTCGGCGGTGGCGGCGCGTATCGCGGGAATTTCCGGCCGCAATGTCATCGGCATCGAACTGCCCAACCAGGTACGCGAAACCGTGTTTCTGCGCGAGATGCTGGCCAGCGGTGATTTTGAAAAAGCCCGCGCGCCGCTGACTCTGGCGCTGGGCAAGACCATCGGCGGCGAGCCGGTCATGACCGATCTAGCCAAGATGCCTCACCTTCTGGTGGCGGGCACCACCGGCTCGGGTAAGTCGGTTGGCCTCAACACGATGATCCTGTCCCTGCTCTATCGCATGGCGCCGGAACAGTGCCGCATGATCATGATCGACCCCAAGATGCTGGAATTGTCGGTCTATGACGGCATTCCACATCTGCTGGCGCCGGTGGTGACTGATCCGCGCAAGGCCATTGTCGCCTTGAAGTGGGCGGTGCGTGAAATGGAAGAGCGTTATCGCAAAATGTCCAAGATGGGCGTGCGCGGTGTCGAGGCTTTCAATGACCGGGTTCGCGTCGCCAAGGAAAAGGGCGAAGTTCTCAAGCGCACGGTACAGACCGGCTTTGACCGCGAAACCGGCAAGCCGATCTATGAGGACGAGAATCTCGAATTCGAAGTGCTGCCCTATATCGTGGTGGTGGTGGACGAAGTCGCTGACCTGATGATGGTTTCGGGCAAGGAAATCGAAGGCGCGGTGCAACGGCTGGCGCAGATGGCGCGCGCGGCTGGCATTCACTTGATTGCCGCCACCCAGCGCCCCTCGGTGGACGTGATCACCGGCACCATCAAGGCCAACTTCCCCACCCGCATCTCCTTCCAGGTCACCAGCAAGATCGACAGCCGCACCATTCTGGGTGAGCAGGGCGCCGAGCAGCTGCTGGGCCAGGGCGACATGCTGTACATGGCGGCGGGCGGGCGTATTCGCCGCGTCCACGGCCCCTTTGTTTCGGATCACGAAGTCGAAGATGTGGTGCGCTTCCTCAAGAGTCAGGGCGTGCCGGAATATCTGGACGCCGTCACCGAAGACACGGATGAGGAAAGCGAAGATCCTTATGCGGTGATGATGGCGGGCAATGGCGAATCCGGTGACGATCTTTACGACAAGGCGCTGGCTGTTGTGGCGCGGGATCGCAAGGCATCCACCTCTTATATCCAGCGCCGTCTGGGCATCGGCTATAACCGCGCCGCCACCCTGATCGAGCGGATGGAACAGGAAGGGGTCATTTCAAGCCCGAACCATAAGGGCTTCAGGGAAGTATTGTTGCCCGATCACGATCGCTGACCGCCCTTCTTTGTCTTATTGCGCGCCTCCGCGCGCGGGGCTTCAGAGAAGTCTTGTTGCCCGATCACGACAGGTAGCCCCTGCCAAAGAAACCTATTAAAACTCCCGTGTCGCCGCACGGGAGTTTTTTATGTCCTATATCAAGGAATCTCTGGGCGATGGCGAAACCATCATCACCGAAGCCCACTTCCCCTGGATCTATAGCGCGCTGGCCTGGGCGGCGCTGATCTTTCTGGGCATCTTTGTGATCGGCATCGTGATCTTCATTGTCATGATGGTGAAGAAATGGACCACCGAGATCGGCATCACCAGCCACCGTTTTGTGGAAAAGCGGGGCTTGATCGGCCGGCGCACCAATGAGATCGCCCTGCCGAATATCGAAGGCGTGAAAGTCGATCAAAGTGCACTGGGCCGTATTCTGGATTACGGCACGGTGCGGATTGAAGGTACCGGCGTGGACACGGTGACCACGCCCAATATCGCTGATCCGGTGGGATTTGTTCGCGCTATACAGACGGCGAAAGAACATGCGGCCAAGGGTTAGCCGGCGGCGGCGAACTCAAGCGTATCGGCATTGATGCGCGGGAACGTCACAAAGACGCGCGTGCCCTGATCGCGGGCGCTTTCGAACCGCATCACGCCGCCATGCAGTTCAACAAAGGCGCGGGTGAGCGGCAGGCCAAGGCCCGTGCCCTCATACTTGCGCTCCAGCCGGTTATCCACCTGGCCGAATGGCTGCATCGCCACATCCATGTCTTCCGCGCTCATGCCGATGCCATTGTCGCCCACCATGACGGTGACGCCATCGATGGTCATCTTGGCATCTAGCCAGACTTTGCCGCCGGACGGCGTGAACTTCATGGCGTTGGACAGAAGGTTGAGGAAAACCTGGCGCAGCTTGGCGGGATCGCCTTCCAGCGGCAGATGCTCGTCCAGACCAGACGCCTCAAAGGCAAGGCCGGCGCCGATGATCTGTTCTTTCACCATGGTGACGCAATCCTTCAACACCTCGCCCATATCGGCCGGGCGGATATCGAGCATCATCTTGCCGCTTTCACTTTTGGCGAGATCGAGCACCGAATTGATCACATCCAGCAGATGCCGCCCGCTGCGCAGGATATCGCCGGAATAATCCAGATAGCGGTCATTGCCGATGACACCGAACAACTGGCCATGAATGATTTCGGAGAAGCCGATAATGGCGTTGAGCGGCGTGCGCAGCTCATGGCTCATATTGGCCAGGAAGCGGGTCTTGGCGGCGTTGGCGGCTTCGGCGGCGCGGGTGGCGCGGCGCAAGCTTTCTTCGCGTTCCTTGACCAGGGTAAAGTCCGACAACAGCATGATCGAGCCGCCATCGCTGGTGGCGCTGGCGGTGATGCGGACCCAGCGGCCATTGGCCAATTCCAGTTCGGCATGACCGGTGAGATCGGCGCCGCCCGGCTGGCTGGGGGTGACCGCAAGCTGAGTCTGGATCAACGCCAAGGCTTCGGCGAAGCGCGCGCCACTGATCAGTGAACCAGCAATGGCGGGGAAGAAATCGCGCAGGCTCGAATTGGCCAGCACGATATGGCCATCGGGAGAAACCAGGATGACGCCTTCGCGCGAAGTCTCAAGCGCGTCAGCGAGACGGTTTTCAGCGGACAGACGCAGCGAGGTTTCGCGCATCATCATCTCGCGGATGCTGTCCTGCATCACGGTCATGGACTTCAGCAGGGCGCTGGTTTCGTCATTGCCGCCGGAGGGAATCACGGTCTACAACTGGCCCTTGGCGATGCGGTCGGCGACCTGGGCGGCATCCGCCAAGGGACGGATGATGCGGCGGCGCAGGAACAGGGTAATGGCGGCAGCCAGCAGCAGCGCCAGCACGGTGCCGCCAATGGTAGCATATCGATAGTGGCTGACATTATCGACGGTCTGGCGGCGGCGAACGAAAGAATGGTCCGTGTTGAGTTCAATCAGCAGGTCGAATTTTTCGTCGATCTGGGTATCCAGTTTTTCCAGCGCCCGGTGGTCGCCACGGTTGCGGACCTCGCGCCATTGCGCCACCAGCGCCTTGATCTGATGGATCAGGCGTTGTTCATCCGACGCGAAGGAGCGTTGTTCTGCAATCGCCAGATCTTCGCTGAAGGTGGTGGCGGTCTGGGCGATCTCTTCCAGGATCGCAGTTTTTTCCGCCGGATTGGTGACGGATTCGAAGCGCAGCTCGTCCAGTTGCAGTTGGGTGAAATCGGTCTGGGCGCGGGCGGCATAGTTGATCGCCATCAACGGGCCGTCGAACGTCATCACCGCCATGTCGCCGGCGGCGGAGAGAATGAAATAGCTCGTCACGCCCAGGACCGCGATAATCGCGCTCATAGCGACGAAGGCACCGAAGATACGCGTGCCGATGGAATAGCCTTGGGGCTTCATCCGTCCCGAAATGCTCTAACGCATTGAAGAATATGAAGGGATTAAGTTGAGGAGCGCTTAAAACGGGCCCTGGTCCGCACTACCGGACATGCACCACCAGCCGCATTTTGGTGTGGATATGGCAGCGGACCTCGAAGGTACCGGTCTGCGGAAAGTTTTCGGTAACGTTTTCGCCCGGGTTCTTCTCGTCAGAATCGAACAGGCCGGTGACGAAAATCTGATGGATGAAAGCATCCTGGTTGGTGAAGGTGAGCGCCTCGCCTTTGGCGATCATGGCCTCAGCGGGATGGAAGGTGCGGTCGCGCTGGGTGACGGTGTGGGCGGCGTCGGCCGCCGATGCGGCCGTGGCCAGCGCGGTGAGCACCGATGCCAGCAGAATCTTTTTCATCGGCTACCCCCGCAAGACCTCTCAGCCGGAACAGGGTAAGCCAACCGGCTTAAGAGGCCGTAAATGATAAATCGGTGTCTTTGACAAACGATAACAATATCAATGGGATGCAGCGGGGTGGACAGGCAGGGGCCAACAGCCTATATCCGCCTCCCTCCATGACGCGGGGTGGAGCAGTCCGGTAGCTCGTCAGGCTCATAACCTGAAGGTCGCAAGTTCAAATCTTGCCCCCGCAACCAATAAAATAGGGCCGGTCCCAAAGACCGGCCCTATTTTATTGCCCTAGCGACAGCGTAGGGCCTTATCGAGGCTGGAAAACACTGCTGCCCTTGTGGGGATCGGCCCTTTTTTGATGTCTGCGCGGCAGCGTACAGAAAAGCGCCGTTTGCCTTATTTTCCAAGACACACAATAGCGATTGCTGGGGTAGGACCGCCTCGCTATAAACCGCGCCTTCACGGCGGTCATTTCCGCCGATTCGCGCGTAGGAGTGTGCATGGGAATTCAGCTCCCGGCTGACTACAGGCCGTCGGAATCCGAACCTTTCATGAATGAGCGTCAGCGGGAGTATTTCCGCCGCAAGCTCAATGGATGGAAAGAGGAGATCCTCAAGGAAAGCCGCGAAACCATCCAGAATCTCCAGGCCGAGACCGTGCCCCATGCCGATCTCGCCGACCGTGCGTCCACCGAAGCGGAGCGCCAGCTGGAACTGCGGACCCGCGACCGCCAGCGCAAGCTGATCGCCAAGATCGACGCGGCGTTGCGCCGGATCGAAGACGGCTCTTACGGTTTCTGTGAAGAGACGGGCGAGCCGATTTCGCTGAAGCGGCTGGATGCCCGGCCCATCGCCACCCTGTCCATCGAGGCGCAGGAGCGGCATGAGCGGCGCGAGAAGGTCTATCGCGACGATTAGGTCCGCTGCGCGGACCTTTTTGTTCGATTGCCGTGCGACGCACGGCGGGGCCCTTATTTCGGCTTCCAGGTTCCCTTGCCGGCATCAATCTTCGCCCAGGCCTGCTGCCGCGTCTTGGATGGACGCCGCTTTGGCAGTGGGTGATTGGCCATAGCCTGATCAGGCAATGATACCGCTTCGGGTTTCACATCGGGAACCCGATGGGTTGGTGTTTCACCGGCAGTCAGTTTGTTCATCGCGCTCACCTTTGGTCGAAAGGTGGCAGAGCGCGCCTGACTGCCGCCCCAACGCGGCATTCATTTTCAGTTCAGGATGGAACCGCGACGGCGGTTACCAGGGCATGATGATGTCGAAGAGCTGCGAGCCGTAACGCGGCTGCTGCACATCGCTGACCGTGCCGAGGCCGCCATACGAGACGCGGGCTTCAGCGATCTGGGCCAGATCCACGGTGTTCTTCGGGGTAATGTCCTGGCTGCGCACGATGCCGGAGATGGCGAGGTCGCGCAGTTCGTTGTTCACCCGCACCTGCTGATGGCCGGCGATCACCATGTTGCCGTTGGGCAGAACCTGGGCGATCAGCGCCGCCATGGTCATGTCGATGCTTTCCGAACGATTGATCGAACCGGCGCCGACATTTGAATTGTCCGAGCCCATCTTGACCAGGCTGCCGGGATCCATGTGGCTGGCGGGCGGCTTTTTGTTTTCATGATGGCGCAGACAAGGCGTGTGCACCTTGTATCCGGCACTTTTGAATTTTCCGGTAAAACCACCCCACACCCAGGGACCGGTGAACGCGCCGTGGATCATGACCACCGGCGGTTTCTTGGCCGTCATGGCGCCAGACCGCGAAAGACCTTCAGCACCGCAGCATAGCTGTCGCGCTTGAACGGCACGATCAGTTCCGGCAGCGCATCCATATCCACCCATTTCCATTCGGCGAATTCTGGTTCATGGGTGCTGATGTCGATGTCGCGATCTTCACCCAGAAAGCGCAGCGCAAACCATTTCTGGCGTTGACCGCGATATCGGCCGTGAAACGCGATGCCGATCAGATGCGGCGGCAGGTCGTATGTGACCCAGTCTTCCATCTCGGCGATGATTTCGGCCTTGCCGGTGCCGGTCTCTTCTTTCAATTCCCGCAGCGCGGCGGTGCGCGGCTCTTCACCGGCATCAATGCCGCCCTGCGGCATCTGCCAGCCTTCCACCGTCTGGTCGATGCGCTTGCCGACAAAAACCTGACCGCGGCCGTTAAGCAGCATCAAGCCGACGCAGGGACGATAAGGAAGATCGGAGGACATTCAGGCGCGCTTTATTGTTTGGGCGCGCTCACTATGGCCGATACCGGCACCAGAACAAAGCCCCGGCCTTGCAGGCCTTTCGACCAGGCGGCGATGCGGTCCACCGTCACCGGATACAGAAAGCCGGAGCCGATGGCGCTGCCATGGGTGCGGGCTTCTTCTTCCAGTGCGGAAAGACGGCGGTCAATTTCCAGCGCAGTCTGGATGCTGTCCAATGTCTCATTGGCCTGCGCGAAGGGCGTGGCGGTGGAAGCGGCCGACTGCGGAGCGACGGACTGGCTTGCGGCGCCATTGTCATAGAAATAAAGCCCGTGGCGGGCGAGATACGTCATCGCCGGTGACAGCGCGCCGCTATTCGACAGGAAGCGCTGGCCCAGAAGACTGGTCACGCCGGCATAGCCGGTGAAACGCGACAGGGTCCAGGTCAACCGCTGAAGATTGGAATTCTCATCCACACCCGTGCGAAGCGTGTGAGGGCCGGGATCGCTGTCAGGAAAATCAAACGGTTCCATCGGCACTTCCAGCACCACTTCATGGCCGAACTGGCGTGCCTGACTTACCCAGTGCTGAACATCACCGGCATAAGGCGCAAAGCCCAGCGTCACGCCGGCGGGCAGGCTTGCGAGCGCGGCGGTGGTGGATTTGGCGCTGATGCCCAATCCCGAAACCACGATGGCGATACGGAATTTTCCGGCCGTTGCCGGCGCGGCATACACCATCATGGGCTTGCGGCCGTCATCGGCGATGCGCGGCAACGGACCTTGGGGAGAATTTTCAATGAGAGCCGGATCGGCGACCAGCGCACTGCCGGCGTAAATCACTTTGTCGATCACCACGGGCGGCGGAAGCGCATCGGCAGTGGGGCCAAGTCTTGCGGCCGGTTTGGATTCGATGAGCCCATCCAGGCTGAGGCTCACGCTGGGCTGGCGCGCATGGCCGAGCAAGGTGATGACGAGGGCCCCGGCGGTCAGGGTGCAAAAGAAGAAAGCAGCGCTGAAGGCCAGCGCGCGGGCGGCAAAAGGCGCCCGTGTTTCCGATGTGAAAGCGGTCTCGGCCATGGGCCAAAAGTTAACGGGGTACGGTTACTGGTTGGTTAATAACCCCCTCTGGCTTCGCTGGCCCGAGGGCCAGCTACGCCATCTCCCCCTTCCAGGCGCTTCGCGCCGAAGGGGGGGGGCGGGCCTGTGCAGGCTGCAAAGAAAAAAGGCGCCCACGAGGAGCGCCTTTTTCGCCGATAGGATCGAGACTTACTGCTTGGTGGCAGCGGGCGCTTCGGGCTTGGTGGTGGCCGAGGCGACCGTCATTTTGCCGTTGAGCAGGTCCAGCGCATAGGAGAGCTGGAAGTCGTCATACTTCTTGCCCGGGGCGGGGCTGATCACGGGCCCCGGCTTGCGTGTGAGCGGCTCGCCCACCAGATGGCCCGGCAGGTCGGCTTCCGAAGGCCGCGCGATCTTGGGAATGTTGGCTTCATCGCCCTGCGACACCAGAATGTCGGGCAGGATGCCCTGGGCCTGAATGGTGTGGCCGGACGGCGTGAAGTAACGCGCCGTGGTCAGGCGCAGCGCACCACCGCCATCACCCAGCGGAATGATGGTCTGCACCGAGCCTTTGCCGAAGCTGGTCACGCCGACAACCGTGGCGCGCTTGTGATCCTGCAGCGCGCCGGAAACGATTTCCGAAGCCGAGGCGGTACCGGCATTGATCAGAATGACAACCGGCTTGCCGTTGGTGACGTCGCCCTTCTTGGCGTCATAGCGCTGCGTGTCTTCCGGATGGCGGCCGCGGGTGGAGACGATCTGGCCGCTGGTGAGGAAGTCGTCTGAAACCTGGATCGCCTGATCCAGCAAGCCGCCGGGATTGTTGCGCAGATCGAGCACGTATCCCTTGAGGCCGGGGCCGATGGTCTTCTGCAATTCGCGCACGCCCTTTTCCAGGCCTGCGGCAGTCTGCTCATTGAAGCCCGGCATGCGGATATAGCCGATATCGCCTTCGCGGCGCCATGTGGTGGCGTCCACCTGAACATTGGCGCGTTCCAGCGTCACGTCGAAAGGCTTCTTCTCGCCTTCGCGCAGAATGGTGAGCGTGATCTTCTTGCCGACGGGGCCGCGCATCTTGTCGATGGCATCATTCAGCGGCAGGCCTTGGATCGAACTGCCGTCAATGCCGGCGATGCGGTCGCCCGACTTGATGCCGGCGCGGGCGGCGGGCGTGCCGTCAATCGGGGAGATCACTTTGATCAACCCGTCTTCCTGGGTGACTTCGATGCCGACGCCGCCGAACTGGCCGCGCGTGGTGACCTGCATGTCGCCATAGGCCTTGGTGTCCATATAGCTGGAATGCGGGTCGAGGCTGGAGACCATGCCCTGAATGGCGTTGTCGATCAGATCGCCGTCCTGCACCGGGCGCACATAATTGGCGCGCACGCGTTCGAATGCGTCGGAGAAGAGACTGAGCTTGCGATACGTGTTGCTGTCATTCGCGCCATGCGCCGCCGACACCACGCCGAGCGCGATGCCGAAACCCGCCACCATCCCGCTGCCGATCAGTGCAAACTTTCTCATGTCTTCTTCGCTTTCCGCATGTCACGCGTTAACCAAGGTTCCGGATCAAGACCCTTGCCGTTCTGGCGCAGCTCGAAATAGAGCCGAGTATCAGTGTTGTCCGCCGGCATGATCCCGACGGGTTCTCCCGCGAGCAATTCATCACCAAGCCGGACCGTAACGCTCCCAAGTCCGGCCAGAACAATATCGTAGCCAGTGGTTATCTCCAGGATCAAGACCTGACCCTGCTTATGGTAAGGACCGGCATACAGAACCTTGCCATCGGCAGGCGCAATCACCTGAGCCCCGCCCAGGGTTTGATAGGTCCGGCCGGGGTTTTTCTCGTCCTCGGACCCGGGCGGCAACAAAGTTCCGGCCACCGGTTCGAACAATGAACCTTTCGCCAGACCGCCGGAACCCGAACTTTGTGCGGTGACGGTGACGATGCTGGCTTCGGCGCCACCGGGAGCCTGGCGGCGAAGCGCATCGACGCGGGCCACCAGGGTGGCGTAATCCGCCGCTTGCTGTGCCACCTGTTCCAGCCGCGCCGCCATGCCGCTGTAAAGGTTAGCGGCACCTTCCGCCTCGCGGTCTTTCTGGGCCGAGAGCGCAGCCAGTTCGCCCTGTGCTTGTCCCAGCGCAGCAGTGTTCTGGGACGCTTCCAACTGGCGCGCCACCAGAGCGGCGCGGGTGGACCGGAGATTTTCAATCCGCCGCGCCAAGGAGGCCGCCTGGGCATAAACCGGCGGCAGTGACGCGCCCACCAGCATGGAGCCGCGCGCCGCCGCCAAGGCATCGTCAGGGCGCACGGCCAGCGCCGGCGGCATGTCATGTTGCAGCCGTTCCAGAAGGGCGAGCAGCTTGGTCACCGCCACGCGATCATTGGCAAAGCCCGCCGCCAGCGCATCGTCCTGCGCTTGCAGTTTCGCGATATCGGTTTGCAGCGATGCCTTTTGCGTTTCCAGTGTTTGAATCTTGGCGGCGGTGTCGATCAGATTTTTGCGCAGGCGTTCGGCTTCAGACGCCAAGGCGTCGCTCTTCGCCTTGGCAGTGGCCACCGCTGGACGGCTTTTCGCCAGTTCGGCGTTCAGAGCGCCCAACTGATCCTTGCTGGAAGGCAGACTCTTGAGACTGTTTTCCGGCAGGGCATGGCTGAGATCGGTGGGCTCGGGCGCGGCCGGTGGCGCATCGGATTTGAGCGCCGGGCGCGGGCTTGGCGTGGCGGGAACCGATACCGTGGCAGCCAAAGCAGGCGCGGCAAAAAGAGATGCCGCGAAGAGGCAGATATATTTTGCCGCGTCTCTCAGGCGTTTTCCTTTTTTGCGGCAACGCCCGCCAGCAGCGAATGGCCGGTCATGGCGGCAGGCTGTTCCATGCCCATCAGGTCCAGCATGGTGGGTGCGATGTCGGCGAGGCGGCCATTTTCCAGCTTGGCCCCTTTTGCGGCGCCATAGATCACAATCGGCACATCGAAGGTGGTGTGGGCGGTGAAGGGCTCGCCGGTAACAGGATCCTTCATCAATTCGATATTGCCGTGATCGGCGGTGAGCAACATAAAGCCGCCAACCTTGTCGAGGGCGGTAACCAGCCGGCCCAGACATTCATCAATCGTGTCCACTGCCTTGACCGCTGCCGACATGATGCCGGTGTGACCGACCATATCGGGATTGGCGTAATTGCAGACGATCAGATCGTATTTGCCGGAAGTGATCGCCTCTTCCAGCTTTTCCGTCACCTGATAGGCGCTCATCTCCGGCTGATGATCGTAGGTGGCGACTTTGGGGCTGGGCACCAGGATGCGGTCTTCGCCGGGGAATGGCTCTTCGCGCCCGGCATTCAGGAAGAAAGTGACATGGGCGTATTTTTCGGTCTCGGCGATACGCAGTTGTTTCAGATGATGCGCGGCCATGATCTCGCCCAGGCTTTCGCGCACATCCTGCGGCTCGAACAGCGAGGTCATAAGCTTCTTCAGTTCGTCGGAATATTCCGTCATGCCGGAAGCGGCGGCGAATTGAATCACCCGGCTGCGCTTAAACCCGGAGAAATTCCGGTCGAGCAATGCCAGCGAAATCTCGCGCGCCCGGTCGGCGCGGAAATTGGCGAACAACAGAACGTCGTGGTCCGCGATGCCGGCATAATCGCCCAGCACCGCCGGCACCAGGAATTCGTCGGTGACGGTTTCGGCATAAGACGCATCCAGGGCCGCGAAGGCGTCATCAAAGCGCCTGGCATCAGCATCCACCATCGCGGCGTATGTCTTCTCAACCCGGTCCCAGCGCTGGTCGCGGTCCATGGCGTAATAGCGGCCTGATACGGTGGCCAGACGTACGCCGGGCAGACCTTGGATATCCGCCGTGAATTTTTCCAGAAAGCCGCGTGCGCTTTTGGGCGGCGTGTCGCGGCCATCCAGAAAGGCGTGAATGAATACCGGCACGCCCGCTGTGGAAAGAATTTTGGTCAGCGCCGCCATATGATCCTGATGCGAATGCACGCCGCCGGGCGACAGGAGGCCCATCAGATGGACGGCGTCTTCTTCCTCTTTGGCTTTGGCGATCAGCGCTTGCAGAGCGGGACACGCCGCCAGCGAGCCGTCTTCAATCGCGGAATCGATACGGGGCAGATCCTGGGCCACCACCCGGCCGGCGCCGATATTCATGTGACCCACTTCGGAGTTGCCCATCTGGCCGGTGGGCAAGCCGACGGCGCGGCCCGAGGTCTGCAGAAGCGCGTGCGGGCACTCCTTCAGCAGCCTTGTGTAGGTGGGGGTATGGGCGGCAGCGATAGCATTGTCTTGCGGGTCGGTACGCCAGCCCCAGCCGTCAAGAATGCAAAGCAAAGCAGGGCGCGAACGAGACATGGATAGTCCTGATAAAATGCAGCCCGAACATAGAAATGCAGGGCCTTTCTGTCCATGACAGGTACCCGGGGGCATGCCGGGTATGCACCGGAAAAGCATGCATTTTCCGCTCCGTCGGGTAGTTTTGCGGAATAAGACGGGGGTTCCTGAAATTCCATCATGCTTTTGCGGTCGTGGCGGTGGTGTTCTTCGCCTTGCTGGCCGCCGCGGGCGTGCGCTCCACCCCTGCCGTGCTGATGGTGCCGGAAACATAAAGCTGGTTGCCGGACACGGTCAGGCCGCCAATGCCGCCGCCGGCCTGCAACGCGCCCAGATTCTGGGTCCAAAGCGGCGCCGCGGTGATGTCGCCGCCGGCATATTTGGCAATGACCGCTTCGCCATTCTGCGTGCTGGCGACATACAGGCTGCCGTCGCTGCCGAAGGCTGTGGCGCTGACCTGGTCCGCGCCGGTGGTGCCGAACTGATTTTCGGCGAGAATCTTGCCCTTGTGGTTCAGGGTAACAAGATACGCGTCGCTGGTGCCGCCTTGACGAACCTGGCCCGCGCCTACCACACCGCCGGAAACACTGCCGCCGATTGTGATATTGCCGCTTGCGTCGACGCTGACAGCGTTGGCCTGGTTCGCAGCCAGGGTGGGAATCTGTTTTACACAGCTTTGCGTGCCCTGACTGTCATAGAGCGCGACAAAGGAATCGTTGTTGCCGGTGCCGATCGACGTCGTCGTCATATTGGCGGTGGACGTGCCGGCGATCGCAACGCCGCCCGCAGGGTCGAGCGCCATGCTGAAGCCGGCGGCCGTGCCGGCGCTGCCTACCAAATTCTGCCACGCCACATTGCCGGCGGAATCATACTTGGTGAGATAAACCCGAACGTCTCGCCAAACTCGTAAAATAGGCTAGATCTCTTCCTCATCGTAAAGAGCGAAGACAAATGGGCGGCCGCGTGATAGTGGCTCCCAACCTGCCTCGATCGCCAGACGGATATCGGCGGCGAGCTTTACGGGATCAATCTTGGGCCGGTCGGGAAAGCGCGACGGCTTTCGCTGCCGTTTTTCAAAGGCATATTCCAGGATCAATTCGCGGTGCGCCTTGTTTTTGGGCGCCAGCGGATTTCGGGCCGTGATCACGCCCTCTGCCTCAATCGTCAGGCACAGGCCGACATTGCCGTCATCATTGCGCTTCGGTTCGCTGCGAACTTCCCACAGCAGCGTCACGCCATCCACCACCAGCTTGCCGGTGATTGCGCGTTTGCGGCGCTGGGTCACTGTTGCTGCTGCTGTTGCTGCTGGTACGCATAAATGCGTTCGGGCATGGACACTGTCGCCGGCGATGCCATGGGACGCGCCACTTTCAGGAAGTCTTCATGCCGCACCGGCGCCTGGGTGGGCTCGATTCCCACTGCGATGGAAAGCTCGCTGTCGGAGGTCCCCTTGAAGGTACCGCGCGTCGGCGGCGCATCGGCATAGTCACGGCCGACAGCGGCGCGCACATGCCGCTCCCCGGCCGGGATATTGTTGGTGGGATCAAAGCCAACCCAGCCCAGGGACGGCAGATAGGCCTCAACCCAGGCATGGGTGGCATCGGCCTGGGAACGGTCCTTGGAACCGCGATGATACATGTAGCCCGAGACATAGCGCGCCGGCACGCCCCAGGCACGGGCAATGGCGATCATGGCGCGCGGCACCACGCCGTCTTTCAGCACCCGGCCATCACTATAAATTTCACGCAGGAAGAGATTGAGCGCCATGATGCGCTGGGTCAGGCCGCGTTCAATCCGCTCCCATTCCGCCGCAGTAACGATGCGCGGCAGAAGATCGGTGGGAATGATCCGCTCGGTAGCGCGGTTGTCGTTATAGACGGTGAAGGTAATGCCCTGGTGCAGAAAGCTTTGCTCGCAGGCCTGCTGGCGGCGATTCAGTTCGTCCAACGGCAATGTCGAGATTCGGCTGTTCAGGGATGCATAAGGCCCGCGCACCGTGCCATCGGGCGCGAACATTTCGTCATAGGCTGCACCGAGTTGATAAGCCTTATAGGGCGCGTCCTGCCCGGGCCGTGACTGACCGATCGGCCCGGCAACGATATCGGGACCACCAAAATCTTCCGGATGGACAAGCGCCTCATGCTGCATACGCGAAGTGTGACGGCGGCATGGCATTCAGGCAAGCGGCGGATTTGCCGCTGCCAGCCCGAACGGAGCCAGCGTTATAGAAAATACTAATTAATTCAGTGTGTTAAGAAGAGATTCGAGGTTGGGCCGGGGTGCGACATGAACAGCGGCAAAGCGCAGCGGCACCAACGCTTGCGCCGTGGCCGCACTGATGGCGGCGGCCGCAATGCCATCCAGCTTCAGGTCTTCCTCTCGCATCAAGTCACGGAAAACCGCAGCGCTGCGGGGCGAGAAAAACAGCGCCGCATCAACCTCTGCATTGCGAAGCGCCGCCAGGGCCTGAGCCGGCATTTTCTCCACCGCTGTCACGGCATAAAGAATTTCCCGGCGCACGGAAAAATCGGAAAGGCTTGCCGCCAGTTTCCCGTCATTGCCCTCCCCCGCCACATGCAGCAACGCGCCATTTTCCGGCTTTGCCCAATCGCGTGCGGCGCGCGCCAGAGTTGCGGCATCGCCATCAGCGTTTTTCACATCGGAAAATCCATGGGCCATGGCCTCGGCCGTAGTCTGGGGGCCCACGGCAAAAATGGGCAGGCCGCGCTGGCGCGTGCGGCGGGCCAAGGCCCGAACCCCATTGGCGCTGGTGGCCAAAATCGCTTGCACGCCGTCCAGCACAACCTCGGGCCCGTCAAAAAATCGTGTCGCAAGCAATGGCGCCAACAACGCCTCATGGCCACGCGCCGCCAGTTCCCGGGCGGTTTCCGCTCCATCTTCCAACGGACGAGTGACCAGTACGCGCATCTTTTGCGATCTCGCTTTATCTGCGTTAGACCGACAGCGTCTTAGCGGAAGAACGGCCTTTTGCACACATTCACCGTCCTGGGGATTGAGACCAGCTGTGATGAAACCGCAGCGGCAGTGGTGCGCGGCGGGCTGCCCGGCCCCGGCGAGATTCTGTCCAACGCCCTGTTCAGCCAGACCGAAGCGCATGCGCCATATGGCGGGGTGGTGCCGGAAATCGCCTCCCGCGCCCATTTGGAAATTCTGGATGGAATGATCGAAAAGGCGCTGGCTGACGCCAAAATCCCGTTGGAAAAGATGGACGCCATTGCTGTTACCGCCGGCCCCGGCCTGATTGGCGGGGTGATGGTGGGGCTTACCACCGCCAAGGCGCTGGCATTGGCCGTCGGAAAACCGCTGATCGCAGTCAATCATCTGGTTGGGCATGCGCTGACGGCACGGCTGACCGATGGTGTGGCGTTCCCCTTTTTGCTGCTTCTGGTGTCCGGCGGTCATTGCCAGTTGCTGGCGGTGGAAGGGCCCGATGCATTCCGCCTTTACGGCACCACCCAGGATGATGCGGCCGGTGAAGCCTATGACAAGGTCGCCAAGCTTTTGGGGCTGGCTTATCCGGGCGGCCCCAATGTCGAAAAAGCGGCAGAACACGGCAATCCCAAGCGCTATGCCCTGCCCCGCCCACTCCTGGGGCGCAATTCTTCCGCACTGAAAAACAGCGCAGACTTTTCTTTTTCCGGATTGAAAACCGCCATGCGCCAATTGGTGCTCACAGGCGGCGTGGATGTGAATGATGCTTGCGCATCATTCCAGGCGGCGGTCATCGATATTCTGCGCGACCGCACGGCCAACGCATTGGCGCTATTTCAGCGCGACTTTCCTGATGTCGAAAATCCCACCCTGGTGGTGGCCGGCGGTGTCGCCGCCAATATCGCCATCGGTTCGGCTCTCACCCAATTGGCGCTGCGCCATGATTTTCAAATCCGCATTCCCCCGCCCAGGCTTTGCACGGACAATGCGGTGATGATTGCCTGGGCCGGACTGGAAAAGCTGGCCGGCGGCGCTTCTGATCCGGTCAGCATTGGACCGCGGGCGCGCTGGCCGTTGGACCCGCGCAGCATGGAAGGAATGCAAAAGTGAAGGTCGCGACCTGGAACATCAATTCGGTGCGGCATCGCATCGGGCTGGTGACCCGCTTTTTGCGCGACCAGCAGCCGGACGTTCTGGCGCTGCAAGAGACCAAAGTGATCAACGAGCTTTTTCCGGCGGAGCCGCTGCGAAAGCTGGGCTATGTCCATCAGGCCATTCACGGCCAGAAGGCCTATCATGGGGTGGCGATCCTTTCACGGCTGCCTTTCCAGGAAACCCGGGTGGAAGATTTCTGCCGCGAAGGCCATGCCCGCCACATGCAGGTCAAGTTCGAGAACGGGCTGGAGCTGCACAATTTCTATGTGCCCGCAGGCGGCGACATTCCCGATCCCAAGCGCAATGAGAAGTTCGATCACAAGCTGCACTTCTTGAAGGGGATGGAGAAATTCTTTTCCGCCCGGCGAACGCGCAAAAGCGATCCGATGATGCTGATGGGCGATCTGAATGTGGCGCCCCTGGAAAACGATGTCTGGAGCCACAAGCAATTGCTGGACGTGGTGAGCCATACCCCGGTCGAGACACAGTTATTGGGCGAAGTGCAGTCGGCGCTGGATTGGACGGATTCCACGCGGCATTTCATTCCCGAAGATGAGAAAATCTATTCCTGGTGGAGTTATCGCGCTTTGGATTGGGAAGCCTCGGACCGTGGCCGCAGGCTGGATCACGCCTGGATCAGCCCGGGTCTGAAGGGCGCGCTCAAATCCCAGACCATCCTGAAGAAAATGCGGGGCTGGCAAAAGGCTTCCGACCATGTGCCGCTGATCGTGGAACTCGATATCTGACATGCGTATCGCGTTGCTGCGTCATGGTCCGACCGACTGGAATGCGCAGCATCTGATCCAGGGCCATACCGATATTCCACTCAGCGAAGAAGGCTTGCGCAAGATGCAGGGCCTGCGCGCACCCTTTGCGGCGGCGCGTATTTTCTCAAGCCCGCTGCTGCGCGCCCAACAAACCGCCAAGGCGATGAGGCTTGAAAATCCCGTGCTGGACGCCCGGCTGATGGAGCAGCATTGGGGCCGCTGGGAGGGCATGAGGCTTCAGGCGATCACCGACAGGCACGGCAAAGACGCTTTTCTGTGCGCCGGGCGCAAAGAGCAGTTTCGCCCGCCGGGCGGCGAATCCACGTCCGAGTTGATGGCGCGGTTGGGCGCGTTTCTGATTGATGTGGCGCGGGAAGACAGCGATGCCGTCGCGGTTACGCATATGGGCGTGCTGCGCGCTGCCTATACCCTGGCCACGGGATGGAACATGGCGACACCGATGCCGCCTGATCTGGATACGGGGAAAATCCTGGTGCTGGAATTGGGCGCGGATGGCAAGCCCGGCATTCACGCCCTGAATATGGAATTCAGCGCGGCTTAAGCCCAGCCCACTTAACTGGCCCAGAAGGGCTTAACGCTTTTCAACCGGCCCCAGCGCTTCATCATCTTCTTCACCAGACGAGGACGGCGGGCGCCATACCAGCCCTGTACCGTGCCGGCGGCGAAGCGCAGCGCAGCGGAATTCTTCTGCGACAGCGGCGCCAATTCTGCCACCACCGAACGGGCATGGGCGATATCATTCAGGCGGCCCAGGGCTTCCTGAAGCCTTTTGATCCTGGCGATATAGCGTTTGACCTTTTTCTCTTTGAAGAGCGGGGCAAAAAACTCTGCGGTATAGCGCAGCTTTTTCAGCGAGATGCGCAAGCGATGCAGGTCGCCTTCTTCATGGCTGCGGGCGGCGCGGCCGCGTTTTTTCGCCCGGCGGCCATGACGTTCCAGAATCCGCCGCGCCATGGACTTCAGGCGACTGTCATGCGCCAGCGGCAGGCGCGATTGGGCCAGGCCCGCGACATCGTCGAGAAAGACCGCGAAATCCTGACTGGTGATGCAGGCTTGAACATTTTTCCAGGCGGCGTCGCGTGCGGTTTGCGCATGATCGCGCAGAGGTGCGAACATTTCCGCATTGCCGTCGCTGGAGATAGCCTTGGCCGGGGCGGCCAGCAATTCTTCCAGAAATACGTCCAGGTCGCGCGCCGGACCCAACCGGGCGGAAAGCACCTTGGCGCGGCCACGCAGTTCTTCCAGCCAGGACTGTTTGAAGGCCTGCGCGAAACATTGCAGCGCCACTTCCAGGCGGCGCAGCCCCACCCGCAGCTGATGCAACCCTTCGGTGGAGCGGCCGGCGCGGATCACCCCGGCATTGGCGGTCATCTGCGCCAGACAATCCGACAGGATGGCGCGGAAGGCGTCATCCGGGGACATTTTGGGATGGATGCGCACGCCACGCGCCTTTACCGGCTGGGCGGGCGGGAACACCCGGCGAGACAGCGAATGAATGGAAGCCGGGCGCGGATCGTCCATGAATCAACCTAACAGGGAGCATCGGCCAGGAAAAGTGCGGCGGCGACACAGAAACACAATGACGCCCGCGGTTTTCCGTCGGCCGTGCGACCGTCAAGAACGCGTCGGCAACCCGGCTGCCCGCAGCGCACGCTTGGCGTCAGCGACGCTGGCTTCGCCGAAGTGAAAGATCGAAGCCGCCAGCACAGCGCTGGCATGGCCTTCGGTGACGCCTTTGACCAGATCATCCAGAGTACCGACGCCGCCCGAAGCAATCACCGGAACCGAAACCGCATCGGCGATAGCGCGGGTAAGCGGCAGGTCGTAGCCCTTTTTGGTGCCGTCACGATCCATGGAGGTCAGCAGAATTTCGCCCGCACCCAGCGACACGACCTTTTTGGCATACTCCACCGCATCGATACCGGTGGCCTGGCGGCCGCCATGGGTGAAGATTTCAAACTTGCCGCTTTCGGCCTTCTTGGCGTCAATCGCCGCGACAATGCATTGGCTGCCGAATTTTTCCGCCGCTTCGCGGATGAATTCCGGGCGCTTCACGGCGGTGGTGTTGATGGAGACCTTGTCGGCGCCTGCCAGCAGAAGGCCGCGAATATCGTCGAGGGTGCGCACCCCGCCGCCCACCGTCAGCGGCATGAAGCAGACCGCAGCCGTGCGGGCCACAACATCCAGCAGGGTACCCCGCGCTTCGTGCGAGGCGGTGATGTCGAGAAAGCAAAGCTCATCCGCGCCGGCTGCGTCATACAGGATCGCCTGTTCCACCGGATCGCCGGCATCGCGCAAGCCGACAAAGTTCACGCCTTTGACGACGCGGCCATCCTTGATGTCGAGGCAGGGGATGACTCTTACTTTCAACATCAGGCTCGGCCTTTCGCCATGGCGGCGATGTTCATCAGGGTGCGGCCGCAGACCGCTTCATTGGGCACGGCCGTGGTCTTGGTCAAGGTCTCGGCTTCCAGCAGCATATCCAGGGCATCGCTCAGCTTCTCACCATTCCAGTTGCGAAGCTGGGCCTTGAAACTATCGGCCCGCAGAAAATGCAAAGGCGGGCGCAGGCGCTTCAGCGCGCTATCGATATTTTCGCCCCGGTCCACGGTTTCTCTCACTTGCGCCAAACGCTGAAAATGGCCCATGGCGCCGCGAAGTACGGCGATGGCGGAGGTTTCTGCAATCCATAGTCTTTCCAACGCCAGATCGAGGCGGGCGAAATCGCCGATGCCTGCCGCGTCAGACGCTTCTTCGGTGCGGGCCTCAGCCTCATCGCCCATCACGGCGCGGACATCATCGAGACTGATGCTTTTCTGGCCCTTGCAGTAAAGCGCCAGTTTTTCCAGCTCGCGCCGCGACACGCCACGATCAGAGCCCAACCGCGACACGGCATCGGCCAATGCATCCGGCGCAATGGTAAAGCCTTCGGCGCGCAAGGCATCGCGAACCAGATCTTCAAGGCTGCGGGCGGTATCGGCGTAACAAGCGATGGCTGCGGCCTTGTCGTCTTCCTCGAACAATTTGCGCAAGGCCGCGCTTTTGTTCAGGTCGCCCGCTTCCACCACCACCAGCGCGTCGCCGGGAGGGCCTTCCAGAAAGGTTTCGAACAGACCGGCCAGGCCGTTGCCGGCACCACGCACCCGCACCACCCGCCGGCCGCCCATCATGGAAATGGCGGCAACTTCGTCGGAGAGACGGGCGGGATCGGCGTCCAGCACGGCTTCACTGAGATCGGCAACATTGAAGGCATCGGTGAGATCGGGCACCACCGATTTCATCAGCTTTTCGGCACGCTCCTGCACCAGGCCGGCATCGGGACCGAACACCAAAGCAGCGCGGAGATTCTTGGGGGGCGCGGCCGCGAAACGGTCCGCATCGCGCGGGCCCACTATCATGAAAATAACCGGATCATCGCCCGCCTCTGCGGCGGAAAAACGCGGCAAGATCTGTGCGGACGCGTTCGGCAATATCCTGGGCGGCCCGCTTGTCGCTGTCCTGCTGCGCCGCCAGGGTGGCGTAAGGCGATGGCGCGACGTTGAAGGAAGCCAAGCTGGACTGGGTGCCCTTTGTGATTTCCTGGCCTTTGGGATCACTGAGCACGTAATCCACCGTCAGCGTGTCGTTATAGCGGGTGATGCTGGCGTTGTTCCGGAACACCACACCACGATTGGTTTCATTCAGGGTCATTTTAAGGCGATAGGCCTTGCCGCGTACTTGGCCGTCAGAGCCCAGAAGATTGATCAGCGTGTTGCGCAGCTCATAACCGTCACGCTCCGCCACCGGCTCGACATAGATGAATTTAAGCTGCGGCTGCAGGCGCGTGTCGCCATACAACGGCCGGAAGCTGCAACCACCCAGCACGAAACAGAGCGCGAGACCTAGGCCAAGCGCAGCCCCGCCTCCCCTGTGCGCGCGTAGCGCGCTGATAGGGGAGGTGGCTGTAGCTGGCCGAGGGCGCGGGCTATGACCGCGCGCCCGACCGCCAGCGAAAGCCGGAGGGGACGAGAAAGCCTTCATGCGACGATATTGACGATACGGTTGGGCACCACAATGACTTTTTTGGGCGCGGCCCCGGCCAGGGCGCGGATCACGCCTTCTTCGGCCAAAGCCGCGGCTTCCACCGCCTTGTTATCGGCGCCGACCGGCACCGTCACTTCGCCCCGGCGCTTGCCATTCACCTGAACAGCCAGGGTAACGGTATCGCTCTTGAGCAATGAGGGATCATGCTTGGGCCAGGGCGTTGCGGCGGCCAGCGTCGTGTGACCCAGCGCCTGCCAGCATTCTTCCGACAGATGCGGCATCATCGGAGCAGACAGCAGAACCAAGGCTTCCACCGCTTCACGGCGGGTCGCGGCATCAGCGCCGGCGGCATCTGCGATGGCATTGGCGAGCATATAAATCTGCGCGACGGCGCGATTAAAGCGCAGTTGCGCCAGATCGTCGGTCACCGCGGCAATGGCCTTGTGCGTGGCCTGGCGCAAATTGCGCGACGCTTCGTCGGCTGGATTGGGGACGGTACCGGCAGGCGCGAGGCCTTCTGCTTCCCCGGCCATGCGCCAGATGCGCTGAACAAACCGCCAGCAGCCTTCCGCGCCCGCATCGGTCCATTCGATGTCGCGTTCCGGCGGCGTGTCGGACAGCATGAACCAACGGATGGTATCGGCGCCGTAGACATCAATGATCTCTTCCGGCGCGATCACATTCTTTTTGGACTTGGACATTTTCTCGGACGCACCGATTTCCACCGGCTCGCCAGACGACTTCAAAAATGCCTTGCCGTCTTTTTTCTCGATCTGCTCGGGTGTGACCCAGACGCCGGACGCGTCCTTATAGGTTTCATGGCAGACCATGCCCTGGGTGAAGAGGCCGGCAAACGGTTCCGCCGTCGGGGCCAGGCCCATGCTGTGCAGGGCGCGGGTGAAGAAGCGGGCATAGAGCAGATGCAGGATCGCATGCTCGATGCCGCCGATATACTGATCCACCGGCAGCCAGTAATCTGCCGCCTTCTGATTGACCGGCGTGGGGGATGCGGGGTCGGTGAAGCGGATGAAGTACCAGCTACTATCCGCAAAGGTATCGAGCGTGTCGGTATCGCGCACTGCGCCTTCACCGCAGGATGGGCAGACCGACGTCTTCCAATCCAGATCGGCATCCAGCGGATTGCCTTTGACCGCGAAATTGATTGTCTCGGGCAGCAGCACTGGCAGCGCGCCTTCCGGCACCGGCACCACACCACAGGTGGCGCAATGCACCATCGGAATCGGGCAACCCCATGGCCGCTGGCGCGACACCAGCCAGTCGCGCAAACGGTAGTTGGTGGTGCGTTCGCCGATGCCGGCTTTTTCCAGACGTGCCGCCACTTCGGCTTTGGCCTGTTCCACCGTCATGCCGTCAAGGAATTTCGAATTGGCGAGCTTGCCGGGGCCGGTATAGGCCTCTTTGCCCACCGCGAAGCTTTTCGGATCGGCGTCCGACGGCACCACCACCGGCGTCACGGAAAGTCCGTATTTACGGGCGAAATCGAGATCACGCTGGTCATGCGCAGGGCAGCCGAAAATCGCGCCGGTGCCGTAACCCATCAGCACAAAATTGGCGACCATCACCTTCAGCTTCCAATTCGGATCGAAAGGATGGGCGGCGATGAGGCCGGTGTCATAGCCCAGCTTTTCCGCTTTCTCGATTTCGGCTTCGGCGGTGCCGGTCTTGCGGCACTCGGCGATGAAATCCGCCAGCTTGGAATCCTTGAGCGCCAATTCCTGGGTGAGCGGATGTTCCGGCGACAGCGCGACGAAGGACGCGCCGAACAGCGTGTCGGGGCGCGTGGTGAAGACATCGAGCTTTTCGGTGTTGGACAACGCGAACTGGAAGCGCAGCCCTTCGCTCTTGCCGATCCAGTTCTTCTGCATCAGCCGGACTTTTTCCGGCCAACGATCCAGCGTGTCGAGCGCCGAAAGCAATTCTTCCGAGAAGGCGGTGATCTTGAAGAACCATTGCGACAGCTTGCGCCGTTCGACCGTGGCGCCCGAGCGCCAGCCGCGCCCATCAATCACTTGCTCATTGGCGAGCACGGTCATGTCCACCGGGTCCCAATTGACGTCGGCTTCTTTGCGATAGACCAGCCCGTGCTTATAGAATTCCAGGAACAGCTTCTGCTGCTGGTGATAATAGGCCGGATCGCAGGTTGCGAATTCACGCGACCAGTCCAGCGACAGGCCCATCATCTTCAGCTGGGTGCGCATCGCGGCGATGTTTTCGTACGTCCAATCACGCGGGCTTACGCCCTTTTCACGGGCAGCATTTTCCGCCGGCAGGCCGAACGCATCCCAACCCATGGGATGCAGCACGTTGTAACCCTGGGCGCGGCGGAAGCGGGCGATGACATCGCCCATGGTGTAGTTGCGCGTATGGCCCATATGGATGCGCCCCGACGGATAGGGAAACATCTCCAGCACATAGGATTTGGGTTTGTCGGAATCCGTGGGTGTGACGAACAGGGCGCGGTCATCCCACACCTTCTGCCAGCGCTTTTCCGATTCCTTGGCGTTGTAGCGCGCCATGATGCGTGTCCTCGATGCGGCGCCTGGCCGATCGGCAGGCCTGGATAGATCTACGAAGCCTGGTTAAGCGACGCCAGACGCAATTCGCGGGCGCGGGTAAGAATGGCGTCTTCCAGCTTGTGCGCGGTATCGGCGCTGGGCTGGGCATCGCCCCACACCCCGTTCGCCTGGGTCTGACGGAACACCACGACCTTCAGGCCGTCAGCCCGCAAGGTGCGGTCCATGATGTAGATCGTCACTTTCAACCGTTCGCCGGGCGCGTTGGGCGCGACATACCAGTCGGTGATCACGACGCCGCCGAATGGATCGGCGCTGGCCAAGGGCATGAAGGCCAAAGTGTCGAGGGTCGCGTGCCAAAGATAGGAATTGACGCCCAGCGTCAGACGGCCATTGCCGCCGGCCACGATGGTGGCGCCGGTATCCATGTCGGTGGTGGTGGCGGGGGTCGAACTGCAGGCAGCCAGTGGCAGCATCGCCACGCAAAGCAGAACAGGCAGAATTCGCATCGGGTTACTCTATCCTTCGCTGGCGGCGCCCTTGGGGCTGGCCGCGCACCCCCGATTAAGCCTGAGTTGGCTTATAATGGGCCGCCCCTTGGGACGCAACGGCGGAAAAAGGCCGAGCCGGGCGGGTAAGGCTTATGTTAGAAGGGCTTAAGTGAGGCAGCCGGAGCAGGACGCGTGCGCAGAACAAGCTGGATTGTGGGATTGTTGGCGGCAGCGGCGTTCGGCCAGAGCGCCATGGCCGAACCGTGGGACGGCACCATCGAGCCTTTGCGCTTTTTCCCCGGCGATTTGAGCCTGACTTTGGGTGCCGAGGCCGGCGGGGCGGCGTTCGGCGCTTCCGGGCACGGTAACCGGAACGTCAGCGGCGTTTTCAAATTCATGCCCCGGCTGGCGCGCGATTATGACAGCGGCTGGTCGATAGGGCTGAATGCCGTCATCACCGGCAGCGATCCTTTGTCCCGCGGGCGGTATGACGGAAAAGTAATCGAAAAAGCCTATGCCAATGTGCGCGTCGGCCTGGGCGAGATCCAGATCGGCAATACCGATGGCGCCGCCTACGCCATGGCGGTGACCGGCCCCAAAGTGGATGCGGCGGTGAGCTTGGATAATTCCCAGACCACATTCTTCCGCGATCCTTCTACCGGCAACGCCTTCACCGATATTTTCGCCTTGCGTAGCCAAGTCGGCGCGTCGCTCAACTATGCCAAATTTGTCTATCTCAGCCCCGAACTGTTCGGCGCGCAGCTGGCGCTGTCTTTCACGCCGGATGGCCAAAGTCGTTACGGCCTTCCTTTTTTGCATCGCGGGCCGCAAGTGCCGGGACGGCAGGTGGCGATCTGGGAAGGCGCCATCAAATATTCCGATCAGTTCGGGCCGGTTACGATTTCGGCCTATGGCGGCGGCGCCTGGGGACGTGGCGAGCACAAGCTGCCCGGCCAGGAAGGCGTCAGCGATCTGGGCGCGGGTCTGAAGCTGGACTATCCGCTGAGTGATGAAATCACGCTGTCGGCGGGCGGCGCCTATCGTCAGACCAACGCCTACGCCTTTCAGATCGCCAACGCCTATCAGGCGGGGACGACACGCGTGATGCAGGCAAGCTGGGCCGTGAATTACAATGCCTGGATGCTGGGTATGGAGTATGGCAACGGCGATGCCGATGCGGTGGCAGGCAAATCGCGCCTGGGCGTGAACGCATACCAGGGCTCGCTGGGCTATATTTTCAGCGACAGCATTTCGGCCAGCGCCGGCTGGCAACGGTTGGTTTATCAACGCTCCAGCGGCGCGTTTTACAACGCCCTGCCGCGCGTCAATCTGGACGCGGTTTTTCTGCACCTTAATTTAAAGACTCAATAATGGTCGCACCGCCTACGGAAAACCGCTTCACACTTTTCCGGGCGGTGCTCCTAGGCTAAAGCGCCAATCGCCGCCAGGCCGGAAAATCCGGACAGCAGAATTGCGTTCTGCGCTGTGATGCCGCCTAGCGCGAAGATCGGCATCTTGACTTGCCGCGCCATCAGACGGGCGCGCGCAGGCGTGAGCGCAGCGGCGTTGCGATGACTCTGCGTGGCGAAGACCGGCGAAAGAAAAATCGCATCGGCATATGTGGCCAGAAGCGCCGCGCGCAAGGAATGGGCGGAAGCAGTGATAAGCCAGTTTGGGTTCTGCGCCCGTAGATGGGCTGCATGACGGGCTTGTGATTCAGGAAGATGGACGCCGTGGGCGCCAAGCCGGCGCGCCAACGAAGCGTCATCGGCGATCAGCAAAAGAAGACCGCGACGGCGCGCGATGGCGGCCAAGGCGCGCGCGCGCTCGGCGCGCTGTTTTGGGTCATTGGCGCGGACAATCACCAGGCTGGCGGGCGGCAGCCGCCGTGCCGCTTCCCGCGCATCGGGCAAGCGTGTGTCATCCGTCATCAAAACAAGGACGCCTGCATTGAGGGCGCGCGCCGCTCTTGCTAGTTTGACGCGCGATAAGGCAGTGGACATGAGCATTTCCGACAATCTGGCCGATATTCTGGCGCGCATCCAGGCCGCGCGAAAGGCTGCTTTGCATTCTGCGCCACAGACGAGACTGGTGGCGGTGAGCAAAACGGTGGACGAAGCCGGTGTGCGGGCGGCGCTGGCGGCGGGACAACGCCTGTTCGGGGAGAACCGGGTACAGGAAGCGCTTGGCAAATTTCCGGCGTTAAAAGCTGAGTTTTCCGACTTGGAATTGCATCTGATCGGGCCGCTGCAGACCAACAAAGTCAAAGAAGCGGCGGCGCTGTTCGACTGCATTGAAACCTTGGACCGCGCCAAGCTCGCCGACGCCCTGGCGGCAGAGCGAGACAGAAGCAGCAAATGCCCCCGCCTGTTGGTGCAAGTGAATACCGGCGAAGAACCGCAAAAGGCCGGCGTGCTGCCCAACGAGGCGGGCGAATTGATCGCCCACGCCCGTAATTTGAATCTGCCGGTGACGGGCCTGATGTGCATTCCACCGCATGATCAAGACCCTGCGCCGCATTTCGGCTTTCTGGCCAAGCTGGCGCGCGACCATAACCTTGCCGAACTCAGCATGGGCATGAGCGGAGATTTCGAAATGGCGATCCGCTTTGGCGCGACGTCTGTGCGCGTGGGCACCGCAATCTTCGGAGAGCGCATCGCGCTTTAGCCAATACGGATTTTATCGCCGGGCTGCAGCTGTTCCAGCGCAGCGACCAGGTCTTCCTGCTTCAGCGCGACGCAGCCGGCGGTGGGAAGATAATCCGGCTTGGCGAGATGCAGGAAAATGGCGCTGCCTTTGCCCGGCACCGCCGGATCATCATTGAAACCGACCACCGCCACGAGATCATAGAGATTGTCGTCGCGCCACATGGTCTCGGCGCTGGCGGAATACGGCAGACGCACCAACTGATTGTAACGCGGATCATCCGGTGCATCGCACCAGCCATCGTGCTTTTCGATGGCGCGGATGGGAAGCGCAACACGCGGTTGGGCGATGCGGTCGGCGCGATAGAAAATCTCTCGCAGAGAAAAAACGCCCAGCGGCGTGATGCCATCGCCTTCGGCGGCCTTGCGGCCAATGCCGGCCGGACCGATGGCGCAACGGCGCGGGCCGCTGCCCCAATCGAGCACGGCACCTTCGGGGGAATAGGAAACCAGCAGATCCATCGCAGCACTATAGCTTACCGCGCGGCGGCCATCACCATGTTGGGAAGGGTCATGGACTTCTGATAGGCGACGATGGCGCGCTGGGCCACGGTGCTGTCAAAGCCCTTTGCCGCCAAGGAAGCGGTAAGCGCCATCACATTGGGATCAGCCGGCATGGCGACGCCCGGCGTGATCGTCACCGGCTTGATATCCTCATTGCTGGCGACCTGGATATTGCTTTTGTCGTGCGGGCCGGTGAAGAGCGCCAGCACTGTTTCGCCGAAATCCTTGCCTGTGACAGCCTTGAACGCGGCATCGGCCACGCCGGAAACCGCACCCCACAAGCCGCCATACAGCGCATCGCCGGCGATTTTCTCCGGAATGCCGATGGGATCGTGAGTGATGGCGCGATAGATGGTGCCGATCACCGGCAGGTGCTGCAGCGGGTTTACGATCGACAAAAGATCGTGAAAGGAAAAACCCTTGTGCTCAGCGGGCGCGGCTTTGGCCTGCGCTGCCGGAAGCTGCGGAAAGGATAAAATCGCGGGATCGATCTGTGTCACAGCAAACATCCAGCAAGAAGCGGGCCCAAGAAAATTTCCCGCTGTTGCTGGGTTTTCATGACGCTTCTGTCAGTTGGACCCGGCAAAAATTTCCCGGTCCAGGCGAATTCGGTCTATGATCCCGCCGAACAGAAAATTCGAGCCCATGCCCAGCGCCAAACGCATTCTTCTGGTGGACGCTCAAACTGTGCCGCGCCACTCCCTGGCCGAGCAGCTGGCGCAGGAAGGCGACTATGCTGTGATCGAAGCCGGATCGGCGGATGAGGCGCGCGCCGCCAGCGATTACCTGTTCGCCATTATCGATCTGGACGATGGCGCAAGCCTGGGGCGTGGATTGCGCCAGGACGGCTATGGCGGGCCCATTCTGTTTCTGGGCGAAGGCGATGCCGGGCTGGGCGAGCACTTGGCCAAACCCTTCCGCCTTTCCGCCCTTTTGGCGCGGCTTTCCGCGCACTTAAGCCACCATGGCGCGATGGAAGATCGGGCCGTCAGGATTGGGCCTTATCAATTCCGCCCTGCCGCCAAGCTTTTGACCGGCGACGGCCAGCGCAAAATCCGGCTGACCGAGAAGGAAACGAATATCCTGAAATTCCTGCATGACGCCGGGCGCGCCGTGCCGCGCGAGACCCTGTTGCACGAAGTGTGGGGCTATAGCCCCGCCGTCACCACCCACACCCTGGAAACCCATATTTACCGGCTGCGCCGCAAAATCGAGGAAAACCCGGGGCGGGCGAAAATCCTGATTACCGAGGATGGCGGCTACCGCCTGGGTGGTTAAACAAATCTTTATGAGCCGTTAACGCCTGCGGCCCGATAAATTGGGCATGGCAAAACGGGCCCCCGCCAAGAAATCTTCGCCGCCGCGTGGCAAGCGCGTCCGCCGCGATGACAGCGAAGATGCGCCGCCGCCACCGCGCAAATCCAAAGCGGTCTGGCCGTTCATTGTGGCGATGCTGCTGGCCTGGGGCGGAATTTTCGGCGCCGTCGCCTATTCCCATTTTCTCTCGGAATTGCCGGATGTGAAAAACCTTCTCGCCGAAGGGCCGACCCGCGACGTCACCATCGTGGACAGCCAGGGGCGGATGGTGGCACGGCGCGGCTTGACGCAAGGCGATATCGTCAAAACCGAAACACTGCCCAATTACGTCGCCAACGCTTTCATCGCCGTCGAAGACCGGCGCTTCCGCGATCACTTCGGGCTTGATCCTGTCGGCATGGTGCGCGCGGGCATTGCCAATGCGCTGGCCGGTCATGTGGTGCAAGGCGGCTCTACTCTCACCCAACAGCTGGCGAAGAATCTTTTCCTTAGCCCCAGCCGCACCTTCGACCGCAAGGCCCAGGAAGCGATGCTAGCCATGTATCTGGAGTCGCGTTACACCAAAAATCAGATCCTGACGCTGTATCTCAATCGCGTGTATTTCGGAGCCGGCGTCTTTGGCATCGAAGCGGCGTCGGAGAAATTCTTCGGCAAACATGCCGACCAGCTTGGCCTGACGGAAGCCGCGATGCTGGCCGGAAGCGTGAAAGCCCCGGCGCGCTACAATCCCATCGCCGACACCGACGCATCCCTGGCACGCAGCGCCGTTGTGCTGCGCGCCATGCGGGATGCCGGATTCATCGACGAAGCCGCCCGTGCCGCCGCAGAAGCCACCCGGCCCAGAATCGTGAAGGATTCCGGCACGCCGGGGTCCGGTTATTTCGCCGACTGGGTTTTGTCGCAATTGGACAAATATCTCGGCAGCGACAGGCAGCCGGTGATTGTTGAAACCAGCTTTGATCTTCAGGCCCAGGCCATGGCCGAGCATGCCGTGGCCCGGCTGATGGACAGCGAAGGCGGCCGCATCGGCGCGTCGCAGGCAGCTCTGGTGGCGATGACGCCGGACGGCGCCATTCGCGCCATGGTCGGCGGGCGCTCCTATGCCAGTTCCACCTTCAACCGTGCTGCCGATGCCCAGCGCCAGCCGGGCAGCGCCTTCAAACCCTTTGTCTATCTGGCGGCCTTCGAGCACGGCCATACCCCGGACGACATCATGAATGACGGGCCGGTGGATATTCACGGCTGGCAGCCGAAGGACTTCGAGGGCGAGTTTCAGGGTGACATCACGCTCACGCACGCCTTCGCGGAATCGTCCAATGTCATTGCCGCCCAGCTCACCGATGAAGTCGGCGCCAAGGCTGTGGCGGCCACGGCGCGGCGGCTAGGCATTCGCTCACCGCTGGTCGAAGTGTCGTCGCTGGCGCTGGGTACATCCGATGTCACGCCGCTGGAGTTGACCGGCGCCTATGCCGCCTTCGCCAATGGCGGCCAGGGCGTTTCGCCGTTTGCCATTGTCAGCATCCGCACCAAGGCCGGAAAAATTCTTTACAGCCGCAAGACGCCGGAAGCCCGGCCCGTGATGTCACCGGAAAATAACGCCGCGATGACCAAGCTGATGGTGGAAACCGTCACCACCGGCACCGGCAAGACGGCCCGGCTGGCCGACCGGCCCACCGCCGGCAAGACCGGCACCACCCAGGATTCGCATGACGCCTGGTTTGTCGGCTTTACCGCCGATCTGGTGTGCGGTGTGTGGGTGGGCAATGACAATGCCGCGCCGATGCACAAGGCGCCCGGCCTGACCGCCACCGGCGGCGGCGTGCCGGCGCATATTTTCCACGCCTTTATGGAAGATGCCGAACAGGGCTTGGCCGTACAACCACTCACCGGCACCAATCTGGCCAATGCCGATGCCGTGGCGATGGCCGCGCGCCGGATGCGATAGATCGCATCCTGGCCAGCCTTTTTGGCAACTGACCCCTCTGCTGTGTTTGGTTCGCTAATTGAAGCGAAGGAGATTGCGGCCGTTTTCGCGCAACCATTTGCGGGCGCGGCGGGCATGGGGCGTGAGCGCATCAACATGGGCCCAGAAACGCGGACCGTGATTCATTTCTTTCAGATGCGCCGCTTCATGCGCCACGACATAGTCGCGCACATAATCCGGAGCGAAGATCAGCCGCCAGGAAAAGGACAGCGACCGCGCCGAAGAGCAGGAACCCCAGCGGCTGGAGGTGTCGCGTACCGTGATGCGGGTGGGGCGTACGCCCAGCCGATCACCGAAGACCATCACGCTGGCTTCAAAACTTTTGCGGGCTTCACTCTTGAAAAAATCCGTCAGGCGGCGGCCGGCATGCTCGATGCGGCCACTGACGAAAATTTCCTCGCCTTCGCGCCACACCGGCGCGGGGCCCTTTGTTTTGGCCGCACAGATGCGATGGGGAATCCCTAAGAAAGGCACGGTTGCGCCCGGTGCGAGCGCCACCTGTTTGGGTGCCTTGGCGCGCTGATTGCTGACCCACAAGGTTTCGCCGCGCACGAAAGCCAGGGCGGCGGCGCGGCCCAGGCGCGCGGGCGCGGTCACCATCACATCACCGGAAACCGGGTCGATCCGCATCACCATGCGCCGGGCGCGGGGATTAAGCCGGACCACCACGCCCAGCTTTTCACCGTCAATCGCCAGAAGTTCGCGCGTCACCTTAAAATTGCGCGGCTTTTTCTTCTTTTTCAGGATGGCCAGCACGGCTCGCATTTTTTTCATCATGTGGCTAGGCTCGACCCATGAACCAGCGGCCGCGATTTCATCTGGCCTTTCCGGTGCGCGATCTTGCTGAAGCGCGCGCTTTTTACGGCGAGCTGCTGGGCTGTCCTGAAGGACGCTCTAGCGAAGAATGGATTGATTTTGATTTTTTCGGTCATCAGATCGTGGCGCATTTAAGCGCGAATGACCGGGGACACAAAGAACATAATGTTGTTGACGGCGAGAATGTACCGGTGCGTCATTTCGGTGCGATTCTATCCATGGATGAATGGCGGAAACTTGCGGCAAGGCTTCAGGAAAGAAATGTTTCTTTCATCATAGAGCCGGGAATTCGGTTTGAAGGCATGCCGGGCGAACAGGCGACATTCTTTTTCTGCGATTTCAGCGGCAATGCGCTGGAATTCAAGGCATTCAACAATGAGGACCGGATCTTTGCGCGCTGACAAAATCGCAATGGGCGTGGGCCTGGGCGCGCTTGCGCTCATTATCGGCGCGCTGGGCTTTCAATACATCGCCGGCATCAGGCCGTGCGAGATGTGTCATTGGCAGCGCTGGCCGCATATCGCCGCCGCGTTGGCTGGCATTATCGGCGTGGCGCTGGCGAAAGACAAAGCCCGGGCGCTGGCCTGGATCGCAGTGGCGCTGGTGACCGTGTCGGGGCTGATCGGCCTTTATCAAAGCGGCATGCAATGGGGGTTCCTGCCGGGGCCGGCCTCGTGTACCGGACAGCGCTTTGTGCTGGGCAGCAACATAGTTCCCGAAGTGCAATGCGATGTGGTGACCTGGTCCCTGTTCGGCCTGTCGCTGGCCACTTATAATGCGATCTTCTCATTCCTGATCGCGGGGGCCGGCGCCCTTGGCCTGGTAAAAAATCAAAATGCGTAAAGCCAAACCCAAAGCGCCTGGCGCTGCCATCGATACCGAAGCCATGATCCGGGTGGATCATGCCGGTGAATATGGCGCGGTCCGCATCTATGAAGGTCAGCTGGCGATTTTGGGCAAGCGGCCCAGCGGTGATCTGATCCGCCATATGGCTGAGCAGGAACAGCATCATTTGCAGACTTTCGACAGACTGGTGAATGAGCGGCGGGTGCGGCCCACCGCCTTGGAACCGGTATGGCGCGTGGCGGGATTTGCCTTGGGCGCGGCCACCGCCCTGATGGGTGAGAAAGCGGCCTTTGCCTGCACTGCTGCGGTGGAAGAAGCGATTGACGAACATTACGCCGCCCAGATCGAAGCCTTGGGGGACAGCGATCCGGATTTGAAAAAGACGGTGGAAGATTTCCGTGCCGATGAAGCGGCCCATCGCCAGACGGCGTTGGACAATGGCGCGGAGCAGGCGCCCGGCTACAAGCTTCTCAGCGAAGCGGTCAAGGTGGGCTGCCGGGTCGCGATCAAGCTGTCCGAGAAAATCTGAACTACGGTTCCAGCTCGCTGTCCCAATACAGATAGTCTGCCCAAGACTCATGCAAATAGTTGGGCGGAAAGCGGCGGCCACGCTCACGCAATTCCGTGACCGTGGGCTGGCGCGGCCGATGCCGGGGAAACATCCTGGCCTGAACCGGCAGCAGCCCGCCCTTGGTCAGATTGCAGGGGCTGCAAGCGGTGACGACATTTTCCCAGGTGGTGCGGCCGCCTTTGGAGCGCGGCACCACGTGATCGAAGGTCAGGTCTTCGGCGTCACCGCAATACTGGCATTCAAACTGATCGCGCAGGAAAACATTGAAGCGGGTAAAGGCGGGATTGCGCGCGGGCTTGATATAAGTCTTGAGCGAAACCACCGAAGGCAGCCGCATCTCGAACTTCGCGGAGCGCACCACCCGGTCATATTCTTCCAGGATCGTCACCCGCTCCAGGAACACCGCCTTGATGGCATCCTGCCAGCACCACAGCGACAGCGGATAATAGCTCAGCGGGCGGTAATCCGCGTTCAGAACCAGCGCCGGGCAGGCGCTTGCGGTGCGCATAGGAGCTAACACGGATGAAATCCTGTGAAGGCAGTTCTCCTCGGTGGGTAATACTAAAAGTGATTCCTTGGCCCTGCCAAGGTGTGCCGTAGGCGCGTGACAGCCCAATTACATTAGACAGGATTACGGCTGGCGCGGAAAAGCGCAGGAAAGCGGGCCTTCGCAGGCCAATCGCCCCGCTGCGGCCAAGGCCAGAAACTGGCCGGACAACGCCATGGTGTCGGGGTCGACGCCATGGGCGATACCGCGCGCCATGTGCCATTGCACCGCCCGGCCCGCCGCGCCCAGCATCATCACCGCCATCAGCATGGCCTGGACGGGGACGACATCATCAGCGTCGCCATGGGCCAGAAAGACGGGCGGTCCATCGGCGCGGGCGGGCGGGGGCGCGGTCAAGACGCCCGACAGCGCGATCACGGCTGCGGGCGGCACCGTTCTGCGCAATCCCAAATGCAGAGACAGCATTGCACCCTGGCTGAAGCCCGCCAGAACCAGGCGCTCAGGTGGAAGTTGAAGACGGGCAAGCTCTGTATCCAGAAACTGATCCAGGGTGGCGGCGACGCTTTCCACGCCGCGGTTCATTTCCATGGGATCGATGCGGGAAATGGGAAACCATTGAAAGCCGGGCGAGCCGGGTAGCGGATCGGGGGCATGCGGCGCAATAAAATGGGCGGATGGCAGAAACTGCTGCCAATGCGGCGCCAACCCGATCAAGTCATTGCCATCCGAACCATAGCCATGCACCAGCACGACCAGATGGCTGGCGGGGCCTTTGGCAGGCGGGAGACTGGGGCCGGTGAGAGAGTGCAAAGCCATGAATGGAATTTTCTACTAGAATACGGGCATGACTGTTACACGCTTCGCGCCGTCACCGACAGGGTATCTGCATCTGGGCCACGCTTTTGCGGCACTCATGGCCGCGCAGGCTGGCACGCGATTTCTGGTGCGTATCGAGGATCTGGATCGGGGCCGGGCGCGCGAGGAATTCGTCAAAGGTATTTTTGAAGACCTGCATTGGCTGGGCCTGACTTGGGAAGAACCGGTACTACACCAATCCAGCCGCATGGAAGCGTACCAGAGCGCGCTATCCCGGTTGCAAAAGAAGGAATTGCTTTATCCCTGTTTCTGCAGCCGCGCCCACATCAGCGAAGAAATTGCGCGCGCCATCGAGGCTCCACACTTTGATCCTTTGTCGGCTCCGCCGACGGGGCCCGATGGCCCCCACTATCCCGGCACCTGCCGCCATCTCGATGGCCAGGAAAGATCAAACCGCATCGCATCCGGCGCGCCCTATACGTTAAGGCTGGATGTGGCCAAGACGGCCAAACAGACCGGTCCCCTCACCTTGCGTGAAAAGAATGAGACGGTGGCGGTTGATCCGTTTCTGTTCGGCGATCCGGTGCTGGCGCGCAAGGACGTGCCCGCCTCTTACCATCTGGCCGTTGTGGTGGATGACGCGTTCCAGAATGTGGACCTGGTGACACGGGGCGAAGACTTAGGCCCGGCCGCTCACATCCAGCGATTGTTGCAGACGCTGTTGAAACTGCCCCAACCAGCCTATGCCCATCATCGTCTGATCCTGGACGATGACGGCCGCAAATTTTCCAAGCGCGACCAGGCTGTAACCCTGCGGCAGATGCGGGCGGACGGCGCCAAAGCAGAAGACATTCGCGCCCGGCTTGTGGTAATGGGGCTGCCATGAGCGAGCATCCCCTCGACAGGCTTTTTGCCACCATTGCCGCGCGCAAGGCCGCCGGCGATACGGACGCGTCCTATACCGCCAAGCTGCTTTCGCAGGGCGTGGAGAAGTGCGCCAAGAAATTCGGCGAGGAAGCGGTGGAAGCGGTGCTGGCTTCCGTGAGCGGCGACAAGGCGCATCTGGCGGCGGAATCTGCCGATGTTCTTTATCACCTGCTGGTGTTGTGGGCGGCGGCGGGCATCACGCCGGATGATGTCTACGCCGCGCTGAAAGCCCGCGAAGCCCAGTCGGGCATCGCCGAGAAGGCTTCACGTCCCAAGTAAACTTCAGCTTTCGGACTCTTCTTCGGCGAGGCTTTTCACCAGGTCGAGCACGCGCTTGCGGACCTTGGGGTCTCTGATCTTCATGAAGGCCAGGCTGAGCTGCAGGCCCTCTCCCGAGGAAACGAATTCCATCACGGGCGCGCCATGGGATTCGGCAACGCCGTCCCCGACACCCGATACGCCTTCATAGAAGAAATTGATCGGCACGCCCAAAATGCGCGCGATCTCATACAGGCGGCCCGCACCAATGCGGTTGACGCCTTTTTCGTACTTCTGCACCTGTTGAAAGGTCAGCCCGAGCATTTCGCCGAGCTTTTCCTGGCTCATCCCAATCAGCATTCGCCTGATACGCACGCGATTGCCGACTTGTGTATCTACTGGATTAGCTTGTTTTTTTGGCACGCCGCACACACACAAATCATTGCCGGGCGCGAACTTACTCGCATTGGTCACATAACTGAAAGAAATAATTCCCGGCGCTACCGCGTCAATTTCGTCAGGAAAAAAGCCGCTACTGCCGCCATGATCAGCAAGAGCAGCAACATTAAATCACCATAACGCGCATAGGTTGATTGAGACGCTGCCTTCGGCAACCGCGCGTCGAGAACACCCATCTTTCCAAGGGCCAATTCTGCGGTAATCCGGCCATAGGGATCAATCACCGCTGATATGCCGGTGTTGGCCGCGCGCGCCACAGGCAGCGCTTCCTCAATCGCGCGTGCGCGGGCAATCACAAGATGCTGATAAGGCCCCGCCCATGGGCCGAACCAGGAGTCGTCGGTAACGTTGACGAACCAGCCTGGACGCTCGCTCTGATTAGATGTCACTGCCGCAGGAAAAATGATTTCGTAGCAAATCAGCGGCGTAACCGAAGGCATGCCTGCGAGCGGATATGTTCGCGGACCATCGCCAAAAGCAAAGCCTTCCTGACCCGCTGTCAGTTTTGTGATGCCGATGCGATTAAGCATACCGGCGAAGGGGACATATTCCCCGAAGGGCACAAGATGGAATTTGTCGAAGACCTGCGGCGCCGCGCCGGCGGGCGGGAAAATGAACAGGCTGTTGTAAAATGACAAATGATCGCCAGTGCGCGCCGCCCGTGTCGCGCCGGTGATCAAGGTGCGGCGGGCGCCCGTCAGTAGCCCCACCTGATCAAGCGCGGCAGGGTCACGGCTGAACAAGAATGGCGGTGTCGCGGCTTCCGGCCAGATGATGACACTGGGGTTGCCGGGGGAGACGCTGAGATCCAGCAGTCGTTGCCAGTTGCGGGCGTAATAGCGCGACTGCTCTTTTTCGCGCTGGGACACGTTGGGCTGGACAATACGAAGCTGCACGCCGGAGACGGTTTGGACCGGATGCGACACCAGCCTGTATGTGCCGCCCGCCCATAACAGCGCGAACAAAAAGATCATCGACAAGGGCGCTTTCCAAGTGCTGCGCCTGGTCAGATCGGCCAGTGACGCGCCCAGCAAAACGGTGAGAAAGGAAAGACCGTAAGCGCCGATCACGGCCATGGATTGCTGGACCGCCAGCGACGCGCCCCAGCCATAGGCTGGCAGATTCCAGGGAAAGCCGGTGAAGATATGGCCGCGAACCCATTCGAGCACGGTGTAAACGATGGCGAACACCAGAAAACGCGCCGGACCTTCTTGCCAGAAATAAAGCGCCAAGAAGCAACCCAACCCGCCAAAGAGAGCAAGCCCGGCGGGCAGCAGCGTCACCGCAAAAGGCAGTTGCCACAGATGCGCATCGGGATCGACCAGGAAGGCATAGCCGATCCAATGCAGGCCGATGAGAAATTGGCCGAACGCGAAAGCCCAGCCGAGACCAAAACCTGCGCGGAGAGATTTGGGCGCCGCATCGGCAGCGTCGAGCAACAGCAACAGAACCGCGAAGCCCAACAGCAGGAGAGGAAAAATCCCCAATGGTGCGAAACCGAGCGCGGAAAGCGCGCCAGCGCCGAACGCCAGTCCATAACGCCGCCAGCCGGCAAGGCCGCGCACCCAATCGCCGCTTGAAAGCAGAAAATTCATGCCGTCACACCGACGCCATCATGACGATGGAGGGCATATGCGCAAGCGCCGGACGCGCCGGGGATCGGCATCGAGTACTTCGAATTCATAGCCGGTGGGATGACTAATAATCTCACCACGCTGCGGCACCCGGCCCAGCAGCGAGGTTACGAGGCCGCCCAGCGAATCCACCTCTTCCTCGTTTTCGGGCGTGGCGAAGTCAATTCCAGTTTCGCTTTTGAAATCTTCCAGGGCGGTGCGGGCGTCCAGCACAAAACAGGTGCCATCGCGGCGCAGGCCAACGCCTTCTTCATCATGCTCGTCGGCGATGTCGCCGACAATCTCTTCGATAATGTCTTCGATGGAGACAAGGCCGTCTGTGCCGCCATACTCATCGATCACCAGCGCCATATGGGTGTGGCTGGTCTGCATTTTCAGCAACAGATCGACGGCGCGCATGGACGGCGGCACAAACAGGATCGGGCGCTTGATTCGGATGATGGAGGAATCTTCCAGGCGGTAATCGCCATCGGGGCGCATTTCCAAAAGGCTCATCAGGTCTTTGACATGCACCAGGCCGACGGGGTCATCGAGGGTTTCATGGAAGACCGGCAGGCGCGAATGCTTGCCGACGCGGAACAGCGTGACCAGTTCGGGCAGCGGCATGTTTTCCTCCACCGCCACGATTTCAGCACGCGGCACCATGACATCGCGCACTTTGAGCTCGCCGAACGCCAGCAGGTTGGTCATCATCACCCGCTCCTGCTTCGACAGGGCGGGCGACTGACGGTCGCTTTCCTCGATGACCTCTTCCAGGCTTTCGCGGATGGCGGCGCTGGACGCATCCTCGCCGCGCATGATCTGCATCAGGCGTTTGAGCAGGGATGGGGATTCGGCGGCGTCACTCATGTCGTAACCTTGTAGGGATCAGCGATGCCAAGCTTCTTGAGAATTTTCACTTCCAGCGGCTCCATGATTTTGGCGTCGCGCGGTTTTTCGTGGTCATAGCCTGCCAGATGCAGCACGCCGTGCACCACCAGATGGCAGGCATGATCGGCAAGCGTCTTGCCCGAAGCCTTGGACTCTTTCGCCGTCACGCCAAAGGCAATCGCGATATCGCCGCGATAGCCGTCTTCACCATCGGCGGGAAAGGACAGAACATTGGTGGCTTTGTTCTTGCCCCGGAAATCAAGATTGAGACTTTTGAGCTTGGCGTCGCTGCCGAGCAGAATGGTGCATTCACCCTTCAAACGGGCGGCGGTGAGCGCTGCCTCGGCGGCGCGCTTCAAATGCGTGACCAGCCCGCGCGATTTGCGCCAGCCCGGATCGTCAACCAACAAGGTAATGGCGCTCATCTTCCCTTGGCAGTATAGGCGCGGACGATGCGGCTGACGAGAGCGTGGCGCACCACGTCCGCATCGCTAAAGCGTTGGATTGCAACCCCTTCCACCCCTTCCAGGATAGAGAGCGCCTCGTTAAGGCCCTCTGCCCGGCCGCCGGGCAGGTCGCTTTGCCCCGGATCGGCGGTGATAACCATCTGGGACTCTTCCCCCAGCCGGGTCAGCACCATCTTCATCTGGGCGGGGGTGGTGTTCTGGGCTTCGTCCAGAATCACAAAGGCGCGGCTCAAGGTGCGGCCGCGCATGAAAGCCAGCGGCGCCACTTCGATCACACCCTGCTCGATCAGGCGGCCGGCCTGTTCGCCCAGCACATCGAACAGCGCGTCATAAAGCGGGCGAAGATAAGGATCGATCTTCTCTTTCAAATCGCCAGGCAGGAAGCCAAGCCGCTCACCCGCTTCCAGCGCCGGCCGCGACAGGATCAGCCGCTCGACCCGGCGCTGATACAGCATGTGGGCGCCGAAAGCCGCGGCCAGATAGGTCTTGCCGGTGCCGGCGGGGCCGATGCCGAACACCAACGGATTGGTGCGCATCAATTCAAGATAAGCGGCCTGCACCGGACTGCGCGGCCGGGTCAGGCGCGCACCGGAGGTGCGGATGGCGCCGGACGCTTCGGCGCGGGCGCTTTCGGAAAAGCGCAATTCGGAATCCACTTCGGCCAGCGTCACGCTTTCGCCCGCTTCCAGCCGGGCATACAGCGCCGACAGAATGGTGGCGGCGCGCCCACGCCCGCTTCCGCTGACGGCAACGCGGTTGCCGCGCTGGGTGATCTCGACATCCAGCCGCTGTTCCAGCCGGGCAAAATTCTTTTCATGCGCACCGCCCAGCGCGGCGAGGAGCTTGTTGTTGTCGAATTCCAGCGTGGTCTGCTCGCTGATGCTTTTTTTGGATTTCTTCACGCCAAAGCACTTTCGAGAAGCACGCTCTCGTCATGCAGCGCACCATGCAAGCTGTTGGCCGTGAGTCTTTCGATCGCAACATCCGCCACCCTGCCGATCAGGCTTTTGGGGCCATGGACGTGTACGGGCTGGAGCCAGGGCGTGCGACCGACCAATTGGCCCGGATCGCGCCCCGATTTTTCAAACAGTACTGGAACAGATTTTCCGATGACCGAAAGATTGGCTTGATCCTGCTGCTGCAGCAGCAGCGCCTGTAATGCCTGCAATCGTTCGGTTTTCACCGCTTCGGCAATCACTTTGCGCGCGCCGGCAGCGGGCGTGCCGGGGCGCGGCGAATATTTGAACGAGAAACATTGGGCGAACTTCACGGTCCGCACCAAATCCATGGTGGCCTGGAAATCAGCGTCGCTTTCGCCCGGAAAGCCAACAATGAAATCCGATGAGAAGGCGATGTCGGGCCGCGCCGCGCGCAAACGTTCGATCAGGCGCAGGTAATCATCTGCCGTGTGCTGGCGGTTCATTGCCTCCAGAACCGTGTCGGAGCCGGACTGCCCCGGCAGATGCAGGAACGGCATCAGCTTTTCATTCGCGCCATGCGCGGCGATCAGCTCGTCATCCATGTCGCGGGGATGACTGGTCATGTAGCGGATACGAAGAATGTCTTCGACGTCGGCCAGGCCCGCGGCCAGTCGCGCCAGATTCCAGATTTTTCCGGCCGCGTCGGTGCCGCGATAGGCGTTCACATTCTGGCCCAGCAGTACGATCTCGCGCGCGCCGCGTGACGCCAGCGCCTTTGCTTCCGCGATCACACTTTCGGGAGAGCGCGAATGTTCAGGGCCGCGTGTGTAGGGCACCACGCAGAAGGTGCAGAATTTATCGCAGCCTTCCTGCACCGTAAGAAAAGCACTGACGGCGGTATCCGTCGACTGCGGCAGATGGTCGAATTTTTCCAGCGCCGGAAAATCCGTTTCCAGCACCTGACCCTGACCACGGGCGTGCCGCGCGATCATCTCCGGCAGGCGATGATAGGATTGCGGCCCCACCAGCATGTCGATTGCCGGAACGCGCGTGGTCATCTCTTCGCCCTCGGCCTGGGCGATGCAGCCGGCCACCGCCACCAGCAGGCCGGGCTTTTCGCGCTTCATCTGCGCCAGGCGGCCCAGTTCGGAATAAACCTTCTCGGCCGCCTTTTCCCGGATATGGCAGGTGTTGAGGATCACCATGTCGGCGCCGTCCGCCGCGTCCGTGGCGGCATAACCCAGAGGCGCCAGCAGATCCGCCATGCGGGCGGAATCATAGGCGTTCATCTGGCAGCCATAGGTCTTGATGAAGAGCTTCTTCATGCGCGCGGTTATAGGAAAAAAACTAGCGAAAACACAGGGTTTTTGCGGCTAGCCAGAGCCTGAAAGTGCGCGCATCTGGCCCGCCCGAACCGTCAATTCCGCCTCTTTTGCCAATTGCTTGCGGTCCATCGCGTCCAGGCTGAGGGGGGGGTGAAACTCCATCACCACATCCAGCGGGCCTGCCTTCAGCGCCCCCCACAGATGCGGCACCAGTTCCATGTCGCCATACCAGGCGAACATCGGGCGATTTTCGCGGCCCATGGGGATGCCGTGCATGCCGGTGTAGGCAGTGGAGACCGGCTGCACCAGGACATGGCGGCCGTTGATTTCCGCTTCCGCCGCACCGAGCAGCGCGCTTTTGAACGGCAGCACATTGTTGCCATCGCTGGAGGTGCCTTCGGGAAACAATACCAGCGCATCGCCCGCCAACAGCCGGGCGCGGATACCATCGCGTGTCTGGGCCGTCTGGCTGCGGCGTGTCCGGGCGACAAATACCGTGCGTTGCAGCCGGGCCAGGGTGCCGAAGAACGGCCAGCTATTCACTTCCGACTTGGCGACAAAAGAAAGCGGCATCACCGCCGAAAAAATCACAATGTCCATCCAGCCGGTGTGATTGGCGAGCAGGAGCACGCCCTGATCCCGCACCGGTTCGCCGCGGACATGAATGTGAATGCCGAACAGCCGCGCCACGAATTTGTGATAGGCGTAGGGGAACGTGCGGCGGGCGGGAAGCGCCAGCGTCACGAACAGCCATTGCAGCGGAATCAGAAGAAGGGTGACGGTCAGGAACACGGTCAGCACCGCGCCCGCACGCAACGCACGCATCAGCTTTTGGGCTTCTTGCCCTTGGGCACGCCGTACAATTCCAGCCGGTGATCCACCAGCTCGAAACCCAATTCCTCGGCGACCCGGCGTTGCAGCTTTTCAATATCTTCGTTGCGGAATTCGATCACGCTGCCGGTCTGCACATCGATCAGATGATCGTGGTGGCTTTCGGGCGCTTCTTCATAGCGGGCGCGGCCATCGCGGAAATCATGCCGCTCCAGGATACCGGCATCTTCGAACAGCTTGACCGTGCGATAGACGGTGGCGATGGAAATACGCGGGTCAATCGCGGCGGCGCGGCGATAAAGTTCTTCGGCGTCGGGATGGTCACCCGCACCCGACAGCACGCGCGCGATCACGCGGCGCTGCTCCGTCATGCGGAGGCCCTTGTCAACGCAGATTTTTTCGATCCGCGTCACGCGGCACTCCTGTGGGATTTGCCGATCAAACTTAGGCGAATTTTCGGGCCAGTGAAAGCGGCAGGGATGTTTTCAGCACCCAGGCGTCCCGGCCGTCATAATAGCCTTTACGCTGCCCCACCCGTTCGAAGCCAACCCCGGCATAGAGCGCCAGTGCGGCGGGATTGTCGTGACCCACTTCCAGAAACAGGCTGGCCGCACCCATTGCTTGCGCGTGGGTAGCCAGGATCTGAATAAGTGCGCGGCCCAATCCCCTGCCCCGCGCGGCGGGTATCACCGCCAAGGTGAGGATTTCCGCTTCATCGTCCACAGCCCGGCCCATGACAAATCCATCATCGGTGAAGAAGACGAATACGCCTGGACCTGCGAGCAAGTCGCAGATGGCGTGATTGCTCCAGGGATCGGGAAAGGCGACGGCATGCAGCGCCGCCAGATGTGCGGCATCGTCGCGGGTAGGATCAAAGAGTGCGGGCGTCATGCAGGTGCAGGAAGCTTGGCGTCGGGCGCGCGCAGATAAAGCGGCGCAGCTGGCTCATTCGAGATCGGCCGCATCAATGCCAGCCGCGCCACCCATAGCGCATCGGGCTGACGGATGTCGGTCAGGGTGAATTCAGGGCCCAACGATTCTGCGGCGGCAGGTGCGCCGGTGCCGGTAAGGGCACAAGCACCAAAGGCGCGAATTTTTTCAACGGCATCGGCAAAGGGCAGCACTTCGGGTTCGAGTACGGTTTCACCCCGATCCCACAACGACAGGTATGCTTCATCGCGCCTGGCGTCATGGATCGCGGCGGCGCGGGCGCTAAGCGAAGCTGCCGCCATCGCTTCCAGGGTGGTGATGCCGGTGAGCGGCTTTTTCAACGCGATGCGCAAGCCACGCATGAAAGCCAGCCCGACGCGCTGACCGGTGAAGGTGCCCGGCCCGGTGGTGACGGCGAGACGATCAAGATCGGCGAAAGCGATGCCCGCCTTGGCCATGGTTTCTTCCACCATCGGCGCCAGCCTCTCAGCATGGCCGCGCGGCATTTCTTCAAAAGCGTGCGCCAGGATTTTTTCGTTTTCCAGCACAGCCACCGAACAGGCGCCTAGTGCGGTTTCGGCAGCCAATATTCTCACAGTATTTTGCACGCTTGATCGAACGACAGGCGCGGCGCGCGCGGATACAACGCCGCCGGATTGCCGTGACCCAGAGCACAGAGAAAGTTGGATTTGATATTGGTGCCGGCGAAAAATTCCTTGTCCACGCCGGCGTGGTCAAAGCCGCCCATGGGGCCGCAATCCAACCCCAAAGCGCGCGCCGCCATCATGAAATAGGCCCCTTGCAGCGAGCCGTTGCGGAAGGCGTCTTCGCGCACCATTTCAGCCTTATTTTCGTAGTATTTTTTCGCGTTGGGCGCGTACGGCTTGAGAATGGAAAGCGTGTCGGGGAAATCCAGATCGTACGCGATGATCGCCAGCGCCGGGGCGGTCATGGATTTTTCCACATTGCCCCCATCCAGATGCGGCTTCAGCCGCTCCTTGGCCGCCGGCGTGGTGAGGAACAGAAATCGCGCCGGGGTGGTGTTGCCGGCGGTGGGGCCCCAGCGCATCAGATCATACAACGCCATCAGCGGCGCATCGGAGACCGGCTCGTCCGTCCAGCGGTTATGGCTGCGCGCGTTGCGGAACAGCGTGTCCAGCGCTTCGTCGCTGACGGCGTGCGGCATGGAGAACCCCGATAATGAAATCAGACCGACTCGACGGCGGTCACTTCCGGAAAATAATGGCGCAGCATGTTTTCAATGCCGTTCTTGAGCGTGATCGCCGAAGACGGGCAGCCCGCGCAGGAGCCTTGCAGATGCAGCGAGACGATGCCGGTGGCGGCATCGAAGCCCTTGAAGATGATGTCGCCGCCATCCTGCGCCACCGCGGGGCGCACGCGGGTGTCGATGGTTTCCTTGATCTGGGCGATCAGCTCGGCATCTTCGCCTTCGTAGACTTGTTCAACTTCTTCGGCAGAGCCGTCCATCAAGGCGTGGCCTTGCGTGAAATGCTCCATGATGGTGCCGAGCAAAGCAGGCTTCAGATGCTTCCAGTCGCCATCCCGCTTGGTGATGGAAATAAAATCGCTGCCGAAAAACACACGGGAGACTTCCGGCGTTGCGAACAGCGCCTTGGCCAGGGGTGAGCGGGCGGCGCTTTCGTTGCTGGGAAAGTCAGCCACCGCGCCTGTGCCCATGACGTCGCGGCCGGGCAGGAATTTCAGGGTGGCGGGGTTGGGCGTGGATTCGGTCTGGATAAACATGGGTGTGCTCCTGCCAGATAGATGAACCTCAGGCACGGCTGCATCAAGGCCGAAGGGCTAAAAGCAGCGAAAAGGGTCAAATAAAATAATACCCGGATAATATTGACTTCTTAGTTTTACCCTGGTAATTTATTTCCCATGACTTATACAGCTTTCTCCGGCTTTTCTCATGTCGCTTCGGGCGGGTTGGCCGAGGTCTATCGCGCCAGCCAGGCCGTTCCGGGCGCCCTTATCTTTGATGAGGAGACCGGCCGGGTGGTGGACATAGACCCGCGCTTTCCACCCACCGAGGATGCCGCCCGCCCGGGCCGGCCCAAGCTGGGGGTGGTGGCGCGGGAAGTGACCTTGCTGCCCCGGCATTGGGACTGGCTGGCGACCCAGCCGGGCGGGGCGTCGGTTGCGTTGCGCAAACTGGTGGAGGAGGCGCGGCGCGACCCGAAGTCCAAGATCAAGGCGGCGCGGGACAGTCTTTATCGCTTCAGTGTGGCGGTGGTGGGAAATGCGCCAGGCTATGAAGAAGCGATGCGCGCGCTTTACGCGGGGCAGCAGGAAGATTTCATCGCCCATATCGAAGGCTGGCCGCAAGACATCCGCGCCAAGCTGGAAGAAATGGCGAACGCGGCTTTTTAAAAGTCCGAAATCAGGCCCTTCTTTTCCCAATCGCCGTAGCGCGTGGGTTCAGGGCCTTTGGGGCCGCCGCGTTCCGGCGGCAAGGAATGCGGTTGCTCCCCGGCGCGGCGCGCATCGGCTTCCGCTTTGGCGCGCGCGCCAGCCTGCGCGATCCGTTCGGCAACCCCCTGGTCGTCCAAGTCTTTCTCTTTGGCCGTCATGCTTGACCTTCTGCCGTGCGAGCTTACATCAATTGTGGATATTACCAGAGTGGTGGCATGAACACGTTCAAGACCGGCATTTTGATGAGCCTCATGATGGGGCTGTTCCTGGTGGTCGGCGCCATGATCGGCGGCCAGAACGGCATGCTGTTCGCGTTTGTGCTGGCGGCGGGGTTGAACCTGTTCGCCTATTGGAATTCCGACAAAATGCTTCTGTCGATGTTCGGCGCGCGCCAGGTGGATGCGGGATCCGAGCCCGAGCTTTATCGCCTGGTGGAAAAGCTGGCGGGCAATGCCAAGCTGCCCATGCCCAAGGTTTTCATTTCCGAAAATCCCCAGCCCAATGCTTTTGCCACGGGGCGCAATCCCGAACATGCCGCGGTCTGCGTCACCACCGGCTTGCTGGCCAAGACCAGCAAAGAAGAACTTGCAGGCGTTATCGCCCATGAGCTGGGCCATGTGCGCAATCGCGATACGCTCATCATGACCATCACCGCGGTGATCGCGGGCGCCATCGGCATGCTGGCCCATATGGCGTTCTTCATGGGTGGCGGCGAACGGCGGAATAATCCGCTTGGGTTTGTCGGCATTCTGCTGGTGACGTTGCTGGCGCCCCTTGCCGCCATGCTGGTGCAGGCGGCGATCAGCCGTTCGCGCGAGTTTGAAGCCGACAAGGCCGGTGCAGAATTCACGGGCAAGCCGCTGTGGCTGGCCAATGCGTTGGCGGCCATCGAAAGTTCGGCGCGCCGGATCGACAATCCTGCTGCCGACGCCAATCCGGCAACGGCGCATCTGTTCATCATCAATCCGCTGCATGGCGGCATTTCCGGATTGTTCGCCACCCATCCGCCCACTGAGGAGCGGATCGCGCGCCTGCGGGCGATGGCGGGTGCCCCCGCACCGGCTAGTGGCCCGTGGGGATGAGTGACAGCGCGGGCCTACCTGCAAGGGCGGCTGCGCTCTCATTACTCTCCGGTGTGCTGCGGCAGAAGCGGCCGCTGGATGCTTTGCTCGACACTCTGAAACCCCTGCCACCGCGTGACGCAGCGTTTGCCCGCGCCCTGGCCAGCAGTGCGCTGCGCCATTTCGGCGAACTGGATGCCATAATCCGAAAGTTCGTGGAGAAGCCGCTGCCGCCGCACAAGACCGGCCCGGCGATGGAAATTCTTCTGCTGGGCGCGGCGGAATTGCTGATTTTGAAAAATGCGGCCCATGCCGCCGTGGATGGCGCTAACAGGCTGGCGGCGGCCGACAAGAAGGCGGTGCATTTCAAGCCGCTGATCAATGCCGTGCTGCGCCGCATGACGCGCGAAGGCGAGGCTGTGCGGGAAACGCTGGATGCGCCGCGTCTTAATACGCCAGACTGGCTGTGGGCGCGTTGGGTTGCGCAATATGGCGAGGAGCAAGCGCGCGCCATCGCCATGGCGCACACACGCGAAGCGCCGCTGGATATCAATCTGAAAAATTCCGCCGCAGTTGCGCCAGAGGGGCGTGATCTGCTGCCGCTTGTCCGGCGTCTCACGGCGGAAGGCCGGGTCGAGGACATGCCCGGCTTTGCGGATGGTGGCTGGTGGGTGCAGGACATTGCGGCGACCTTGCCGGTGCTGATGCTGGGTGATGTTGCGGGAAAGAAAGTGATCGATCTTTGCGCCGCGCCAGGCGGCAAGACCATGCAACTGGCGGCGCGCGGCGCTGAGGTAACAGCGGTGGAACTGGATGCAACGCGCCTGGAGCGGGTGAAGGAAAACCTGGCCCGCACAAAACTGAACGCTACTTTGGTCGCGAGCGATGCGCGGGACTTTACAGAGCGTGCGCCTTTGGTGCTGATTGATGCGCCCTGCACCGCCACCGGCACTATCCGCCGCCATCCGGACCTACCCTGGATCAAGCAAGGCGGCGATGTGACGGCGCGCGGTTCGCTGGCCTATGAAATTCTGGAAAGCGCCCGCGATATGGTTGAACCAGGCGGGCTGCTGGTCTTCGCGGTCTGTTCGCTGGAACGGGAAGAAGGCGAAGAGCAGATCGAAGTGTTTCTGGAGACCCACCCGGAATTCGTGCGCGCACCCCTTTCCGCCGAAGAACTATCTGGCCACAGCGAATGGATTTCCGAAAAAGGCGATCTTCGCACCCTGCCTTTCCATCTGGCGGCGGAAGGCGGGATGGACGGGTTCTATGCCGCGCGCTTGCGGCGCAATTCATAAACTACGGGGGCGATTCATGGTCACGACAGCGGAAAAGCGGGCGCGATTTCGCGCCTTGCACCAGAAGGGATGCTTTGTCCTGCCCAATCCCTGGGATGCGGGCAGTGCGCGGCTGTTGCAGCATCTGGGCTTTGAGGCTCTCGCCTCGACCAGCGCCGGTCATGCCTGGTCCATCGGAAAACCCGATTATGCGACCAGCCGCGACGAAGTCCTGGCGCACCTGACCCAGCTTTGCGCTTCAACGGATCTGCCGGTGAATGCCGATTTTGCATCCGGGTTTGCCGATGATCCCGAAGAGATGGCCGCCAATATCAGCCGCGCCATTGCCACCGGCATTGCCGGGCTTTCGATTGAAGATACGAAAATCTCCGGGCCTGGCCTGCACGACAAAGCCAGTGCGGTGTCGCGTATCAAGGCGGCGCGCGGCGCAATTGATGCCAGCGGCGAAGATGTCCTTCTGGTGGGGCGCGCCGAAATCCTGCTGCACGATCGGGCGCGTGTTTCAGAGGCCATCGACAAGCTGGTGGCTTTTGCCGATGCCGGCGCCGATTGCCTTTACGCCCCGGGACTGAACAAGCGCGATGACATACGCGCGCTTGTGAATGCGGTATCGCCCAAGCCGGTGAATATTCTGATGTGGGGGCCCGGACTGACCGTGGCCGAACTTGCCGATCTGGGTGTGCGCCGGATTTCCATCGGCGGCAGCCTGGCGTCGATAGGCTGGGGCGCGGTTATGCGCGCAGCGGAAGAGATTCGCGCCGGCCGTTTCGACGCGCTGGCCGTGGGCGGGCCCAGCCAATCCTTGAACGATATTTTTTCGGGCTACAGCCGTCCGAGCGCATAGGCGATGGCGAGATAGATTTTGCCGGTGTCCGCCGAAAGGATAGTGGACGTCAGCAGCCCGCCGCCGTCACCTTCGCGCGCCTTGTTCAAGAGGCCTTCAAACTCGGTGAGATAATTGTCCGCCGCGTCGTGGAAGCGGGGGTCTTCGCGATAAATGGTGGTGATGCGGTCGATGGTGTCGTCGTCAATCGCCCCGGCCAGCTTGCGCGCGAACACGGCGCGGTCACCGGCGAGATAACGCTTCCAGTCTTCGTCGCCCGGCGCGCCATGGAGGGCGATGGCTTCCAGATCCACCGCCATATCGGCCAGCGCCACTTGCAACGCGCCCAAAGCGGCGGCGCTGCCGGGCCGAAGCTGCGGCGGCGCACCGTCTTCCGCGGCCGCCAACAGGGTCTTCATTTCCCAACTCTTTTTGCCGGACGCGAGCCCGGCGGAGTCGCGCAGATCGCGCTTGGGCCGCTGGGTGAGTTTGCGCGCCAGGCCCTTCAGCCCTTCGCCTTCGGCCGGATTTTCCAGCGCGGGCAACGGCGCTGTGCTGGGGCGTGCGCCACGGGCATGAATGGTGGAAAGGGTGCGGGCGGAAAGATCGAGAATCTGATCGGTCTCGCTTTGCACCATCTGGCGCACGCGCTGGGCTTCGCCTAACGCGACCGTGGGCAGGCGAGTCAGATGTTTTTCCACCTCGGCAATGGCGGCGGCCAGTGAAGAACGGATCTGGTTGGCCTCGGCGGCCATTTCGCCGGCGGCGCGCAGCAGCTTGTCGCATTCAGCCATCGCTTCGCCCACCAGAGAGCGGGCGTCATGCTTGGCCTGGGCAGCGCTTTCGCCGATCAAAGTCTGGGCGCCGGTGCCGGCATCGCGCAAGGTGGCGATCAGCGTGGTCAGCACGGTGTTGGCGGCGGCGCTGGTGTCTTTCAGCCGTTCGGCTTCGCGCGAGAACGCGCCGGTCAGCTGATTGGCGCGGCTGGCGGCATTGGCCATGATCAATTCCAGATGGCGTTCGGCATCGCCGGTGACCATCTCGAAGCGCTTGGCTTCGCCGCCCAGAACATTGATCGCCTGCTCCATGCCGGAGCGCTGCTGCGACAGGTTGTTTTCAAACGTCGCGCCGTCTTCCTTGAGCTTGTTCAGCAGCTCGTTCATCTGCTGGCGATGCTTTTCCTGCCGCGCCAGCACAAATTCCGCGCGCGCCAGGGCAGCGTCGGAAACCTGTTCGATTTTCTTGGACTGGTTGTCGAGTTCGACGGCGGCCTGATGCGGGGCATCGGCAGCAGCGGTGGCGGCAGCGCGGAAACCGGCCGCTTGCACATCGAGAGCCTGGGTCGCCATCTTGAGACCGCCTTCGGCGGTTTCGATGCTGGCGCGCAATTGCGCCGAACGGCCCGCCACCATTTCGGCAGCCCGAGATGCGGAATCGGTGAGATTGTCCCCCAGTGTTTCCAGGCGCTGGCTTTCCTGCGTCAGGCGCGCAGCAATCGCCTCGCCGCGCACTTCGGCGCGGGCGCCCGCTTCATCAAGCGCGGCCACCTGATTTTCGAGCGAATGCTCCAAAGCGCGCATGCGGTTGAAGGCGCCATCGAGACCGGAATTCAAGGCATCGAGTTCGCGGCGCACGGCGCGGCCAAGTTTTGCGGCGGAACGTGCGGCGGTGTCATCGGCGGTGAAGAGATGTTCGGCTGCGGCCTGCAATGCTTCGGCGGTCTTGCCCATCCTGTGGGCGCGGCCGAAGGCGGCGGCGATAGCGACAAAGAGAAAGGGCGGCAGCGCCATGGCGCCGGTGAACAGCGCCATTTGCTGCAGGTCGAGCGCGACCAAACCCTGCGGTCCAAAAAATCCCCAGAGATAGGCGCCCCAAACCCCGATCCAGAAGGCCGAGACCACGGCGGCAAATGTCATGGCTGCGGCGGGGAGCCGGGAGGACTGGCGCGGCACGGGACGGGCGGCGGGGCGGGCTTCCTCCGGCTCCGGCTGGGGGGCAACCTTCAGTATAACTGGTTGATTTTTCTCGAAATTTCGCACTGCCGGCCGCCTTTTGACAGGTCAGCATATGGTAAATCGAATCAGCCGGGAAGGCGGGCTCGTTTTAACGCCGCCTTAGCCGCGAGGGGGGATGATGGCCGGGCTGAAAAGCCAGGAACCCTGCCTTGTCCATGCCCATCGATCTTGAACATCTGGCCCGTTACACCGGCGGGGAAAAGACCCTGAATGCGGAAATCCTGAAGCTGTTCGACAGCCAGGTGACCGACATGGTCGGGCAGTTGAACGCGCTGCTGGAAATACGCGACGCCAAACGCTGGCGTGAAATCACCCACACCATCAAAGGCGCGGCGCGCGGCGTTGGCGCATTCGGCATGGGTGAAGCGGCAGCGGCGGCGGAGCCAGTTGATCCCGCCAACACGGAAAAAGCCCGCACCGCCATCGATAATCTGCAAGCCGAAGCCGACACTGTGCGCGGCTTTATTCAGAATTATCTGGCGGCGGCGTAGCGCAAACCCATCTTGTCATGCCCGCGCAAGCGGGCATCCAGCGAAATATGAAAAGCCTGGATTCCCGCTTTCGCGGGAATGACAATCGCTCTTGTTATTTCCTATCGAACGCTTCGAGTTCGTGCTGGATCGATTGTTCGATCAGGGTGCGCCACACCGGCTCGGCGATATCGGCACTGAGGCCGGCGGCCCTGGCCTGCACCAGGACCTTGGCGATCACATCTTCCACCCGGGCCTGATCGCGCACCGTGCCGCGGTCGTGTTTGAGGATGGCAGCCCGCTCGATATAGGCCTGGCGGCGGGCCAAAAGCGTCACCAGCTCCTGGTCCAGCGCATCAATCGCCACCCGCAATTCGGCCATGGAACCGCAGTTTTCCGGTGATTTGATTGCGTCATTTTGCATTGCTGGGGTCAGGATAGCAGGGTTGTCGGCTTTCCGGTTTTTACATATAAGAACGTAACTTTACCAGCCACCACATGACTTCAGGTGTGAAATAGCCCGATGACTGCTGCTCCCATCGAAACCGACGTTGCCATTATCGGCGCAGGCCCCATCGGACTGTTCGCTGTGTTTGAACTGGGGCTGCTCGATCTGAAGTGCCATCTGGTGGATATTCTGGATCGTCCGGGCGGTCAGTGCACCGAGCTGTATCCGGAAAAACCGATCTACGACATTCCGGCCCTGCCTATCGTGACCGGCCAGCAGCTGGTCAATCAGCTGATGGAGCAGATCAAGCCGTTCAATCCGCAATTCCATTTCAGCGAGATGGCCACGTCGCTGGAGAAGCTGGCCGATGGCCGCTGGAAACTGAAGACCGATGCCGGCACCGAAATCACCGCCCATGTGGTGGTGATCGCGGCGGGTGCGGGCAGCTTCCAGCCCAAGCGCCCCCCGGTGCCCGGCATCGAACATTTTGAAAATGCCGGCGACGGCATTGGCGTGCATTACGCCGTGCGCAAGATGGAAACCTTCCGCGGCAAGGACATTCTGATTGCCGGCGGCGGCGACAGCGCCCTGGACTGGGTGATCAATCTGGCGCCGTTGGCCAAGTCACTGACGCTGGTGCATCACCGCGACGGTTTCCGCGCCGCCCAGCACAGCGTCAACCAGATGCGAGAGCTGGAGAAGGAAGGCAAAGTCAAATTCCATGTCGCCTCCGTCAAGGCGGTGCATGGCGAGCCCGGCAAGCTGTCGGGCGTGACCCTGACCGGCGCCGACAAGAGCGAATGGCGTCATGAAGCCGACGCTTTCCTGCCCTTCTTCGGCCTGACCATCAAACTGGGCCCCATCGCCGAATTCGGCATCAACCTGCACGAAAACCTGATCCCGGTGGACACTGCGCGCTTTGAAAGCCAGGCCCCCGGCATCTTTGCCATCGGCGACATCAACACCTATACCGGCAAGCTGAAGCTGATATTGTCCGGCTTCCACGAGGCGGCGCTGATGTCCCAGGCCGCTTTCCACATCGCCAGGCCGAACGAGAAGCTTCGGTTCCAGTACACCACCTCCTCGTCCAACCTTCAGAAAAAATTGGGTGTCTCTTGAAGATCATTGCTACCGATCGCCAGGGCAAGGTTCATCAGCTGGAAGGCCGTGAACATTGGAGCGTGATGGAAATTCTGCGTGACGCCGGCCTGGATGTGGCGGCGGAATGCGGCGGCGCCTGTGCCTGCGGCACCTGCCATGTCTATGTCACCGATGGCTGGTACGACAAACTGCCGGAGCCGTCTGAATCCGAGATCGACATGCTGGACATGGCGCTGGCGGTGCAGCCCGGCACCTCGCGCCTGAGCTGCCAGATCACCTGCAGCACCGAGACCGACGGGATTAAAGTCACCGTCGCGCCTGAGTGAGGCCAAGGTGCGCGTAGCGCACGAGCAGGTCCAGTGGACCTGCGAGAGTGGCCGAACGCCGCGAGTTTAGGCGAGCGGCAGGGCCGACTCGTCAGCTTCCCAAATTCTCATTAGTCTTTCGCCCTGCTGAGGGGCGGATGACTGTCGCACATATATATACCGTAGCGTTTCAGGGCATCGAAGCGCGCGAAGTGGACGTGCAGGTCCATATCGGCGATTCCGGCGGCGGCCAGTTCAATATTGTCGGCCTGGCCGACAAGGCGGTTGGCGAAAGCAAGGAGCGGGTGCGCGCCGCGCTGTCCGCGATTGGGCTGGCGCTTCCCTACAAGCGCATCACCGTCAATCTGGCGCCCGCCGACTTGCCGAAGGAAGGATCGCATTGCGATCTGCCCATCGCGCTGGGCCTGCTGGCTGCCATGGGCGTTCTGCCCGCCAGCGAAATGGAAAATTATGTCGCGCTGGGCGAGCTGTCGCTGGACGCGGCCGTGACAATGGTGGCGGGCGTGTTGCCGGCAGCGCTGGCGGCATCGGAAGCCGGGCGCGGTTTGATCTGTCCGGTCGGCAATGGACAGGAAGCGGCCTGGGCCGGTGACATGGAAATTCTGGCGACGCCGTCGCTGATCGTGATCTGCCCCCTTCCAAGTGGTCCAGGGACTGACCTGCCCGGCTCTTTTTGTACCAAGCGAATTGATAGAAATTGGCTTGGAAAGGAGCTTGGACATGCCGAAGAAAAGACCGACGCCGGAGCAGATAGTGACACTGCTGAGGCAAATAGAGGTGGCGACGTCACAGGGTAAATCGATA
>CANJIS010000012.1 GCA_947474565.1 Alphaproteobacteria bacterium
ACCGTCAGGCCGCACTCGTCGCTCCGCTACCGTCCGCCAGCACCAGAAGCAATCTGCTGGCCGCCGGGGCAGTCCGCAGACGGCCAGCTACCGCAAACGCCGCTCATAAACTAACATTGCAACTGGACCACTCATTGGGGGCCGGTCAACACTGCCGGCATCGAGCATCTCGCGCATATGCCGCCAGTCCATGCAGATATAGTGGATAGACCCTTCCTGGCTGTTGGCGATCAGAAGCAAAAACACCTTGCGAAGGAACTCAGCGAACTGCTCTGGCGACATCTCGCCCGAAGCCATCGCGAACTCCCGGTGTTTGGTCTTGCCCGAACCACCCACATGGCCGTCGATCCGCACGTTGTAGGGTGGGTCCGTGAACACCGCCGTAGCGGCAGCTCCACCCATCAGCCGGGTATAGGTGTCAGGGAGCGTGGCGTCGCCGCAGACCAGCTTATGGACACCTAGCTGCCAGACATCCCCCAAACGGGACTTTGGGGGCCCATCCATGGGCGGCGGTAACTTGTCCTCGGCTGGGTCCCCGGGTTCCTGGGGGGCCAAGCCTTCAATAAGGCTGTCGATCTCAGGGATCGAAAACCCGATAACGCCCAGGTCAAACCCTAGGTCGGCCTGCATGAGGCCCTGGAGCTCCAGGGCCAGAAGGCCCTCGTCCCACCCGGCATTCAGAGCCAGCTTGTTGTCAGCCAAGATGTAGGCCCGCTTCCTAGGCTCTGTCAGGCCGGTCAGGCGGATGCAGGGTTGGATTCAAGCCCGAGATCTATAGCCGCCAGGACACGCCCGTGGCCCGCCAGGATATTGCCCCGCTCGTCGGTCAGAACCGGGCTTGTGAACCCGAACACCCTGATGCTGCCGGCAAGCTGTTTGACCTGCTTCTTGGAATGGGTCCGGGCATTGCCCGGCCAAGGTCTCAAGGACGTGGGTGCAAGGTGTTCAATATGGTTTGGTGTGTCTGCCTTGGCCGGCAAGGCCGAGGCAGAATTTAGAACTGAAGACGTAGTAACTTTGGTGATTGCCGTCATGGGCCAATCCTCCTGATAGCCACGAGCAGGCGCAGATTGCGCCTAGCCAATGGCAGGTTGAAGATTGTCACCCAATCCCTCATCGTGGGGCCGGCAACTTGTTCTCATGTCTTGCTTGGAAGCAAACCGCTCATCGTGGCGGCCATGAGTTTGAATATAATATACACGAGACGGTAATAAGATTCAAATGGAGATATATTTCCCCAATTACCCTAGATTAAAATAATAGCCCGATTAATTGAATATATTGACGGGATTAATTATCCCGGGATGACGATCCAAACGCGCGCGATGCATTAAATGTGAATTACAACGCAAAACCTGTTCCCTGATACACGTGGGAAAATTCCCTGTTCCGCACTATCAGGGAACTACACCGCAAGCCCCTGACCTTGCGCCGGTTTTAGGAGCCCAAAAGCGGAAAAAGGGCCAAGATTTACTCAGGATTCCCTGATAACCGCCGATAACAGGGAATTAGCGGCTTTTTTGCGTAATTCCATAGGCAAGCTGAATTAGGATACCACTGCCTACACAACCAGCCAGTTTTTCTTGGTGAGCGTAACGAACTTAGAAAAACGGCTGTCCCCGGCGAGGCCGGGCCCTGCCCGGCCGAGGGAGGGGAACCCATCTTTCTCTTAAGAAACGAATTAACCCGAAGATTCCCGCAACGAGTCCATGCAGGCATCGAGAACATCGAATTCGACGATGTCCACGATGGGCTTGTTGATGACGATTTTCTTCTGAGGCCCGTCCTGGCTCATCACCATGATCACGGTATGGATGTTCGGACAGGTTGGCTTGCCGCAGTTGAACTCGCTGACCGATATGATCTGGTCCGGCGCAAGCGTAAGAACTTGACCGGCCAGGGACTGGATGGCCGCGGTTCTTTCGGGAAGACCAATGCTTTCGGAATCGACCGCGGCGCTCATGCGACTTTCCTCTAACGATAAGCCTTTATAGGCCGAACCGGCCGAACCGGCAAAGGGCGCAAGCGTCAGACGATACGGGGATCGTTCGCCTTCAGTTTCACCGCGCCGAGCCTTCCGGTTCCCGGCTCTTTCTGGATGGCAACCGCCTCGTCCTCCGCCACGACACCCAAATCCACTTCCCGGTCCGGGAAGACCGCGATCATTCTGCGCCCGATCTGCACGAATATCGTGGCGCCCATCTTCGGGCCGTTGGCGGCCATGTTGCGAATTTCCGAATAATAGGGCTCGGCCCGCCAGGCATTGGGCACATCGGGATCGACGTGAATGACGACTTCCTTGCCATCCGGCTTGAAGGCAATGATCAGCTTGCTGCGGGACGGCCGCCAATGTTCCTCGAGCGCCGGCGATAGAATATAGCCGCACTGAAAGGCCCGGCACACATCCGGACGGATGGCGTGAATGGCGCACCCCTTGGCCTTGACACAATGCGGACACCACACGCCCGTCGGATTGCCGAATTCCGGCACGGTCAATATTTTGCAACAGAGCGTGCAGGTGCCGCATTGTCTCTGCAGGCCGGCCTCTGTCATGCAGAAAACGCCGCAAAGCTGCCATCGGCCTGAGACGCCAGCCATTCACCGCCCTCTGTCGTGATGACGGCCTTGGCGCCGGAATGGGCGCCAAGAATTTTTGCCGCCTGTTCGCGCCCTGCAACATAGATCGACGTCGCCAACCCGTTGGCGATCATTGCGCGGGGCGCTGTGACGGCGATGGCTGTCATCTTGGCGGCGGACAGCCCCGTGCGCGGATCGAAAATGTGATGATAGCGCCCGGTCTCCTCAAATTGCGTACCGCAGCCGCCGGACACGGCCAGGCCGATATCCTCAAGGTCGAGCATGCGGCCGAAACGGGCCGGATCCTTCGGGTCGCGCAAGCCGATGCGCCACGGCCTGCCATCGGGATGATCGCCGACCAGCCTGGTCTCGCCGAGATCGGCATAGACATGTTGGAATCCCTGTTCGCCCAGCATGCCGGCGATGCGGTCCGCGACAAAACCCTGACCAATGGAATTCAGGGTAACGCCCATGCCCGGCCGCCCGAATTTTATCCGACGCGAACCAATGTCGATCAGGCGATAATCGACCAGCCGCTCTGCCAGACGCCGTGCGTCGGCATCGATGTCGGTTGATTTGTTGGCGCCACTCTTCCCAGGGTCAGGCCAAAAATGCGCCGCGTAAAGCTGCCAGAGCGGCTGCACCGAAATATCGAAGGCGCCGCTGCTCAGCTCACTGAACCGGCGGCCCACGCCCAGCACATCGCGCAATTCCCATGAGGGATTGTCGAGAAATCCGTCGCGATTGAGCCGCGAAATCTCGCTGTCGTCACGCGTGAGGCTGAATATCCCGTTGAGACGCGCGACTTCGGCACGGACTTGCCCAATCGCGCGGCCGGCGACTGCGGGATCCTCGTGCCACAGCGCCAGTTCCGATACCGCGCCCATCACGTCAAGCTGCCCATCATACAGCTTGCCCCGGGGGCCAAGCGCGCGGACACCGGCGGCAAGCGCGGGCACGACAGCGGCAGCGGCGGCGATCTTGAGGAAACCGCGCCGCGATTTTTCCGGCAAAATGTTCGGAAGCATTCTCATGTCACGACCGCGCGTTTGCGGATGGCAGCAAGCGGCGGACAACGCTGATCGTCGTAATATTCCACCTGGCAGTCCAGGCACTGAAAACATTCGGTCATGTTGATTTTTCCGGTCACCGAAATCGCCTTCACCGGACAGGAATTCTCGCACAGATGACACGGACTGCCGCATTGGGGCCGCCGTTTCAGAAGGTCGACAAGATGCAACCGGCCAGCCAGCGCCAGCACCCCGCCCAGCGGACAGAGAAAGCGGCAATAGGCGCGCTCGGTGAAGAGGCCGATCATCAGCAGGGCGCAGGCGTAAATGACATAAGGCCAGGCGCGGGTGAAGTGCGAGGTGATGGCGGTGTTGAAGGGTTCTATTTCCGCGGCTCTGGACCAGGCATCGATCGAGAAGGCGGCAAGGCCGAGGATCAGCGCCGCCGAAACATATTTTCCCAGCCATAGATATTTTTGGACCCGTTCCGGCGGATTCCACTGGGGCAGACCGATGGCGCGCGCGAACTGTGCCAGCAATTCCTGCAGGGCGCCGAAGGGGCAAAGCCAGCCGCAAAATACGCCGCGGCCCAGGATCAGGAGCGAGAAGACCGTATAGATGACGATCATCACCATCAGCGGTTCCGCCAGATAGGAGCCCCAGCCATAATGGTGGAACGGCGCTTCCATATAATTGACGACATTCAGGATGGAGAGCTGGGCGCCGGCGATCCAGCCTCCCCAGATCAGGACAAAAAGCAGAAACGCGTTGCGGATGATCCGGTAGGGGCGTCCCAACTGCACAAGTCTGGTTTGAAACGCGAGGATCAAGGTCAACAGCGTGAGCAGCGCGGCCATGATGGCGACATTGACCCGGGAATCGCTCCAGGCCTGGATCCAGAGCGGAGCCCGAGGAGGAGGAGGCTGTAAGATGTGGGCGCCAGGAAGCTGGTAGTCCACTGGAAAGGCCAGCGACATGGGCGCGCCGGCGGCCGTCCGGCCGCTCACCAGCAGTTCCAGCCGCCAAGGCTTCAAGGGATCGAACTTGTTACCGGGCGGCAGGGCGAAAATCGCAGCATGATCGAGGGCTCTTATGCCTTCGCGTCCGTTGGTCGCGATGCCCTGGTACCGGTTGACGGTGAATTGGTATGCCGCATTCCCTTGAACCACGCGAAGGCGGCCGAACCGGTTTGCGCCGGTCTCATCGACAAAATCATAAGGGCCTTTTGAGGCGACAAAGATCTTCCAGTTGGTGAAGGCACCTCTTCTGGCGCGCGGACCGAAGTAAGCCGTGTAGTCGCGCCCAAGAACATTCTTGGCGATGCCGGCCGGTGTCGCCAGGCCGGTATAGATATCAACATAGGTGTCATTGGGGCCGGAGGGCGGAACATCCAGCTTGCCGCCCGCAGCATTGGCTTTGGCGAGCGCAGCCGTGACGTCCTTGCCAGTGATCACCTTATGGGTGATCGAGCCCTTGGACAGCAGCTCGTCCCATGACATCTGCTTGAACCCGTCCATATCGACAATGGGCGCCGTTTGCTTCTCAGCCATCCAGCCACGGCTGATCAGAACACGCTGGGCGGAATCGAAAATCGCATCGCGCATATACAGTGCGCTGACCGTGGCGCCATCGACATAGTCAGGATGCAGCGCGCCGGGATTCTTGCCTTCCGCCGCCAGCCCCGACATGCGCGCCAGATAGGTATGAAGCTGAACCTGCCGGCTGGGCTCTTCAAAGACGTGCGGTTCGCGATGAAAGATGACCTTGGCGCCGCTGATCTTGCCGGTCAGATCAACACCCGCGATCACATCGAAGGGAATGCCGGAAAAACCGGGGGCATGAACGATGTCGAGTGTAGAAAAAACATAGCCGGCAAGTTTGCCGCCGCGATAGACGGCGATGGCCGGCGGCGCGCCCTCTTCCGGGCCGAGCCTTTCGGCGCCCGGCCACACCGCCGCCATAACCTGGGGCGTCAGACGGTCCTGGAGATGCCCGGCTTCGGCGCCTGCCTGCGCAACGCCAAGGAGCGAAAAGAGAAGGAAGGTAAAGAGGCGCAACACAGCCTTAGACACATGCATGCCGAAATGAGCCCCACCCACTATAGCTTCAGTGTGCTCCAGCCGGTTTGAGGACGCTATATTGAACATAGCAACCCGACCCCTCGAGCACGGTGTATTTTACATTATTTTTGTTTTTCAGGTCGCGCCAAGTCTCGATGCTATACAGCATGTGAGCCGCGCCGCCGCCTTGCCGTTTGCCATAGGATTTCTTCACGCCCACCCCAAGATCGTGGCAGAGCCCGCGGCTTCTATTCATCTGCATACCCGGCATGTCCGGGCCGACGGCCTGCGCAGACGCATCATTCAGGACGAGCGTTACGGATGAAAGCTTGTCCGCCTTGTCAAAGGCGAACTGAGCCTCAAACGGAAATTTGCCCATCGGATATGGCGTGACCAGCTTGGTGACGTTGCCGTCGCTGTCCGGATGGAGATCCGTGCTTTTCTTGGTCTGATTGTTCGAGGCGGCGGCCACCTGAGCGGGGGTCATGCCCCATTTGGTGAATTTCCAGTCCGCTTTTGCTGTGCCGGCGGCGCAGCAGAAAAGGACCAGCACAATTCCCAAATGCTTCATGGAGCCGCCCTTCCGGACCATGTGTGGCGCACTGCGCCACACATGTCCGTTCAACACCCTATTTCGGCATCTTCAGAAGAGACGCCGGAATTCTGGGCGAGTTGGGCTTCCAATCCGGCGCCCGCTTCCAGTCATCACCGATCGGCATCTTGACCTTCGCCAGATTGTTTTGATCGAGGGTCTGGTTCTCCGGGATGATCTTGTTGGCGGCAAGCAAATAGGCCGTCAAGGCATAGACCTCATTGGGGGCCAGCGTGCCTTCATTCCCCAGCGGCATGCCGCGATGGATGAAATCCCACAGGATGGTTGCAACCGGCGACCGTACGGCGATGCCGCCGCGAGCCCAGGCGTCACCCTCTGTTGGGCCTTTCTTCGCTACCAGACCGGGCGCCGCCGTCGCGCCACCGGCAGCATTTTCGCCGTGACAGCCTTCACAGCCCTTCTCGACATAGAGCACTTTGCCTTCAGCGGCGTTGCCATGACCCACCGGAAGGTTCGCGCCCGTGGGGCTGATGGTGATGTCCTGGGCGAGTTCCGCCTGGGACGCAGCGTGCCCAATGCCATAGCTCTGCGCGAAGGCCGAACCGGCCAGAAGAACAACAAATACCGGAACGAGTTTAAGCGAGGCCATTGGTAACGCTCCCATCGGCGTTGATCTTCCATTTCATGATGGTGTTGTTATTGCCCGGTGGCCGCCATGCCGGCGTCACGGGCACGCCCAACGCCTTGGCAAGTTCATCGCGGCCCGGTTGCACCTGCCCGATCGCATCGGTGGTACGCGAAAGAATGAGGTGTTCACCGCCCTGCCAGTTGAACATGGTGCCGAACCGGACATGCGCCATGGGATGCGCCGTGCCTTTCAGCTCAGCGAGTTTCCACGTCTTGCCGTTGTCGGTGGACACCTCCACCTTTTTAACGGCGGCCTGTCCGGACCAGGCCAGGCCCGTGATTTCGTACCATCCCTTATCGGGCAGTTTCTGCCCGCCGGACGGGAAGGTGATGATCGACTTGGGTCCTATCTGGTAGATCATCGCCGCGCCGAGCGTCGACCGGTTCAAATGCCCATAGTCGTCCATGTTGAGCTGATACTGGTCGACGGCCTTGATGTGGCGCAGCCACTTGGTGTTGAAGATGCCCTCGAAGCCGGGAACGATCAGGCGCACCGGAAAACCCTGTTGCGGACGCAGGGGCTCGCCATTCATGCCATAGGCGACCATGACGTCGGCCATCGCCTTGCTCATGGGCATGGTAGAGGCGCCTTTAATCTCTTCGGCGCCTTCCGCGACGAACCAATTTGCTTCCTTTTTAACGCCGACCTCTTTGAACAGAGTCGAAAGAAGCACGCCGGTCCATTCGGCGTTGCTGGTCAGCCCGTGCGATGACTGTACGTTCTTGTCCGTCGCGCTATGGCTGTTGGAATTACACTCGATAAAATGAAACCGGCTGACGGACGGAAAGCGTTTCAAGTCCGCCATGGTGAAGACCCGGGGCTTGTCCACCAACCCGTTGATCATCAGCGTGTGCTTCGCCGGATCGATGTCCGGAATAAAGGCGCCCTTGGTCGTCGCCGTATAGTGGAGCGACGAGGCCTGGATCGAACCGTAGGAATCCTGCAACGGCGTGGCGATGTGGAAGGTCAGGCCAAATTCGTCGGGTGACGAGCGCGAATAGCCGTTCATGATGGCCGGCACGCGCTTGGAGGTCACATAATGCGAACGTGTGCCGTAGGCGACCAGATCGTCGTCGGTCGCGATCATCGGCGCTTCGTTCTCGGCGTATGTCGGGAGGCCCGAACCCGCTACCGCGACTTTCGTTTGCGCCAGCGCGGCTGTGCCGACTGCACCTGCAGCTACCGCCCCCACGGCCGCTGCACCACCTTTTAAGAGCTCTCTTCGGCTCTTAGATTTCGGATCCATTATGCGCTCCCTGAACGTGCCCCGAAAATATTCTTTCATGTTACCAATAATGTACAACCCTTGCGAGAAGCGTCAACATTTTGTCAGTTCGGCTAAAAACTCGCTTTTGAGCCGATGCAGCGCCGAGCGCGGGTGCATGACGGCGCTGTAACCTAAGGGTTTTTTGGTCTGTACCGGATCGGCAGGCTGAACCCGGAGCGCCGCTGGTCTGGTCCACCCGGGGGCTGGCGGAGTCCGCCAGTCCGATTCGAATTCTGGTCCGCCAGCCAACCTCGTCATCCGCTTCGAACAAATGACTGACGCCGGGCCGCATGCAGACCCGGTACTACGATTTGAAATCTTGCGTGGTGCAAATCATTCAGAGTGAAGGCACGCTGGGTACGTCTTCGCGGCCCAATGCATGTCGACGGCGGGAAACAGCCAGCTGGACCTGGCCGCTCGTCATGTTTTTCTACATGACCGCGCTTGCCCATGTCGCATCGCGTCTGGAATAGGAATCTAGATTTGCTTTTTCCGGCTGCGAAAACGTCCCCAGGCAACCGATGTCCGCCTTACGATGCGCCGGGCCAGCGGAAAATCTGCTGAAAGCACCACCAGGCCCACAGGTATCATCCAGAATCCCAGGATCGGCAGGAATCCGAAAATTCCCAATAGGATAAGTAGAAACCCCGCTGCGATGCGCAGGGGGCGGGATTTCGGCAAGGGCAGATCGGAAGCTTTCATCACCCCAATATACAGTGAGCCAGCCAAAGATCATGGCGGCAAACTTCCCGGCATTTGCGGGAACTGATATGCAGATCTTCCATGCCGATTGTTCAATATTTTACCTTGGCCGGTGTCGCGGTATTCGCGGCGAGCGGCGCCATTGCCGCGGCGCGGCGCTCGCTTGACCCCATTGGCGTGCTGGTGCTGGCGTTGGTGACCGCCACAGGCGGAGGCACGCTCAGGGATGTGTTGATGGACCGGCATCCGATTTTCTGGATCGCCGATCCTTCCTATATCGGCGCTTCGGCGCTGGCGGCAGTGATAACCTGGATATGGATTGGCCGCTTTCCGCCGCCGGAACGCGCTCTGCAATATGCCGACGCCATTGGCCTGGCTTTCTTCAGCATCACGGGCGCGCGGATAGCACAGGGCGCGGGGCTCAATCCCTTCATCGCCACCATCATGGGCGCTATTACCGGATGCGCCGGCGGCCTGCTGCGCGATGTGCTGGTGGCAGAGATTCCCCTCGTCCTGCGGCAATCGGAATTGTATGTGACAGCCTGTATCGCCGGCATCGCTCTTTATTTTGGGCTGGCGGCGCTGGGGCTGCCAGCGGAGTGGGCCAGCCTGGCGGGCATCGCCGCGATTGCGCTGATCCGCATCGCCTCGATTCTCTGGAACATCACGCTGCCGGTGTTGAAGCTGCCGTCCTGACGGGTTTTTCCCAACGGAATCAGAGGCCGCCCTTGCATTGGCGGATGCCCTGAAAGCCTCTAGTCTTGGCCGCAATAACGCGAGGGAGAAAGAACCGTGAAATCCAAATGGATGCTTTTGGGTGCTGCCGCGTTGATGGCTGTGCCGGCGATTGTCTGGGCTCAACAATATCCGATCCAAGTCGTGCCGGTGGGCAAAGGGCCATACACATTCCCGCCCGGCTTCCGCACCGATTTCAGCAAGGTGCAGATTCTGGTGACGGAAAAGCTGTCGTCCAATCTCTACATCCTGCACGGCAATGCCGGCGTGGACACGGCGCATCCCGACGCTTCGGGCGGCCGCATGGCGGTGCTGTTCGGGCCTGACGGCGTCTTCCTGGTGGATTCCGAGAACAAGCCGGTGGCTGCCAAAAGCCTGGCGGCGATCCGCACCTTCACCCAGGCCCCGATCAAGATGATGGTCAACAGCCACGCCCATAGCGATCATACCGGCGGCAATGGCTTCTTCGCCCGTCAGGGCGCTGTGATCATGGCGCAGGAAAATCTGCGCTACGAAATGATGCCAAATCCCAATGCGCCGCCGCGGCCCGCAGGCGCGCCGCCCTTGCCGGCTTTCGATCCGATGGACCTTCCCACCGTCACTTATAAGTATGAGGCGGCGACCGAGGGCAAACCCGCCATGGTCATTCACATGAATGGCGAGACGGTGGACCTTATTCCCATGATGCCGTCGCATATGGGCGGCGACACGGTGGTCAAGTTTGAAAAAGCCAACACGATCTACATCCAGGATTTCTATCGCAACTTTGGTTATCCCTTTGCCGACCAGGCCAATGGCGGTTCGATCAAGGGCATGCTGAAGGCGGTGGACTTGCTGATGAACCTGTCCGACGACAAGACCGTACTGGTGCCGGGCCATGGCACCTTCATCCACAAGCAGGATTTGCTGCCCTACCGCGCCATGATCGTGGACCTGCTGGCCAAGGTGGGTGAATTGCGCAAATCGGGCCGGTCGCTGAAGGACATTCTGGCGATGAACATCACCCAGAAATACGACGCGACCACCCTGGGCGATACCCAGGACAGCAAGGACCGCTTTGTCACCGAGCTTTACAACGAAGCGGTGGGCGAGTTGCCGCCGATCGTGAATGGCCGGCGCAACATGCCGCGGAACAACTGATCGGCGTTACGGTTTTGCTGCCGCCTGCTCGGCCATGATGGCGTGGTACATGGCTTCTTCCATGTCCGCCTCACGCGTACAGGTCGCCTTGTCGATATAAGGGTTGGGCGCGCCCGGCTTCAGCTTGGGATATTTCCCCAGCAGGTCGAATTCCGAACCATGGTCTCCCAGCAGCACATCGCAGGGGAAGGTGCGCACGATGGCGAAGGATTTATCGAACCCCTTTGCCACGTCGGCGCTGACGAAATTGCCCGCGCGCAACGAGCAGCCGAACACCACATTATAAGTCTGGCCGTTCTCGCTGGCGGTGGTGGTCCAGGTGGTGCAGCCATGGGTATGGCCCGGTGTGAGATGGGCCGTGAGCGTGACGCCGCCCAGGCTTACCGTGTCGCCGTCAACAAACACCCGGTCAATCGGATGCACTTTGCCGCCGGGCCGGATATGGGCCAGGGCCGGAATATCCTCGGCCATCGCCATCACCTGGGCGCCTGTCATCTGCTTGGCCAGGGCATCGCCTTCCATGTGATCGCCATGGGCGTGGTTGCCCAAAATGATCTTGGTGTCGGTGAATTTGAAACCCAACTGATCCACTGACTTGGCGATGGTGGGGACGTTCTTCTCATAGGTGGTGTCGATGAGAATGTTGCCTGCCGGGGTGACGATCAGATAGGTGGCCAGGGTTTTGACCCCGACATAATAGATGTTGCCAATAATCTTATGGGGCGGAAATTGTTCGGCCTGATCGGCCGCCGTGCCCATGTTGCGGCCCAGAATGGCGGCCGGGGGTCTGGCCCTGAAACTGGATGCTGGGATGGTTCGGCGGCCCGCCGCCCTGGCCCCAAGCCGCCGGTATGAAGTCCATTGCGATCAAGCCCGGCGCAGCCAGCGCCATCGCGGTCCATAATAAAGTGCGTTTGCCCATGGCCGATCCCCCTTGGTCTTTGGACGAATGCTATCACGCGCCCAAAGAAGCGCCATCGCAAACAAAGCTGAAAAATTGAGCAATCCTTGCCGCTTCCCTGGGCGTGACGCTATGCTCGGCAAAAGCGATTGGGGGAAAGCGTGGCAAAAAAGGGTTCCGAATTCGACGCCTTTGTCGCGAAGCAAAAGCTGACGCCGGAAGAGAAACAATTCCTGCGCCGCGGTTTGAAATCGCGCGCGGTGCGTGAGTTTTTCGAGGCTGGGGCGAAAGAGCCGACCTACACCCGCACCTCGGCCGCGCCGGGCAACACCAGCGAGGCGCTGGAAAACCGCGCCCGCAAAAACGGGCTGGTCAAACAAACCGGCAAGAACAGTTTTACCGTCAAGTCCGGCCCCGAGACTGTGCACTGGGGTTATCTGTGGAGTGCCGCCGAGCCGGTGCTTCGGATCAAGCCGGGCGACACCGTCACCATCGACACCGTTTCACATGAAGGGTTGTTGGAGGACCAGGGCGATCCGGTCTCTTTCTTCAAACGCTTCGGCATTCCCAAGCAGGAGGTTCTGGCCGACGCCGTGGCGATCTATGCCAAGGTGCAGCATTCCGGCACCGGACCGCATGTGGTGAGTTCGCCCATTCACATCGAAGGCGCCGAGCCGGGCGATGTCCTGGCGGTGCATGTGCTGAAGGCGACGCCGCGCGTGCCGTATGGCGTCAACAGCGCCCGCTGCGGCAAGGGCACGCTGCCGCACGACTTTCCTCATAACCGCAGCATCGTCACGCCCTTCGACCTCAAGAAAGGCATCATCCATTTTGCGCCGGGGATCGAGATTCCGCTACGGCCCTTCTTCGGACTGATGGCAACCGGGCCGCCGCTGACCATGGGCAAGATCAATTCGGCGCCGCCGGGTGTTTATGGCGGCAATATCGACCTGAAGGATCTCATAGCAGGTTCGGTCTTGTATCTGCCGGTGCATGTGCCGGGCGCGCTGTTCATGACCGGCGACGGTCATGCCGCCCAGGGCGATGGCGAAGTCAATCTCACCGCCATCGAAACCTCGCTCACCGGAACTTTCCGTTTCGAGCTGATCAAGGGCAAGTTCCTCACTCTGCCCCGCGCCGAAACCCCGGATCATTGGATCACCATCGGGTTGCACGAATCGCTGGATGAAGCGATGCGCATCTGTGTGCGGGAAACGGTGAAATTCCTGGTGGAACGCCACGGGTTGGACGCGGCGGACGCCTATGCCCTGGCCTCGGTGGCGGTCGATTTCGAAGTCACCCAGAATGTGGACGGCGTAAAAGGCATCCACGCCATGATCCCGAAGGCCATTTTTACGGCCTGATTACAGCCCGGCCATGTAGCCAGTGCCTGGAGCCATGTTGCCACAGCTAATCCCTTCTGATTAGATTGGGGAAATAAGGGCTGGGGAGCCCCAACACATAATGAATAAAAACAATCCGGGCCGGCGCACAAGGGAGCGCCGCCTTCTCCTGTCTTTTTTGCTCGCATGCACATGCGTGTCGCTTCCCATCAAGGCATCCGCGCAGCAGGGGGCTCCCGCGCCGCCGCCCGCCAACGCGCCGACGCTAGGCGCCGCCACGTCGGGGCAGATTCAAACTTTCCAACCGGCCTATTTTTCCGGCAACCAGCCCGCCACCGCGGCGGACATGGTGGCGCTGTTGCCGGGCTTTCGCTTGCAGAATGGCGATACCGGACTGCGCGGTTATTCCGGGGCCGTGCCCAACATCCTGATTGACGGCCAACTGCCCACCAGCAAGGACGTCACCAGCAGCGATCTCCTCGCCCGCATTCCAGCCGGCGCCGTTGACCATATCGAGCTGATCCGCGGCGCTGGCGACATGCATGGCTACTCCATCCTGGCCAATGTGGTGCGCAAGCGCACCGTCGCCCGCATTACTGGGCGTGTGCAGGTGCAGGGTGGCGTCACCCATTACGGCACCAGCGAACAAAGAATTTTGGTGAGCTTCGTGCGCCAAAGCGGCGACACCACCCTAGAAGTGGGCGGCAGTTACGGCCGCGATATCGGCTCCCAGAACCAGAATGGTTTCGGCAGCCGCCGGCGCTACACACCCAGCGGCACGCCGGTGTTCACGTCGACCTACAACTATCCGCGCCTAACCAATATCGCGGACGCCACCATCAATTACCGCACGCCTTTGCTGGGCGGCAATCTGGTTGCCGGCGGAAACTACAGACGCCAGCGCCCCCACTCCGACATTGTTGAAAACATCACCTTTCCGGCGATCTTGGTCGCGACCGGCCTGGAAAACACGCTGACGGAGAGTGGCGAAGGCCGCCTGGATTACCGGCACAGCTTGGGCCGTTTCGGAAATCTGCAGATGTTCGGCCAGCATCGCATCACGGCGCAGGAAGTCTCCAACCAGACCAACAATGGCGTACGGATCGATCAGTCCCGAAGCAACTTCAACACGCACGAGGATACCGGCCGGCTGTTCTGGAATTATACGGGCCGGGTGAAGCTGGAAGCGGGGGTGGAAGCCTCTCTGAATGTGATGACCAGCAAAAGCTCCCTGACCCAGGGGGGCGTGCCGCAGGTGCTTCCTGCAGCCAATATCCGCCTCCAGGAAAACCGCATGGAGCAATACGCGGTGGCCACCTGGCGCTTCGACTCCACGTTGGGGATGGAACTGGGCGCACGTTATGAAACCGTGCACCTGACCCAGACCGGCGACAGCAATCTGGTCAAGGATTTCGCCTTCTTCAAACCGCGCTGGCTGACCACCTGGAATCCGAACAGCCGCAATGAATTCCGCTTCATGGTGCAGCGCCTGGCCGGGCAATTGGTGTTCCGCGATTTTGCCGCCTCAACCTCGCTCAACACCAACCTGGTCACCGCCGGCAACAAGAATCTGGAGCCGGCGCGCGCCTGGGAAATTTCCGCGATCTGGCAAGCCCAGATCCTGGGCAAGGGCACGCTGGTGCTCGAAGCCCGGCGGGAAATGATTTCCCATGTGGTGGACAATGTACCGGTTTTCGCCGGCGCCCGCGTGTTCACCGCCACGGGCAATATCGGGTACGGCTATCGTGACGGCATCAACGCCAATTTCATCGGCACGATGGAGGCCATCGGCCTGCCGCATCTGACCCTGAATCTCATGGCCGAGTACCGCCGCAGCCGGGTGCATGACCCCTTGACCGGGGTGGTACGCGTGATGAATGGCGGCCAGACCGGCAACATCCAGGTCTTCCAGTTCCAGACCCAGGACACGATCACCTACGACTTCCCAGAACAGAATTTGCGCCTGGGCATGGATTTCCACAATCATGGCAACAGCCAGGAGCGTGACTTCCGGGTGGACGAAGTTGACGACAACAACCACGGTTTCAAGCTGGGCTTCTTCGCGCAATTCAAGCCCACGCCGCAATGGACGATCCGGGTGTTCGATCGTGACGCGTTCCAGACTTCCGGCCTCCGCGACCGTGAAGTTTATTCCGGCCCGCGCAACACGTCGCCGATCAGCTTCCTGGAACGCCGCCTGTTGAGCAATGGCGCGGTGTACGGACTGGACGTCCAGTACACGTTCTAGAGGCTATCTGGCGGCCAGCTTGAAGTCCTGGTCCTGCTGGCGCCAGCCACCGCCCAGCGCGTGATACAGCGCGACGTCGGCCTGAAGCCGCCACAGCTTGGATTGAATCAAGGCCTGGTCGGCCTGGAACAGAAGCTGCCGGGATTGCAGCACCGAAAGAATTTCCACGGTGCCGGCGCGATATTGAACATCGGAAATACGGAAGGCTTCCGCCGCCGCCCGCTGCTGGCGTATGGCAGCATTGAGCTGATCCTGGGCGGCCACCACCGAGCCCAGCGCGGTTTCAACATCGGAGAAAGCGCTGAACACGGTTGCGGTACTGGGCCAGTATTTCAGCCTGCACGCCCTTGGCGATGTCCAACCCGGACCACAGCTTGCCGCCATCGAAGATGGTTTGAATCAGCGAAGCGCCGATGCTCCAACCCAGGCTGGCCGGATCGAGCAGTGTGGTCAGGCCGGCGCTGGAATAAGCGCCGCTGCCGGTGAGACCGATCTGCGGGAAGAGGGCGGCGCGGGCCGCATCCACATTGGCGTGAGACGCGGCGAGGATGGCCTCGGCCTGCGCAATATCAGGACGGCGTGCGAGCAGTTCTGACGGCAAGCCCGGCGCCACCAGCGGCGACGCAATACCGTTCAGATTCTGGGCGGCGAGATCGAAGCCTTCCGGCGGACGGCCAAGCAGCAGCGCCAGTGCATAACGCGCTTCTCTTTCTGCTTGCTGGAGCTGCGGCAGGCTTTCTTCCTGCGCCGCCAGAGTCGCTTCTTCCTGGGAGAGCGCCAGATTGGACATCACGCCGGCATCGACCTTGGCGCGGGTGATTTCCAGAATCTCGCGGGCGGCGGCGGTATTGCGCCGTGTGGCGGCAATGCGTTCGCGCAACGCCAGGGCGGTGAAATATTCGACGGCGACATTTGCGGAAACGGTCAGACCCACCACCGACTCGGCATAGTGCGCCGCGCGGGCGCTTTCGCGTGCCTGGCGCAGCCGATCACGTTGCAGGCCCCAGAAATCAAGCTGATAGCTGGCCTGGAAACCCAAGCTGAATTTGCTGAAGGCGGCACCGGAGCCGGGGCCATCGGGAGCGGGCATGCCGTTGTGGAACAACGCCACCAAGACGGCTGAGATTGCCGTCCTGAACGTCAATCCCGGCGAAACGGTCGGCACGGTGAGCACGATCACCACCGTCACCGGCGGCCCCACCGGCGGCAGCTGGGCCCCGGTCGCGAGCGGTGATTTCAACGGCGACGGGAAGAGCGACATTCTCTGGCAGAATGGCATTGGCGGCGCGGTGAAAGTCAGCCTGATGAACGGCGCCACCGTCGCCAACACCGACAGCGTGGCTCTGAATACCGGGCCGGGCTACAATGCCGTCGCCACCGGCGACTTCAACAATGACGGCAAGAGCGACATCGCCGTCGGCGGCACCGCCGAAATCTGGAACATGAATGGCGACTCCATGACCAACTCCAACACCTATCTGGCGCCGACATCCGGCGCCAGCGGTCCGGGCACCTTCACCCTGAAGGGCGCGGAAGACGTCAACGGCGACGGCTTCAGCGACCTGTTGTGGCAGAACGCGGCCAATGGCGATGTGGTGGCCACCCAGTTGACGACCGGCAACGCCATCCTCAGCACCGTCAACCTGACAGCGCCGGCCAGCAACTTCGGTTTGATCGCCTCCACGGGCGGCGGCTGAGGCCGGCGTCCCAAACAAGACAAAAGGCCCCCGCGCAAACGGGGGCCTTTTTTGTTTCCAGGCATCGCGTGATACACAGGCCCAAGGAGAAAACCCTTGGTTCTTCTTGCCCTTGCCTATCTCGGCGGCGTGCTGACCATCCTCAGCCCCTGCATCCTGCCGGTGCTGCCGTTCGTGTTCGCCCGTGCCGATCAGCCCTTCATCCGCTCCGGCCTGACGCTGTTGCTGGGCATGGCGATCACCTTCGCCCTGGTAGCGACCCTGGCCACGGTGGGCGGAAGCTGGGCGGTGCATGCCAATCAATATGGCCGCATCGCCGCCTTGGCTCTGCTGGTCCTGTTCGGCCTGACCCTGATTTTCAGCAGCCTGGCGGAACGGCTGACCCGGCCGCTGGTGGCGCTGGGTGATCGCCTGTCCGCACACACAGCAGGACAGCAAGGCCATGCCGGGGCGTCGCTGCTGCTGGGAATGGCGACGGGGTTGCTGTGGGCGCCCTGCGCCGGGCCGATCCTGGGGCTGATCCTGACCGGAGCGGCGATCAATGGCGCCAGCGCCAACACGACCTTCCTGCTGCTGGCCTACGCTGCCGGCGCGGCGACATCACTGGCGGCGGCGCTGCTGATCGGCGGTAAATTGTTTGCGGCGATGAAGCGGTCGCTGGGCGCGGGTGAATGGATACGGCGCGGATTGGGTGTGTTGGTGCTGGCCGGTGTGGTGGCTATCGCCCTGGGACTGGATACCGGTTTTCTCACCCGCCTGTCGCTGGCCAGAACCGCCGGGCTTGAGCAGATGCTGGTGAACAATACGGCGCTGCGCCGCCCGACCCAGACCATTCCGGTGGCGGGCAGCAGCTTGCCGGTGGAAGGCAATTTTCCGCCTTTGACCGGCGCGACGCTGTGGCTGAACGCGCCGCCCCTGACCCCGGCGCAATTGCGCGGCAAGGTCGTGCTGGTGGATTTCTGGACCTATTCCTGCATCAACTGTTTGCGCGCCCTGCCCTACGTCAATGCCTGGGCGGCCAAATACAAAGATCATGGACTGGTGGTGATCGGGGTGCATGCGCCAGAATTCGCTTTTGAAAAAGACGAAGCCAATGTGCGCCGGGCGATAAAAGACCTGTCCATTCCCTATGCCGTGGCGATGGATAACGATCTGAAAATCTGGCAGGCCTTCAACAACCAATACTGGCCGGCGGATTATTTCATCGACGCCCAGGGCCGCATTCGCGGTCACGCTTTCGGCGAAGGCGACTACGACAAGTCGGAGCGGGTCATTCAGCAGCTTCTGGCCGAAGCCGGGTTTCAGAATGTGCCGGGCGGGCTTGTTGATCCCAAGGCGAACGGTGCCCAGGCCGCGCCCGACATGGGCGATGTCCAGTCACCCGAAACCTATGTCGGCTATAGCCGGGCGGAGAATTTCAAAGGCCAGAGCTACCCCGATCAGCCGCATGCGTATGGCACACCGCCGCCCTATGACCGCAATCAATGGGCTCTGGCCGGCACCTGGACCATCGGCGATGAAAAAGCGATTTTGAACAAGGCGGCCGGCCGGATCGTTTTCCGCTTCCATGCCCGCGACCTGCATCTGGTGCTGGGCCTTGATGATAAGTCGAGGGGCGATAAACCCGTGCGCTTCCGCGTCACGCTGGATGGCGCGGCCCCCGGCGCGGCGCATGGCGCCGACACCGATGCGGACGGCAACGGCACAGTGACCAGCCAGCGGCTTTATCAACTGGTGCGGCAGCAAGGCCAGGTGGAAGACCGCACCTTCGTGATCGAGTTTCTCGACCCCGGGGTGCAGGCCTTCGCTTTCACCTTTGGCTAGAACGCAGCAGCTATAAAGCGGCGGCGCCACGCTCGCTGTTCTTGGATTTCACTTCGCCCCGGCGCAAGCGGCGATAATTCTTGAGCTGCTGCTGGGCCGCTGCAAAGGTTTCCTTGATCACGGCATAGGCATTGGTGGCGGGTTTTTCACCGCGCGCCAATTCCCGGCTGACGACAATTTCCCGTCCCGGCACACGCAGCACGACATGAACGTCCGGCGCATTGCTGCCGGCGCGATGGCTTTTATGCGGCATCTCAATCACCACACGGCATCCGATGATGTGATCGAAAAACCGCTCAAGCCGCGCCACTTCGCGTTTGACGGATTGGGTCAAACCATCCGACGGCGCCACGTTGTGAAAAGCCAGTTCCAGGGGAATATCCATGGCTCACCTTTTCTATACTCAGGTGAAATCATAGCCCTCTCGCCTGCGGCGCCTAGCGATTTATTCGCGAGGATCTTGGGAACGCGATCGAGGTCGCGTGCAGTTGAACCGCTGCGAAGGAAAAATTCGCGGCGGAACCTTTCGCCGCTCATCGTATGCCCGGTTTTACGCGATATCAATCAGCGCCAAGCCCAGCTCCGGCTTCTTTTTGCGTACCAGATGGGCCGGGGTTTCCGTCAGCGTCACCTCCAGGGTGGGCCGGACATAGCCTGCGATCAGGTGGCCGCCGCGAGTCGAACCATCTGACAAGCCCAGCACGGTATGGGCATGCAGGCTGGGCGCGCATTTTTCATCTACGGCGATATCGCCGACCAGCGTGATCACTTCGACCTGGGAATTGATCGGAATGGGCATGTATTTTTTCTTTTCCCAGTCGAAATAACCGATCACGGCACGGGAAAAAGCGCCCAGCGCCACAAAGGAAGCGGCGCGGATTTTTTCCGTTTTTGCGAACTCGGTAATCGTCTCCTTGGCTTCCTCATGAGGCGCCAGGACAAGAACCCACACGCGCTGGTCCTTATGGTTCACAACCTGTTTGCTTTGCATGGCAAGCCCTCAAAAGCGCGGCTGCACCGCGCCGAATGAGAACAGTTTCCCGCACGCTTCGTTCCCGTTTTACTGTTCCGGGAACTTTTAGGGGCTACAGCACCCGGCCGAACCAGGCGACCGACAGGCCGGCTGCCGTCAGCATCAACAGAGCCGCGATCGCCGAGAAGAGGGAGGTAATTTCCATCTCCTTGGTTTCCATGATCAGTTGCTTGGACAGCACGCCATAGACCGCTTTGAGGTCTTCAGCGCTGGAAGCATGGAAATAACGGGCGCGGGTCATGTCCGCGATTTTCTTGAGCGAGTCCTCGTCAATCTGGGCCCGCATGGAATAGCCGCCAAAACCGACAATGGCGCCCCGGGTGGTGCCGAAGGCCACGGTGTAGACCTTGACGCCATAGTTGGAAGCAATGCGCGCCGCCTCAACCGGATTGTAGCCCGCATTGGTGGCGCCGTCGGTGAGCAGGATCACCACCGCATTTTTGTAGGAGCCGGGCTCGACCGGGACATGCTCTTTCTTGGGCGGACCGGCGCGACGGTCACCGAGGGCACGCCCGCCGCCGAGGCGGCCGCGATCAAGATTGCCCAAGCCGCCTTGGCCGCCACGGGCCGAGGAGAAATTGTTGATCGGAAATTCTTCCTGCGGGAACAGGGTCTGGAGAGACACCAGGATGCCGCTGCCCACCGCAGTGCCGCGCTGCAGTTCGAACCGGTCAATTGCGGAATCAAGGCTGACGTGGTCGGTGGTCGGGTTTTGCACCAGCATGGCGCTGCCGGCGAAGGCGACAATGCCGATCTGCACATCCTTGGGCTGGTCTTTGATATAGGCCTTGGCGGCGGTCTGGGCCGCCTCAATGCGCGACGGCGTGACGTCGGACGAGCGCATGCTGCCCGAAACGTCTATCGCCAGAATGACGGTGGCGCGGTTGGACGGCAGCGTGACCTCGGCGGTGGGGCGGGCCATCGCTGCCAACAGCAGCGCCAGCGCGCCCAGCATCAAAGCCGGCGGCACGTGACGGCGCCAGTTGTTGACGGCCATCGCCTGCTTGACCAGCGCCATGGCGCCGTAAAGCATCGCGCCCTGTTTGCGCCGGCGCAGCAGCAGCACATAGGCCACCACGGCAATCGGGATCAGGAGCAGGCCCCAGAGAAAGCTCGGCCACATGAAGCCGACATGGGGCACCAGTTCACCGGCCTTGCCAAACAGCGCCGTGAAGGCCTTCCAACTGGGGTGGGTAAAAAACTCGTTCATCCGGTCACCAGGGGCGCGCGGAAGCGCTGCTTGCGCATATCGGCGAAACGCAGCACCGCGTCCGTGATATCGTCTTCGGTTGATAATTCCAGCGTGTCCACGCCGGCCCGTTCAAAGGCGGCGCGCAGCTGCTCTTCGCGCTGCTCGGCCACGGCGGCGAAGCGGCGGCGGAAGCCAGGATCATGGGTGTCCACGAAGACCTGCTCGCCGCTTTCGGAATCCTGGAAGGTGAGCAGACCCAAATCCGGCAGCCGCATCTCCAGCGGATCGGACAGGCGCACCGCGATCACGTCATGGCGGTCAGCAAGCTGCGACACCGGCTTTTCCCAGCCGGGCGCGGTGATAAAATCGGACAGAATGAAGATCAGCGAGCGGCGCTTGATCAGGCCGGCAGCATCGGCCAGCACGCGCTTGAGATCGGTGGTGCGCTTGATGCCATGGGCGTCGCGATAACGGGTCAGCGCATCCATCAATATCAAAAGCTGCTGGCGGCCGCCGCGGGCGGGAATGAACTTCTCCACCTCGCCGGAGAACAGGATGGCGCCGGTGCGATTGCCCTTGCTGGCCAGAAGGCGGCAGACCAGGGCGGTGAATTCTACCATCACGGCGCGCTTGGAGACGCTGACGGACTCGAATTCCAGCGACGGACTCATATCGAGCAGGAACCAAGCGGTGATTTCCCGGTCTTCCAGGAATTCGCGGACATGCGGAACATCCGTTCGCGCCGTGACGTTCCAATCCATGTGACGAACATCGTCATGGAATTGGTATTCGCGCAGGTCCGCGAAGTCCAAGCCATGGCCCCGGAACGAACTGCGATGATCGCCCTGCAGCAGGCCCTCCAGCCGCCGCGCGACCTTCAGGTCAAGACGGTGCAGGATGTTCTCAGGCGTTTGCAGCGACACGGCCTTCCAGCACTTTCTCAGGCGCAGGGACGCCGCGCATAATGTCGGCCACCAGCTTGTCGGCGGTAATGCCTTCGGACAGCGCCTCATAGGACGGCACCACACGGTGGCGCAGCACGTCGGTGGCAATGTCTGTCACATCGGCGGGCAGCACGTAATCGCGGCCACGCAAGAAGGCCAACGCCCTGCCCGCCTCGATCAGGCCGATCGTGGCGCGGGGGCTCGCCCCGTACAGAATAAAGCGGCCATGATTGTGCAGACCGGCCTTGCGCGGGTCGCGGGTGGCGGCCACCAGCTTGACGGCATAGGTGACCAGCGAAGGATCAACATAAACCTTGCGGCAAGCCTTCTGCATTTCCAGCAACGCTTCGGTGCTGGTGGCGGCGCCGATATCGATGGGATCGCCAGTAACGCGCTGGACGATGACAAACTCTTCGTCTTCGGTGGGATAACCGACCAGCACCTTCATCATAAAGCGGTCAACCTGCGCTTCAGGCAGGGCATAGGTGCCTTCGGTTTCGATGGGGTTCTGGGTCGCCATCACGACAAAGGGCTTGGGCACCTTGTGGCTTTCGCCTGCGATGGTGACCTGGCGCTCCTGCATCACTTCCAGCAGCGCGCTCTGCACCTTGGCGGGGGCGCGGTTGATTTCGTCGGCCAGCACCAGATTGGCGAACACCGGGCCCAGCACGGTGGAAAAATCACCGGTCTTCTGGCTGTAGATGCGGGTGCCGATCAGGTCCGCCGGCACCAGGTCCGGCGTGAACTGAATGCGCTTGAAGCTGCCGTGCATGGCGCGCGCCAGGGTGGACACGGTGAGGGTCTTGGCGAGGCCGGGCACGCCTTCCACCAGCAAATGTCCGCCGGCCAGAAGCGCGATCAGAACGCGCTCCAGGAAGTGGTCTTGGCCGACCACGATTCTTTTCACTTCGTAGAGAAGATGCTCCACCCCCTCATGCGCGCCCGTCGCCATGTCGTATTACCCCTTGATGATTATTATAACGGATTTTCGCCTGCCGCCGCGGCGGCATTCTCAATCGGCACGGCAAAGGACATGCCGGCAAAAACATGCTGGCCGGTCGGATTGTAGATCGCAGTCACGATCCCGACCACTTCACCATCGCGGTTGACCAGCGGCCCGCCGGAATTGCCCGGATTCACCGCTCCGTCAAACTGGATCAGGTTGGTCAGCTTGGGCTTGGTCTTGTCGGTGGGATCGATAAAGGATCGCTTCAGGCCCGACACCACGCCGGCCGAAACCGAAGGGCCGATGCCGAACGGAAAGCCGGTCGCCACCACCATGTCGCCCGGATTGAGATCGCGGGTTGATGCCATGGTGGCAGGCTTCATGTCGTCGGGCAAAACCTTGGTCTTGATGACCGCCAGATCATTCTGCGGCTGGGTATTGACCAGCGTCGCCTCGGACTTGCTGCCATCGGCGAAGGTCACCACCCAGCGATCCGTCGAGGAAATGACGTGAAGATTGGTAAGGATGGCGCCCTTGTCGTCGACCACCACGCCACTGCCGGTGGAGTCGGGATGTTCGTCATCGGTCTTGCCATCGGGCGTCTTGGTGGAATTGTCTTTCGCGTTCTTGGCGGTCTTGTCTTTGTCCTGACCGTGATTCAATTCGGACGGCAGCTTGATGCCGCGCTTGCGCGCTTCTGCCTGCTCCCCCTTTTCAATCTGGGCGGCATGTTCGGGAGACAGATAACCGTCCACGCGCACCACGGCGGGCGCCACGATGGCGGCCGCCATGGTGGAATCGGCCGGCGGCGGCGGGGTGTGCGCCAAGGTGTATTTCACCGCATTATCGATGTCCCACTGGGTCAGCGCTTTGGGCGACGGAAAGACCAGCTGCCAGCCGCCGATCAGAGCCAAGGTCACCAGAACAGCCGCAGCGGCAGGAACGGCACGATCATGACGGGCCGCGAACGTCTTGGCCTTGCCCCAAAGAACAACAGCCAGGCGCGGACCCTGTTGTTCCGGTTCCCAGAAATTCGCCTGATCTGCCCGGGAGATCGACTCTTCCGAGAGCTGACGGCGCCGCGTGGCGCGGCTGTAAATCGCTTTGCGCTTCAAGGCCTATCCTGCCGATAAAAAGAGCAGCCAAAGCCTACGACAGCTTTGCGGGATAGGCAAAAGCGGTACGTGCCCGGTTAGTCCGGTTTTTTTTGAGCTTTTCGGTCCCGCCGGTAATTAGCCATACCTGGGCTTTCCAAATTCCGGCAGGCCCGATGCGGGGCCCGTTTTCCGATCCAAACGGCTTGTCCCGGCCCCTTCCCTGTGGCACTTCGGAGGCTATTGTGCAGTTGCGAGCATGGCCGAGATGGGTATCAAACAGAAAACAGCCAGCGAAGACCGCGCCTTCATCCGCCTTCTGGGGCGGCTGCTGGGTGAGGTCATCCGCGAGCAGCATGGCCAGATCGCCTACGACCTGGTCGAGGATATCCGCCGCCAATCGGTGGGCGAGTACCGCGCCGGCCAGGGCGAGATGTCGCTCGACCGGTTTCTGGTGGGCCTCTCCCAGCCGGACATGCTGCTTCTGATCAGAGCCTTTTCAATTTTCTCGCAGCTCGCCAACACCGCGGACGACCATATCCTGCGCCGCCAGATCAAGGCCGAAGGAACCGGCGCGGCGCGGCGGCTGGAACTGTCCGCCAGCATGGGCACCAAGAAAGTGCGCGACTTTTTGAAAGACGCACTGTTCGTGCCCGTGATCACCGCCCATCCCACCGAAGTGCGGCGCAAATCCATCCTGGACCGCGAGAATGAAATCGGCGAATTGCTGGAACGGCGCGAACGCGCCAGTTCGCAGACCACCGAGCAGGTGGAGATCGACGCCCAGCTCAAGCGCGCCATCCGCATTCTGTGGCAGACCCGCATGCTGCGCGACACCCGCATCCGGGTCAGCGATGAGATCGACAACAATCTCTCCATCTTCTCCACCACCTTCCTGACGGAAGTGCCGGCGGTGAAGCGGCATCTCAGCCAGCTGTTCCAGCTGAACGGGGAGATCCTGCCCTATCTCAAACCCGGCTCCTGGGTCGGCGGCGACCGCGATGGCAATCCCAACGTCTCGCCCGAAACGCTGGAATATGCCGTGCGGCATCAGTCGCAACTGGTGTTGGATCATTATCTGAGTGAAATTCATGCCCTGGGCGCGGAACTGTCGCTGTCGGATTCACTGGTCGGCACCAGCACGGCGCTGAAGAAACTGACGCCGCCGGCGGATCGCATTCCCATCCATCAGGGCGATGAACCGTATCGCGTGGCGCTGGTCAGTTGTTACGCCCGCATGGCCGCGACCCACACTTCGTTGCTGGGGGATGGCCCGGCCCGGCCGGCACGCTACAAAGCCGAGCCTTACGCCACGCCGGAAGATTTTGCCGCCGATCTGGATGTGATCGCGACCTCACTGAAAGAGAATGGCGGCGGCGACCTGGCGGATGGCCGGCTGCAGAATCTGCGCGAGGCCGTGGCGGCGTTCGGCTTCCATCTTGCCACCATGGATGTGCGCCAGAATTCCGATGTTCATGAACGCGCCGTGGCCGAGCTTCTGTCGGTGGCGGGCGTGGGCGCGGATTATCTCAAGCTGGACGAAAAGGCGCGCAGCAAATTGCTGCTCGATGAACTGTCCCATGCCCGGCCCTTGCGCTCGCCCTATGCGCGCTATTCGGACGAGACCATGCGCGAGATCGCCATCGCCGATCAGGCCAAGGCCATGAAAACCCGCTTCGGCGACGGCGCCGTGGCCAATTATGTGATCTCCAAGGCTTCTACGCCGTCCGACATGCTGGAAACCGCCATCATCATGAAAGAGGCAGGCCTGTTCCTGCCCGGCATCGAGCCCAAGGCGTCGTTGCGCATTGTGCCGCTGTTTGAAACCATCGACGATTTGCGCCACAGCGCCGATGTCATGGCGGAGTATTTCGACCAGCCGCTGGTGCGCGCCATGATCGCTGCTCAGGACAATCTGCAAGAAGTCATGATCGGCTATTCCGACAGCAACAAGGATGGCGGTTACGTCACCTCCAACTGGGAAATCCGCGCCGGTATTGACGGGCTGGTGGCGCTGGGCCGCACGCGCGGCATCCGCATGCGCTTCTTCCATGGCCGCGGCGGCGCCGTCGGCCGTGGCGGCGGGTCGAGCTTTGATGCCATTCGCGCACTGCCGCTGGGCGCCTCGCATAACGGCATTCGCATCACCGAACAGGGTGAAGTGGTGGCCTCCAAATACGGCGATCCGGAAATCGGCCGCGCCAGTCTGGAAACCATTGTCGCCGCGACGTTGCTGGCCGAATTGTCCTCCGATGCGGACTCCGCCGATGGCGAAGCCCAGGCCTTGCTGCATGCCTTCAGCGGTGCGGCCTATAAGGCCTATCGCGGGCTGGTGTATGAGTCTCCCGGCTTCGAAATCTATTTCCGCGAAGCCACGCCGCTTCTGGAAATCGCTGATTTGAAGATCGGCAGCCGCCCCGCTTCGCGCAAGCAATCGGGCCGCATTGAAGATCTGCGCGCCATTCCGTGGGTGTTTTCCTGGTCGCAGGCGCGGGTGATGTTGCCCGGCTGGTATGGCTTCGGTACTGCCGCCGCCAAGGTTGGTGTGGAAAAATTGACGCCGATCTACAAAAGTTCGGCCTCGTTCCGCACCACCATCTCCAATATGGAAATGGTGCTGGTCAAATCCTCCATGCCCATCGCAAGGCGCTATGCCGACCTGGTGTTGGACCGCGATTTGGCGAAAAAGATCACCGCCCGCATCGAAGAAGAATGGCAGGCGACGGTGGATGTGGTGCTTCGGATCAGCGGGCAGAAGAGCCTGTTGGAAGCCGATCCGCGATTGAAGGCTTCGATCCAGAGCCGCCTGCCTTATGTGGACGCGCTCAATCATCTGCAGGTGGACCTGCTGCGCCGCCGCCGTGCCGGCGAAGACGACGCCGATATCCATCGCGGCATTCACATGTCGATCAATGGCGTGTCGGCGGGCCTGCGTAACTCGGGCTGATTCAGACCACGTGAGACGATAGTGCCGGTGGCTCGGCCAGAAGGTCGGCGATCACCGCCAGCCCATGCGCCAATTCATCCTGTGTCTGCGGCGCGCCCAACCCCAGGCGCAGCGCTTCTGGCGGCGCCATCAAGGCAAATGCATCACTGGCCACCGCGCCGATACCCAGCGGCGTCAGGCGGGTGAGAAATTCGCCGCGCGTCCACGGCGCGGGCAGTGTCAGCCACATATGAAAGCCATCGCCGCCCCGGACCAGCGCCGGTGGCAAAAGCCGAGCCGCCAGGGCGCGGCGCGCGGCGCTTTCCTTGCGGATAGCGGACAGCAATTGGGTCGCGGTGCCATTTTCAATCCAGTTGCGGGCAATCGCGGCGGTGAGCGGCGACGCCATTGCCGCGGTGGCGCGGATAGAAGCCGACAGGCGCGACGCGGCGCGGGCGTCGGGCACCACGCAATAGGCCAGCCGCAACGATGGCGACAGGCATTTGGCGAGGCCCGCAATGTGCCAGGTGATGTCGGGCGCCAGCATGGCCAAGGGCGGTGGCGCGCTTGCGGCCAGCATGCCGTAGGCATCGTCTTCGATCAGAACGAGGTTATGCCGCCGCGCCACCGCAATCACAGCCTGCCGCCGCGCCAGCGACATGGTCGCGGTGGTAGGATTGTGGAGCGTGGGTGTGAGATAAAGCGCTTTGGGCTTTTGCTTCGCGCATACGCTTTCCAGCGCATCGGGCAGCAGCCCTTCGCTGTCCATCGCCACCGGCGCCAGCGTCAGGCGAGCCTGTGCTGCCAGCGCGCGAAAACCAGGATAGCAAAGTGCCTCGGCGGCGATGATGTCGCCGGGCGCGGCCAGCAAACCGGCGATGGCGAACAACGCACTTTGCGCGCCGGGCGCAATGATCAGGCGATCAACGCCAAGGTCCGGCAACCGCGAAGCCAGCCACTGCACCCCGGCTTGCCGGTCCGCCAGTGCGCCCCCCGGCGCCTGATATTGCAGCAGCAGGTCGAGGCCTTCTTCTTCCAGCGCGCCGATATCGCGCCATAGGCGGCCGACCAGCGCGGCATCGGAAAACCGCGGCGGCAGATTCATCGACAGATCAACACGGCCTTCGGCCGGAAGGCTGGTGCGCGGCACGGTCCGTCCGCCGCGCACGAATGTCCCCTGCCCCACCTTGCCGGTCAGCAGCCCCCGGCCGCGCGCTTCGGCATAGGCGCGGGTGACAGTGGTGAAATCGATCCCCAGGCTTTCTGCCAGGGCCCGCTGGGGCGGCAGCCGGGTGCCGGGTGGCAGCTTGCCGCTGGCGATATCGGCTTCCAGCGCGTCGGCAATCGCCAGGTAAACCGGGCCTGAGCCGGGTTTTAGCCGGGGTGTCCATATCGCCGCAGTCAGCGTCTTCGTCATTGTCTGGAAAGCCTCTTGGTAGTATATGGATATTGTATGTACTGAATGTATGCAAGGCTTATGGAGATGCCGATACGCCAGGATATTTCACTGAAGCTCGCCGCCCGCCGCGCTGTGCTGGGCCGCTGCCCCTGTTGCGGCGAAGGCAAGCTGTTTCGCGCCTATCTGAAGCAGGTCGAGAATTGCGCCGCTTGCGGCGAACGCTTCGGCCATATCCGCGCCGATGACGCCGCCCCCTGGCTGACCCTGATCCTGGTCGGCCATGTGTTTGTCCCGCTGATGCTGATCTTTGTGGCCACCAGCACCTTGGGGACCTGGACGCAGGCGGCGATGTGGTCGGCGATTTTCGCCGCCCTGTGCCTGGCAATCCTGCCGCGCGCCAAAGCCTTCTTCATCGCCTTGCTGTGGCTGACCGGCGCTGGCGAAGGCCGCCAGAAGATCGCCTAAAGTGGCGTTTCCGGTTTCGGCCCTCGCCCGGCCAATTCCTTGTCGAGAATTTTTTCCAGCGTAACCAGTTCATCCGCTTCGCGCGACGGCTTGTCCCAGCGGATGCGGTGAACGCGCGGAAAGCGCATCGCCACCCCGGATTTGTGGCGTGCCGAACGCAGCAAGCCTTCGAAGGCGATTTCCAGCACCAGTCCGAAATCCTGATCGGCCCGCACCGAGCGCACCGGACCGAAGCGCTCCACCGTGTTGTCGCGCACGAATTTGTCCAGCCGCGTCAGTTCTTCATCGGTGAAGCCGAAATAGGCCTTGCCCACCGGGGTCAGGCTGCGGCTGCCGTCCTTTTCGTCACGCCATACGCCGAACGTGTAATCGGAATAGAAGCCGGAGCGTTTGCCGTGGCCGCGCTGGGCATACATCAGCACCGCATCCACCAGATGCGGATCGCGCTTCCATTTGAACCAGGGACCTTTGGGACGCCCCGCTTCATAGATCGAATCCCGGCGCTTCAGCATCAACCCTTCCGCCTTTTGCGCATCACCCTCGGGCGGGTGGGCGCGAAGCGCCGTCAATTCCTCCCAGCTTTCGAAAGATTGAAGCGGCGACAGATCGATCCGGGGGTTGTTCAGCCGCGCAATAAACGCTTCCAGCCTTTGGCGGCGGTCAGTGAACGGCAGGCGGCGCAAATCCTGATCACCCTCCAGCAGCAGATCATAGGCGCGAATGCCGACGGGGAATTTGCGCATCAATGCGGCATCGGTGGTTTTGCGGTTCAAGCGCTGCTGCAGGTCGCCGAAGCTGGCAATGCTTCCGGTTTGTAGCACCAGCAATTCGCCGTCCAGCACGCCTTCAAAATTCAGCGCCTCCAGCACATCGGGAAAGGACTTGCCGATATCGTCGCCGGTGCGGCTGTAGAGCCGTTTTTCGCCGCCTTCATTCACCGCCTGGACCCGGATGCCATCCCACTTCCATTCGGCGGCATATTCGGCGGCGTTCAGCTTGGAAAAATCGCCCGGCGCGTCCAGCGCCTGGGCCAGCATCACGGGACGAAAACGGGCGGGTGCGTCTGCGCTTGGTTTTTCGCCCCGGCCCGACAGCCAGGCGAACAAATCCTCGTAGGGCGGGGTCTGGCCGTGCCACAGATCTTCTATGTCGGCGAGCGGCACATTGCCCAATTGCGCCAGCGCCTGCTTGGCCAGACGCGCCGAAACGCCCACACGCAAACCGCCCGACAAAAGCTTGAGCAGCGCCCAGCGGCCATCGGCGTCGAGTGCATCAAGCCAGCGTTCCAGCAGCTGCGGCACTTCACGGCGGGAGGCAGCGCGCAGCGTATCCACCACTTCCGGCAATTGCGGCTCGGCATTGGCGCCGGGTTTGGGATCCCAGATCAGCGCCACGGTCTCGGCCAGGTCGCCGACGAAATCATAGGACAGCGAAAACAGTTGCGGATCGACGCGCGCTTCCACGGCCTTGCGGATCATGGCGGGCTTGGCGGCATCGAGTGACAGATCGCCCGTCAGGCTGGCCATCGCCCAGCCCCGTTCGGGATCGGGCACGTGGGCGAGATAATCGGTCAGCAGAACAAGCTTGGCGTTGCGCCCGGGCGTGAAGGACAGACGATCCAGAAGATGTGCGAAGGCCCGCATCAGGCCTCCTCATCCTCATAGCCCACCAGCTTCAGCGCCTTTGCTTCGATGCCGTTTAATTGCGCCCAGCGCAGCAGGGCATCCTCGTTGCCATGGGTGACCCATAATTCCTGCGGTCGGATGCCGGAGATGGTGGTGGTGAGCTCCTCCCAATCGCCATGGTCGGACAGGATCAAGGGCAATTCGATCCCACGCTGACGGGCGCGGGCTCGCACCCGCATCCAGCCGGAGGCGAAAACGGGCAGCGGGTCGGCGAAACGCCGGGCCCAGCGGTCGGCGATGGCCGATGGCGGGGCGATCACGATCTTGCCCGGAAGCTTGTCGCCACTGTCGGAGGTGCCAGACGCCAGCGGTCCCAGCGCCACGCCGAAACTTTCATACAGCGCATTGAGATTGGTCATCGCGCCATGGACGTAGATGGTCTCGCCGTAACCGGCCTCGCGCAGCAGCACGATCAGGCGCTGCGCCTTGCCCAGCGCGTATGCGCCTACCAGATGGGTGCGTTCGGGAAATTGCCGCAGTGAGATCAGCAGCTTTTCCACTTCTTCATTGTCCGGCGGATGGCGGAAGACCGGCAGGCCGAACGTGGCCTCACTGACAAACACATCGCACGCCACTTGTTCAAACTGCCGGCAGGTGGGATCGCGGCGGCGCTTGTAATCGCCCGACACCACAATGCTCATGCCCTTCCAGGTAAGGGCGCATTGCGCCGAACCCAATATGTGCCCGGCCGGCCGCAGCGTGACCGAGACCCCATCGCGCATCACCGGCGCGCCATACGGCGCCGCCTCCTGCGTGGCTGCGAAATCGGCGCCATACCGGGTTGCCATGATCGCCAGCGTCTCTGCCGTCGCCAGCACCGTGCCATGGCCGCTGCGGGCGTGATCGCCATGCCCATGCGTAATGACGGCGCGCGCCACCGGCGTCACCGGATCGATATAGAAATCCCCGGGCGGGCAATAAAGCCCGGCCTCGGCGGGACGGAGAAGGTCGGAGAATTTCAAAGCGGACCGCGACCATGGAAAGGGCATGGTGTTAAGTCAGCCTGAACCGGGCGGTTCCCGGCAGCCGCGAAACTTGCTACAAGCGCCCACGTTACGGCCTTCCAATCGAAAGAACGCGCGCCTTGTTTCTCGAACAACGAGATTTTCTGACGCCCCCGGAAGTGGCCCGCCTCACCGCGCTGGGCCGGGAATTGCGCTTTGTGGATGGGCGGCTGTCCAACCCCCACAACATCACCAAGTCCAATCTTCAGGCCGACATGACCGATCCGCGCTATGGCGAAAGCGCCCAGATCGTCATGGACGCGTTTACCCGTTCGCGGCCGTTCCAGGATTTCGCCATGCCCACGAAAATCGCGCCGCCGCTGATGGCGCGTTATGAGCCGGGCATGAAATACGGCGCGCATGCCGATGTCGCGTTCATGAAAATCATCCAGGCCGGCGGCGAGACGATCAATCTGCGGTCGGATATTTCCTGCACTGTGTTTCTCAGCGACCCCGCCAGCTATACGGGCGGCGAGCTGGTGCTGCATATCGGCACCAAGCCGGTGGTGATCAAGGGCGTGCCGGGCGAGGCCTTTGTCTATCCATCCACCCTGCTCCATGAAGTACGGCCGGTGACCCATGGCCAGCGCCTGGTCGCCATCACCTTCATCGAAAGCCTGGTGCCCGACGAGCGCGAGCGCAACGCCCTGTTTGAATTGAAGGACGTTCTGTCGCTCGAAGGGTTGAAAATGGACTGGGTCAGCCGCGTCCGCATGGAAGTGGCGCTGAACAACCTGACAAGGCTCTGGTCCAAGCCTTAATAGGCTCAAGTGGGGCCGGTCTTGCGCTTCGCCCGGAACGGTGAGACGAGTAAGGTTCAACCGGTTCCGGACTCCCACCATGGACGACAGTTTCCGCAAGGCAGCCCTGGATTATCACCGGCTTCCCAGGCCGGGAAAGCTGGCGGTTCAACCCACCAAACGCATGGCGACTCAGCGCGACCTGGCGCTGGCTTATTCGCCCGGTGTCGCCGCCGCCTGTGACGCCATTGTTGCCGACCCTGCAGCCGCCCGCGACCTGACTGCCCGCGCCAATCTTGTGGCGGTGATCACCAACGGCACCGCCGTTCTGGGCCTGGGCAATATCGGCCCTCTTGCCGCCAAGCCGGTGATGGAAGGCAAGGCGGTGCTGTTCAAAAAATTCGCCGGCATCGACGTCTTCGATCTGGAAGTGGACGCCACGGATATCGATCGCTTCTGCGATGTGGTGCTGGCGCTGGAGCCCACCTTCGGCGGCATCAATCTGGAAGATATCAAGGCCCCGGAATGCTTCATCATCGAGCAGCGTCTGCGCGCGAAGATGAAGATTCCCGTTTTCCACGACGACCAGCATGGCACCGCCATCGTCTGCGCCGCCGCCATCACCAATGGCTTGTTGCTGCAGGGCAAGAACCTCAAGGAGATCAAGCTGGTGACTTCCGGCGCAGGCGCAGCAGCGCTCGCCTGTGTTGATCTGCTGGTGGAAATGGGCCTGCCGGTGGACAATGTCACCCTCACTGACATCAAGGGCGTTGTCTATCAGGGCCGTGACAAGGATATGCCGCCCAACATGGCGCGCTACGCCCGCAAGACCGATGCCCGCACCCTGGGCGAAGTGCTGGCGGGAGCTGATGTGTTTCTGGGTCTGTCGGCGCCGAATGTGCTGAAGAAGGAATGGCTGCCGCAAATGGCGGACAAGCCGCTGATCCTGGCGCTGGCCAATCCCGATCCGGAGATCTTGCCCGAGCTCGCCAAGGAAGCGCGGCCCGATGCCATCGTCGCCACCGGCCGTTCCGATCATCCCAATCAGGTCAACAATGTCCTGTGCTTTCCCTTTGTGTTCCGGGGCGCGCTGGACGTGGATGCGATGACCATCAATGAACCCATGAAGGTGGCGGCCGCGCTGGCCATCGCCGAGCTGGCCCGCGCCGAAGGCAGCGATGTCGCCGCGGAAGCCTATGGCGGCGCCCAGACCGGTTTCGGCAAGGATTACATCATCCCCCGGCCGTTCGATCCGCGCCTGATCCTGCATATTGCGCCCGCCGTGGCGAAAGCCGCGATGGATTCCGGCGTGGCGCGCCGGCCGATCACCGATTTCGAAGCCTATGAGCGCGAGCTGCAGACCTTCGTCTATCGCTCCGGTCAGTTGATGCGGCCGGTGTTTGAGATCGCGCGCCGCACCCAACGCAAGGTGGTTTACGCCGAAGGCGAAGAAGAGCGCATTCTGCGCGCCGTGCAGACGGTGGTGGACGAAAAAATCGCCCGCCCCGTGTTGATCGGCCGCAAGGCGATCATCCTGGAACGGGCCCGCCAATTGGGCCTGCGCATTGATTTCGAAAAACAGGCCACCATCCTGGACCCGGACGGCGACGAGGAGATTTTCGCGCCGCTGCGCCGCCGCTATTCCAAGATCGTGGAGCGAAGGGGCGTCACTCCGGACGCCGCCGCCCGCTGGATGCGCACCCGCAGAGCCATCACCGCCGCTCTTGTGCTGGAAGCGGGGTTGGCCGACGCGGCGCTATGCGGCGGGCTGGGCGACTGGATCCGCCAATACAAGCAGATCGCCCCCATCATTCCCCACACCGGGGTCAGCCGTACCTATTCTCTGTCGGCGCTGATCCTGCCCAACGGTGTGCTGTTCTTCTGCGATACCCATCTGACCATGGACCCCACCGCCGAACAGGTGGCCGAGATGACCATTTTGGCATCGCGGGCGGTGCGCCGCTTCGGCGTAAAGCCCAAAGCCGCGTTGCTTTCTCATTCGACGTTCGGCGCTTCCGCCCACCCTTCCGCACGCAAAATGCGCGAAGCGCTGGCGATGATTCACGCCCGCGCGCCGGACCTGGAAGTGGACGGCGAAATGCATGCCGATGCAGCGCTGTCGGAAGCGTTGCGCGAAAGGCTGGTTTCTTCCAGCCCGCTCAAAGGCTCGGCCAATCTGCTGATCATGCCGACCCTGGACGCCGCCAATATCGCGCTGACGTTGCTCACGTCATCGACCGGCGGCTTGCTGGTCGGGCCCATGCTGCTGGGCATGTCCAAGCCCATCCATGTGATGGTGCCGTCGGTCACCGCCCGCGGTATCGTCAACATGACGGCACTGGCCTGCGCCCAGGTTGGGCAGACAGAATAATAAACCCCCTCTGCCTTCGCTGGCTGTCGGGCGCGCGGTCGTAGCCCGCGCCCTCGGCCAGCTACGGCATCTCCCCCTTCCAGGCGCTGCGCGCCGAAGGGGGAGTTGGGTCCGTGTTAAGCTCTGGGAAGTCTGAAAGCGATCATCTCTTCCGTAACGTTGCCGCCGCCGCACGCCACCACGATGTATTGGCGGCCACCCAGCATATAGGTCATGGGCGCGCCGGCCGTTCCCGCCGGCATATAGACCGCGCCCTTTTCCTCACCCGTGGCTTTGTCGTAGGCGCGCAGCATGGCGCCGCGCCGCCCATCGGGGCCGGTGCTGAAGCCGGTATCGCCGCATATCACCAACGTCTTGGTGGTGGTTGGGCCCACCATGCCGACCTGTCCGGTGCGCGGAATTTTGAGGCCCTTGAGCGCGGGATGGTTCTTGATCGCGTCCGGCGTTTCGCCATGGGCGACCTGCCAGACCAGCGTACCCTTGCTGATATCCAGCGCCGACAGGCTGCCATAGGGCGGCTTGAGCAACGGCAGACCTTGTACCGTGCCGTTGGGGCCCGCAGCGGGAGCAGCAGCGGCTGGCGTAGCAGCAGCAGCGGGACGCGCCGGAGCCGGAGTGGCAGGCGCGGCGGCGACCGCGCCAAGAGCCCGCGTGACACGGGTGGTCTGGCCCGGCTGGCCTTGAACATATTCATAGTCCGAGACGTCGAGATTCTGGTTCTTGACGATGCCCAAGGTTGCGGCCGTGCGCTGCGAATAGACATAGACCATATGGGTATCGGGATCGTAGGAGCCGCCCGCCCAATCAGTGCCGCCATTGGAGCCCGGCGTATGCAAGGTGCCGCGATTGCCGCCTGCCACCGCCATGGTCGGCGGCGTGAACAGCGGACCAATAGTATATTGGCTGTCGACGATCCGGATCGCCTCGGCGCGCAGTTCAGGCGTGAAGTTGATCAGATCGTCATGGCTGACGCCTTGAATGTCATAGGCCGGCGGCTTGGATGGATGCGGCTGGGTTGGGGCATACCATTCCTCCGGCACGTTGCCGGCAGGCACGGGCTTTTCCTCGATCGGCCAGACCGGCTCGCCGGTTTCGCGATTGAGCACATAGAGCCAGCATTGCTTGCTGGGCTGGGCCAGCGCCTTGACGATTTTGCCATCCACCGGGATGTCTGCAAGAATCGGCGCGCAGGGAATATCCATGTCCCATAAACCGTGATGCACGAATTGATAGTGCCAGCGGCGCTTGCCGGTTTCGGCATCCACTGCAACCAGGCTTTCCCCGAACAAAGCGTTGCCGTGGCGATATTGGCCGTTGTAATCGCCGCCCGGCAATTCGACCGGCAGATAGACCAGACCCAGATCCGGATCGGCCGACATCTGCGCCCACACGCCGGTATTGCCCACATCTTCGGCCTGGCCCGGCTTGATCCAGCTTTCATAGCCGAATTCACCCTTGCGCGGGATGGTGTGGAAAATCCATTTGCGCTTGCCGGTGCGGGCATCGAAGCCGCGGACATAGCCTTTGACATTCTTGTGGTGCGGCGGCGCGCCGCCGGTCAGATGCGCAGCGCCGACGACGACGGTGTTCTTGACCACCAGCGGCGTGGAGTGAAGGCCGATCTCGCCCGTAACCAGATCAATGGTCTGATCGTCATTCTGTTTGAGGTCCACAACCCCGTCCACGCCGAAGCCCTTGACCGGAATGCCGGTGCGGGCATCCAGCGCGATCATCTGATAGCCGGGGGTGACATAGATGATGCGTTCTTCCTTGCCGTCGGTCCAATAGGACACGCCATGGCCGGAATATTGCCGCGGCGCATTGCGGCCGCGCTCACCTTCATCCTTCCGGAACAACCAGAGAATTTCACCATTGGTGGCGTCCAGCGCCACCACATCGCGGCGTGAGCCGCAGGTGGTGTAGAGCTTGCCCTTGATCACCAGCGGCGTGGATTCAAAAACAAATTCCGGGCGCGCGCCCATTGCGTCGGGCTTGAAGCGCCAGGCGACTTCCAACTGGTTGAAGTTGGAGGCATTGACCTGATCCAGCGGCACATAGCGGGTGCTGGCGATGTCACCGCCATAATAGCGCCATTCCGTGTCAGCCGCTTGTGCCTGAACTGTGCTGCCAAGCTTGGTCAGCATCGCGCCAGCCAGCGGCAAAGACAAAGCCATCCGTCGCGTGAAATCGCGCATATCCTAAGCCCCTATAGTTTTTTCCCGGGGCGCACTGCCCGGAACCGACTATATTTCAGTCTGGGGAAAGCGCGAATGAATTCGGCGCGTCACCACGCCGCGCCGCTTCCATGACACGGCTGTAAGCCGCCTCAATCGCCTTGCAGAAAGCCGCAGCGTCGAATAGGGACTTGGAGCCCCGATTCTTGGCCAGCTTGGCCTTCAGGGCCTTAAGCTTCTTGGGATCTTTCGCAATCGCAACCGCGCCTTCTTCGTAGGCAGTAAGACTCTTGGCGATCAGTTCGGAAAGCCCGATGGCGGTGTTGAGGCTGGCGGCCACCCGGGCGGCAAAGCTTTGTCCCGCCACCGTCAGAACCGGCACGCCGCACCACAGCGCGTCGCTGGCGGTGGTGTGGGCGTTATAGGGCAGCGTATCGAGCACCAGATCGGCCAGGCCGAGGCGGCCCAGATGATCGGCATGCGGCAGGCGCGGCGCGAAGATCAGCCGCTTGGGATCAATCCCCTCCGCTTGCGCGGCGCGCGCCAGAGCAGCGTCGGCGCTGTCGGACAGCAGCCACAGCACGCTGTCCGGTACGGCTTTCAGAATCCGCATCCAGCTTTCGAACACCGGCTTGGTGATCTTCCAGTGATTGTTGAAGCAGCAGAAGACAAAGCCATCCGCCGGCAATCCGGCTTCGGTCCGTGAGGGCGCCGCGCCAATGGCCCGCTTGGGATCGTTGGGCTGATAGCTGCCCGGCAGATGTACGATCTGCTCGGAATAGAAATCCTGCTGATCCATCGGCAGGACTTGCGCGTCGGCGAACACATAATGCATGAACTCGCCGCCGACGGTGCCGGGATAGCCAAGATAATTCACCGTCGCCGGCGCAGGGCCGTGGGCAAAGATGCCGGGCCGCGCGCCACCGGTGTAACCCTTAAGATCGATGGCGATATCGATCTCAAGCCGCCGCATAAGATCGGCCACTTCCGCGTCCGACATGTCGCGCACATCATGGAATTGATCGAAAGACTTGAGAAGCCGGTCACGGACGTCGCTGGCTTCGTCGGGACCGAAGGAAATCGCGATCACTTCGAATTTTTTGCTGTCATGCCGCTCGAACAGATCGGCCATCAGCCGCGCGGTGGCGTGGGCATAGAAATCGTTGGAGACATAACCCAGGCGGATACGGTCATGAGCGGCCGGCTTGGGTGCTTTCACGGCCGGCCCGCTGCCCACCGCTTCGGCGAGATAATGCTTTGCCGCCGCCTGATGGAGAGACGGATCGTCGAACGCGCCCATCAACGGCAACGGCGGCACAATCGCCTTGCCGTTGATCACTTCACTCTTGAGCCGCTCTTCTATGTCTTCCAGCGTCTGCCAATCGCACAGCGACATGGCCGAAACCAGCAAGCCGGACAGCAGGTAAGAATGCTCCGGCGCCACCAGTTCCAGGCGGCGGAATTCGCGTGCCGCTTCTTCGAAACGTTTGGCAGCCTGCAAGAACGCGCCATGATTGGCGAGGCTGTCGGCATGACGGGGGTCAATTCCCAGGGCACGGCGGAAACTCTCCAGCGCTTCATCCAGCCTGCCGAAATCACGCAACACCACACCGCGATTGTTCCAGGCATCAGCGAAATCGGGCTTGAGCGCCACCGCCTGATCGTAGGCCGCCAGCGCTTCCTGGCCACGGCCCAGGCCGCGCAAGGTCACACCGCGGTTGTACCAGCTTTGCGCGTCGGGCGCGGCGGTCAGCGCCTGATCGTAGGCCGCCAGCGCTTCATCGAAGCGGCGCTGATCGGTGAGGATGGCGCCGCGATTGCTCAGCGCCTGCGCATGCGAAGGATCAGCCTGGAGCGCGCGGTCAAAACTCACCAGTGCGTCATCCTCGCGGCCGGCCTTGCGCAGAAGCGCGCCGCGATTGTTCCAGGCATCGGGAAAATCGGGCGATAGCTGCACCGCCCGCTCATAGGATTCCAGCGCCTCGTCCGCGCGATTCAGATTTTCGAGCGCGATGCCGCGATTGTACCAGACGTCGCCCCGCTCGGGCGCTATGGCGCTGGCCTTGTCATAACATTCCAGCGCTTCCTGGCTTTGGCCCTGGTCGCTCAGCAGAACGCCGCGATGCATCCAGCCGTCGAAATAATCCGGATTGACGGTGAGCGCGGATTCATAGTCGGCCATGGCGCCGACGATGTCGCCGCTGTCGCGCAGCAGATCGCCGCGATGCAGCAGCGCTGGATATTCGCTGCCGCGCATGGCGATGAAATGATTGAAAGCGACCAGCGCCTTGTCGGGACGGCCGGCATTCTTCTGGGTCACGCCCAGGCAGAACACCGCGTCGGAATAATCGGGCTTGAGATTCAGGGCATGCTCATAAGCGGTCACCGCTTCATCGGCGCGGCCCTGATGCTGCAGCGACATGCCGTAATGCAGCCAGACTTCGGGATTGGTGGGGCTCAAATCCAGCGCCGCCTGAAGCAGACGCCGCGCTTCCTCCAGCCGGCCGGTCATGATCGCCACAAGCCCGAGATGATGAATAGCGTCGAAATCCGACGGCGACATCTCCAGGATGTTGCGATAGGCGTTTGCGGCTTCGTCCAGCCGGCCGGCTTTGAAAAGCTGGCTGGCATGGTCGCGGATGCGATCTAGGGGTGAGCCGTAGGCGCTCATCCGGCCACTTTATCCAGCGCCTTGAGAATCGCATCGGTCATGCCGGCGGTGCCGACCTGATTCATGCCTTTTTGCATGATGTCGCCGGTGCGGAAGCCTTCCGCCAGCACGGTGTCGACCGCCTTTTCCAGCAACAGGGCATCTTCGCCGCGGTTGAAGGAATAGCGGAAAGCCATGGCCAGCGAGAGAATGGACGCGATGGGGTTCGCCAGGCCCTTGCCGGCGATGTCAGGCGCGCTGCCATGAATGGGTTCATACAAGGCCCATTGCTTGCCGTCGGCGCGCTTGGCCCCCAGCGAGGCCGAAGGCAACATGCCGATGGAGCCGGTAAGCTGGGCGGCTTCGTCCGACAGAACGTCGCCGAACAGATTGTCGGTCACCATCACGTCGAACTGCTTGGGATTGCGCACCAGCTGCATGGCGGCGTTGTCCGCCAGAATATGGGTGAGCGCCACGTCCGGATAATCCTTGGCGACTTCGGTGACCACCTGGCGCCAGAGTACGCCGGTCACCATGACGTTGGATTTTTCCGCCGACGCCAGCTTCTTGCCGCGCAACCGCGCCAGATCGAAAGCGACGCGGCAAATGCGGTCAATTTCGCTGGTGGTGTAGACTTGGGTGTCCACCGCCCGCTTCTGCCCATCCGGCAGGGTGGTGGTTTCCTTCGGTTCGCCGAAATAAACGCCGCCGGTCAGCTCGCGCACGATCAGGATATCGAGCCCCGACACGATTTCGGGCTTGAGGCTGGAAGCATCCTTCAGCGCATCAAAGCACAGAGCCGGACGCAGATTGGCGAAAAGCTCCAGATCCTTGCGCAGGCGCAAAAGCCCACGTTCCGGCTTCTGATGGAACGGCAGATTATCCCACTGGGGACCGCCCACCGCGCCGAACAGGATGGCGTCGGCCTTTTTGGCCTTGGCGATGGTGTCATCGGGATCGGAACGCCCGACCTTTTCAAAGGCGGTGCCGCCGATCAGGGCTTCTTCCGCCTGGAATTCGAATTTGCGGTTCTTCTGGTACCAGCCCAGCACGCGGCTTGTGGCGTCCATCACTTCGGGCCCGATGCCGTCACCGGGAGTCAAAAGAATATTATGCATGGTCAAATCCAGGGCGCCTGTACTTTGTGATCTTTTTCGTAAGCGGAGATCTTGTCTTCGCTCTGCAGCGTCAGGCCGATATCGTCCCAGCCATTGAGCAGGCATTGCTTGCGGAAGGCATCGATCTCGAACTTGATCGTGCCGCCATCGGGGCCGCTGATTTCCTGCTTCTCAAGGTCGATGCTGACGCGGGCATTGGCGCCACGTTCGGCGTCGTCCATCAGCTTGTCCACGTCGGACTGCGGCAACTTGATCGGCAGAATGCCGTTCTTGAAGCAGTTGTTGTAGAAAATGTCCGCGAAGCTGGGAGCGATGACGCAGCGGATGCCGAAATCCAGCAGCGCCCAGGGCGCGTGCTCACGCGACGAGCCGCAGCCGAAATTATCGCCCGCCACCAAAATCTGCGCCTTGCGATATTGCGGCTTGTTGAGCACGAAGTCCGGCTTCTCGCTGCCGTCCATATTGTAACGCATCTCGTCGAACAGGGCCTTGCCCAGTCCGGTGCGGTGGATGGTCTTCAGGAATTGTTTCGGGATGATCATGTCGGTGTCGACATTGATCATGTTCAGGGGGGCGGCGATGCCGTCGAGGGTTTTGAAAGCTTCCATAGCGGGCCGGACCATAATGGACCGGGCAAGCGTGTGCCACCCCGTTTTTTGGCTCAAAAACCGGGGTTTATGAGGAACAGGAGACGCAAAGGCCGCCATATTCGGGGGCGGGAGGCTGGCTGAAGGCTTCCTCGCCCGGATGGGCATCATAAGGGCTCTGCATCAGGCGCAAAATGCGGTCCAGGGGTCCGATATCACCCTCGTCCTCGACGGCCCGGATCGCCACTTCGGCCACCCAATTGCGCAGGACAAAGCGAGGGTTCACGGCATTCATGGCAGTGGCGCGATCACCCTCGCCTGCCATGCGAGCGCGATACTTTCCGAGCCAAGTGGTCGCCTCGGCCTGCACTGGGGCGAACAGGGTCAGCCAGGCTTCGCCCGGATCAGAGAGCCCGCGAAAGGTCAGTGTGTAATCCGCTCCGGCCTTGGTCATCAGAGTAAGGAGTTCGGCAATCATCTGGTCATCCGCCCTGCCCGCATCATGGGTGAACCCCAGCTTGGCGCGCATCATGGCGCGATAGCGGTTGCGGAACAGGGCCTCATACGTGTCCAGCGCCATCACCAGCATTTCCGTTGGAATCAGGCTGGAGAGCGCCAGCGCCAGCGCGCGCAGATTCCAATGCGCGATGGCGGGCTGCATGTCGAAAGCGTAACGGCCGGTCTCATCGGTATGATTGCAGATGAAGCCGGGATCATAGGCATCGAGAAATCCGAACGGGCCGTAGTCGAGTGTCAGGCCCAGGATGGACATGTTGTCGGTATTCATCACGCCATGAGCGAAACCGGCGGCCTGCCACTGCGCCATCAGATGCGCGGTGCGTTTGACCACTTCGCCAAACCAGGCAGCATGATCTTCGGAAAACTCCGGCATATATTCTTCGATCACATGATCGGCCAGGGCGCGGACCAGTTCCGGCTTACCGTTGTGATGGAAATGTTCGAAATGGCCGAAACGGGTGTGAGACCGCGCCAGGCGCGCCAGCACCGCGCCCGGCTCCGCCGTTTCGCGATGCACCTGTTCATTGGTGGCGATGATGCAAAGCGCGCGCGTGGTGTGGATACTTAAGCCGGCCATCGCTTCGCTGCAGAGATATTCCCGGATGGTGGACCGCATCACGGCGCGGCCATCGCCGAAACGGGAATACGGCGTCTTGCCCGCGCCTTTGAGCTGCACGTCCCACAATTCGCCTTCACGGTTTCGTACCTGCGCCAATAAAAGCGCACGGCCATCGCCAAGCTGTCCGGCCCAGGCGCCGAACTGATGGCCGGAATAAACCATCGCCAGCGGTTCGCCGCCGGGAAACGGCCGGTGGCCGGAAAAAATCTCAATGAAGGCCGGATCGGTAAAAGACTTGGCGTCGAGGCCGATCAGCGCCGCCGCTTTGGCATTGGCATGAATCAGGCGCGGGCGAACGCCCACCGCTTCCGGCGGCATCTTTGTGTAAAAATCGCCAGGCAGCCGCGCGAACAGATTGTCGGCGCTGGCGGTTAAGGCTTGGGCTGGAACGTCAAGCATAGGTCTAGACTGCGCGTTTGAGCTTCATGATGCAATTTTCCAGCTCGCCCAGAAAGCGAGAACGGTCCTGTTTGTTGAACCCCGCATGACGGCTCTGTCCGCCTGGTGTCAGTTCACGCAGATGCCGGCTCAACTCCCGCATGCCCAGCGCCATGCCGATGCCTTCCGGTGTGAAGGGCTTGCCATTGGGGCCAAGCACCTTGGCACCCTTGTCCAGGCAGCGCGACGCCAGCGGAATATCGGCGGTAATGGCAATATCGCCCGCGTTTATGTGTTCGACAATCCAGTCATCGGCGGCGTCAGCACCTTCGGCAACCGTGACATGCCGGAGCATGGGATTGGCCGATGGGCGCAAACCGCCGTTGGAAACGATGGTGACGGCGAGGCCATGCCGCGCCGCCACCTTCTCGACTTCCGCTTTTACGGGACAGGCATCGCCGTCGACAAAGATGCTGACCATTGCCGCCTACACCGTAAAGCCGCAGCGCCCATACGCTTTCGCTATGCGCGCCGGGCCGATGCTCCACATGCTCTGTTATGCGGCCGCGCCGCGCTTCTTGTTATTATTATCGCGATCGCGCGCCCAATGCGGACGCGAACCGTTCTTCTTCTTCGGCGCGTGCGGGTTGTGACCGCCGCCCTTGTTCTGATGGCCGCCATGGCGATGGCCATGGGCGGGACGGGGTTCGTTCATCTGCTTGATCTGCTCGGGGGTCAGATCCGGCAATTCGTGCGGCACGACCTCGATCTTCATGCGCGTCAGCTTTTCGATATCGCGCAGATAGTTCTTTTCCGAACCATCGCAGAAGCTGATCGCCGCGCCGCCGGCGCCGGCGCGCGCGGTGCGGCCGATGCGGTGGACATAGCTTTCCGGTTCATTGGGCAGTTCGAAATTCACCACATGGGTGATGTCGTCAATGTCGATGCCGCGCGCGGCGATATCGGTGGCGACCAGCACCCGCAGCTTGCCGGAGCGGAAGCTGTCCAACGCCCGCTGCCGGGCATTCTGGGACTTGTTGCCATGGATAGCGTCGGCCTGGACGCCGCTCTTGTTGAGATGCTCGGCCACCTTGTTGGCGCCATGCTTGGTGCGCGTGAAGACAATGACGCGATACATCTGAAGGTCTTTGAGCAACTCGATCAGAAGCTGGCGCTTCTGCATCGCGGGCACAAAATACAGCACCTGGGAAACGCGGTCGGCGGTACGGCCCTGCGGCGCCACTTCGATGCGTTCGGGCTGGCGCAACATATCGCCCACCAGCTTGACGACATCGTCGGGCATGGTGGCGGAGAACAGCATGGATTGGCGGTCCTTCGGCAACATCGCCACGATTTTGCGCACGTCGCGAATGAAGCCCATGTCGAGCATGCGGTCTGCTTCGTCCACGATAAAGGTCGAAACCGTGTCCAGCCGGATATGACGCTGGTTCACCAGGTCCAGCAGCCGGCCCGGTGTCGCCACCAGGATATCGACGCCATTCTTGGTGGCGTTGATCTGGGAATTCTGGCTGACGCCGCCCAGGATCACCGCAATACGCAGATTGAGAAAGCGGCCATAGGTTTTGAGGCTGTCGGCGATCTGCACCGCCAGCTCGCGGGTCGGCGCCAGGATCAAACTTTTGGCTTCGCGGGGCTTAGGCGGCACATGGCCGATAGAAAGTTTCTGCAGCAGCGGCAGACCGAACGCAGCGGTCTTGCCGGTGCCGGTCTGGGCGATACCCAGAAGGTCACGCCCGCCCAGCAGCGCCGGGACGGCGCGGGTCTGGATGGGGGTGGGGATGGTGTAATTCTCTTCCGCGAGGGCGCGAAGGATCGGCTCGGCAACGCCAAGCCCAGAAAAAGTAAGGTCAGTCACAATAGTCCTTAAAACCGGAAGAGCGCACAAAAGGCGCACGACAACGGCTGTTGCCGTCTTCCACGCACACTGGAGGGAACGGAGGTTTTCTAAAAAAATCCGGCGATGACAGCCATTTGGCCATTCGTGCGGTCGCAACGGATGGACGGAGTATGAGGGTATTGGGCGGGTAAGTCAACCGTTTTGTTGCGCTGCAACAGGGGTTTTTGAAGAATTCCAAGGAAACCGCACCCCGTTGCGAGTCCCCATTTTCTGTAGTCATCATTAAGGCAAGCGCCCGCATGCAGCCGGGACGTGGGGCGCTCGGGGTAGAAGCCGGCTTGGGTGTGGCGTCGGTTCATGGGACATTTTGACGGGGATAAGACCCTGACGCAGGCTTCTGCGCGGGGAAAAATCAAATGGTTTAACGGCACCAAGGGGTACGGCTTCGTAACCCTGGATAATGGCGGCGATGCGTTCTGCCATGCCTCGGTGCTGCAATCAGCGGGACATCAAGAATTGCCGCCGGGCGCCAGCATCGTCTGCGATCTGGCGGATTCCCAACGCGGCATGCAGGTGGTGGCGATCCACAATGTGGATCTTTCCACCGCGGAAGAGCCGGCGCCGCGTGGACCGCGGCGCGATAGCTTTGGTGGCGGTGGTGGCCGCGGCGGGTTTGGCGGCGGTGGCGGCTATGGCGGCGGCGGCGGTTACAACAGCGCGCCTTCCGGCCCGATGACCGAAGGCAAGATCAAGTTCTTCAACGACCAGAAAGGCTTCGGCTTCGTCATGCCCGACAGCGGCAATGGCGACATCTATCTGCATGCCAGCGCGCTTCGGCGTTCGGGCGTACAGCAGGTGGAGCCGGAGCAGCGGATTCGCTTCTCGACGCGCCAAGGAAACAAGGGTGTCGAAGTGGATCGGGTCGAGTTGATCTAAGTCGCGCGCGCGATACCGGGTACAACATCCGGATCGGCCTCAACCTCTTTGAGCTTCTCGCGGGCGGCGGCGGCTTCGCGCTGCTTGTTCCACATCGACGCATAGTGACCGTTCAGCGCGATAAGTTCGCCATGACGGCCGCGTTCTATGATCTGGCCATGATCCAGAACCAGGATCTCGTCGGCGTCGATCACCGTGGACAGGCGATGGGCGATCACCAGCGTGGTGCGGCCCTGGGATACCTGGTTGAGCGCGCCCTGGATTTCCCGTTCGGTGCCGGTGTCCAGCGCACTGGTCGCCTCATCCAGCATCAGGATGGGCGGGTTTTTGAGGATGGTGCGGGCGATGGCAACGCGCTGCTTTTCGCCGCCCGATAATTTCAAGCCGCGCTCACCCACCATGGAGTCATAGCCCATCGGCAGCAGGGTGATGAATTTATCGATCTGGGCCAGCTGCGCCGCATCCTTGATATCGGCGTCGCTGGCGCCGATCCGGCCATAGGCGATGTTGTATTTGACGGTGTCGTTGAACAGCACCGTGTCCTGCGGAACGATGCCGATGGCGGCGCGCAAGGATGTCTGGGTGACATCGCGGATATCCTGGCCGTCAATCGTCACACTGCCGCTTTTGATGTCATAGAAGCGGTAGAGAATGCGGCTGATGGTGGATTTTCCGGCGCCTGACGGCCCCACCACCGCTACCGTCTTGCCCGCCGGCACGGTAAAACTGATGCCCTTGAGCACAGTCCGCTCGGGATCGTAGGCGAAAATCACATTGTCGAATTTGATATCGCCGCCACGCACGGCAAGCGGAAGCGCATCCGCTTTGTCTTTGACTTCCTGCGGCTGGCGCAGCAGGCGGAACATGGCGTCCATGTCCACCAGCGACTGGGTGATTTCGCGGTAGACGGTGCCCAGAAGATTGAGCGGCTGATAAAGCTGCATCAGGATGGCGTTGGCCATCACGAAGTCGCCCACCGTGAAGCGGCCGTCTCGGATACCGATGGCGGTCAGCACCATCACCACGCCCATACCCACCGCCATGATCGCGGCCTGGCCGGTATTGAGGATGGAAAGCGAAATCTGCGACTGGATCGAGGCGGCGGAGTATTTCTCCATCGAACGGTCAAAGCGACGCGTTTCATGAGCTTCGTTGTTGAAATATTTCACGGTTTCGAAATTGAGCAGACTGTCCACCGCCTTGGTGTTGGCGTCGGTGTCGGACTGGTTCATCTCGCGCCGGAATGCGACGCGCCAGCGGGTGACGGCGAACGTGAACCAGGTATAGACCGCCACCATCGCCAAGGTGGTCATCGCGATCCACCAATCCAGCTTCACCACCATGATCGCGGTGAAGAGCAGAAGCTGAAAGATGGTGGGAAAGATGCTGAACAAGGCGAACGACAAAAGCGTGTCGATGCCTTTGATGCCGCGGTCGATCACCCGCGAAAGCCCGCCCGTCTTGCGCTCGAGATGAAAGCGCAGCGATAGAGCGTGAATATGTGCGAAGGTCTGCACCGCCACTTCGCGCATGGCGTGATAGAGAACCTTGGCGAAAATGCCGTCGCGCAACTGGCCGAAAGCCTGCATCAGAATGCGGGCGGCGACATAAGCACCAACCAGGCCCAGCGTTGTGCCGATCACCAGCGCTGAGGCCGGCTTGACCGCCAGCCGGTTGGTGACCTCTCCCATCAGCAACGGGAAATAGGCGGTGGCCGCAATGCCCAGCACCATACAGAACAGGGAAATAAACACCCGCGTGCGAAGACCGGCATTTTTGGGCCAGAGATACGGCATCAAGGCCCAGAGCGGCCTCAAGGAGGGTGTGCCCTCGCCTTCTTCAACGGGATGCGCCACTCACTGCCCCATGTCGGCGCCGCCGAAGGTCAGGAAACCGGCCACCAGCGCGATCAAGGCAATGACGATGAAAGCGACAAGCCAGCGGCGCACCGATTTCCCCTTTGGAATAATGAGCGAACCTGTTTAGGAAGACCCTGCAATCCACGCAACCCCATTGGCGCCATGGACAAGAAGAAGCCCGCCATCTGTGTCTTTTGCGGATCGTCTTTCGGCACCAATCCCCGCTTCCGCGATGAAGCGCGCATCATGGGCGAAGGCATTGCAAAACTGGGCTTTTCGCTGGTGTTCGGCGGCGGCGGCCCGGGATTAATGGGCGTTGTGGCCCTGGCGGCGCAGCAGGCCGGCGCACAGGTGCAAGGCATCATTCCAGCCTTTCTCAAGGATCTGGAGCCACCGGTCAGCGCCGAAGAAAAACTGATCGTCACGCCGCATCTTCAGGAGCGCAAGGCGCTAATGCTGCAAATGTCGGATGCCTTTGTGGTGCTGCCGGGCGGCCTGGGCACCTTCGACGAGTTCTTCGAAGTGGCGACCGAGGCGCAGTTGGGTGTGCACAAAAAGCCCATCATCGTGGTCAATGTGGACGGCTTTTACGATCCCCTGGACAAGATGCTGCGCGAAATCATCAATCACGGTTTCGCCAAGGAGATGGTGCTGGAGCTGTACCATCTGGCCGACGGCGCGCAGGCGGCGCTCAAGATGCTGGAAGGCCGCCTAAGCTCTAATTCCATCCCGATATAATTTGTAGATGATCGAGTCGGTGAGGGCTTCGAACGAAGCGTCCACGATATTGGCCGACACGCCCACCGTGGACCAGCGATTGCCCTTGCCGTCGGCGCTTTCCACCATGACGCGGGTCACCGCTTCGGTGCCGCTGGTGAGAATGCGCACTTTGTAGTCCACCAGCTTGAGGTCCGCGAGCGCCGCGGAATATTTGCCCAGGTCCTGGCGCAGCGCCGCATCCAGCGCATTCACTGGACCATTGCCGGTGCCGACATTGTGCAGGCTTTCCCCGGCCACTTTCAAATCCACCACGCCTTCCGAGACGGTGACGAATTCGCCGCTTTCATTCTTTTTCCGTTCCACCGTGACGCGGAAACTTTGGATGTCGAAATACTCGGGCACCTGGCCCAGCGCCCGGCGTGCCAGCAGTTCAAACGACGCTTCCGCACCGTCATAAGCATAGCCCAGATATTCGCGCTGCTTGACGTCTTCCAGCAGGCGGGAAATCCGCGCGTCCTTGGCGTCTACGTCAATGCCCGCCTCGATCAGGCGCGCCATCAGATTGGAACGGCCAGACTGATCGGACACCGGGATGACGCGCTTGTTGCCCACCGATTCCGGCGTGACATGCTCATAGGTCTTCGGGTCTTTCAGCACCGCCGAAGAATGCAGCCCGCCCTTATGCGCGAAGGCCGAAGGTCCGACATACGGCGCATGCCGGTTGGGTGCGCGGTTGAGGATTTCATCCAGCAAGCGCGAAAGCTGGGTGATACGGCCTAGGTTTTCTTTGGTGACGCCGATCTCGAATGTGCTGGCATAAGGCTCTTTCAGCATCAGATTGGGGATAAGGGAACAAAGATTGGCGTTGCCACAGCGTTCGCCCAGCCCGTTCAGGGTGCCCTGGATCTGGCGCACCCCGCCATTGACCGCCGCCAGGCTCACCGCCACCGCCTGTTCGGTATCGTTATGGGCATGGATGCCCAGCGCCGCCTTGGGCAGCTTCGCCTTCACGTCCGAGACGATGCGATAGACTTCATCCGGCATGGTGCCGCCATTGGTGTCGCACAGCACCACCCAGCGCGCGCCCGCTTCATGCGCCGCGCGGATGCAGGAGAAGGCGTAATCGGGATTGGCCTTGTAGCCGTCGAAGAAATGTTCAGCATCGAACAGCGGCTCGCGTTTTTTCGCCACCACCGCTTCGATGGAGCGGGCGATATTGTCGATATTCTCTTCCAGCGGAATTTCCAGAGCGGTCCGCACCTGATAGTCGGAGGTCTTGCCCACCAGGCAGATGGCTTCGGCCGTGGAATCCATCACCATGGCCAGGGCCGGATCGTTGCCGGCGCTGCGGCCCGAGCGCTTGGTCATGCCGAACGCCGTGAAACGTGCCGTCTTCAGCGGCGGCCGTTCGCTGAAAAATTCCGTGTCGGTGGGATTGGCGCCGGGCCAGCCGCCTTCGATGTAATCCAGCCCCATGCCGTCCAGGGCCAGGGCGATCTGGCGCTTGTCTTCAACCGAGAAATCCACGCCTGTCGTCTGCGCGCCGTCGCGCAGGGTGGTGTCGAATAGATAAAGCCGTTCCTTGCTCATCGTTTTACTTCCCAGGTGGTGCCGTTCGGCCCGTCCTTCAAAACAATGCCCTGCGCCAGCAATTGGTCGCGGATGCGGTCGCTTTCGGCGAAATTCTTTTCCACCCGCGCCTGTTTGCGCGCGGCAATCGCCTGAGCGATAGCCGCCTCGTCCACCTTGGTCTTGGCGGCGATCTTCAACTGCACATTGGAAAAACCCAGAAAGCCAAGTCCGCCCGCCAGCGCCAACTCATCGGCCTGATACAGGCTGGCAATGGCGGCCGGCGTGTTGAGATCACCTTCCAGCGCCGCGAAAAACGCGGCGTCGGGCGCAGGATCGGCCAGCGGTTCGGTCACGCCATACCAGCGTTCCAACTGCTTCCAGCTTTCCGTGAGGCCAGCCAATGTGAAATCAATCGGCTGGCGGTAATGGGTGCGCAGCATGTTGAAACGCAGCACTTCGCCCGGCCAATCGGCCAGAAGGTCGCGGATGGTGAAGAAGTTGCCCGTGCTTTTGGACATTTTCTCGCCTTCGACCTGCAGGAAGCCGTTATGCATCCACAGATTGGCGATGGGCGCGCCGTGATGGGCGCACTCGCTTTGGGCGATTTCGTTTTCGTGATGGGGAAAAACCAGATCGATGCCGCCACCATGAATGTCGAAAGTCTGGCCGAGATATTTGCCCGCCATCGCCGAGCATTCGATATGCCAGCCCGGACGGCCCCGGCCCCAGGGTGAATCCCAGCCCGGCAGTTCGGGCGATGATGGTTTCCACAGCACAAAATCCATGGCGCTTTTTTTGTATGGCGCGACTTCTACCCGCGCGCCCGCCACCATTTCATCCAGGGAACGGCGCGACAGCTTGCCGTAGTCCGGCTTGCTGGCAACGTCGAACAGCACATGACCTTCCGCCGGGTAGGCGTTACCCGAGGAAATCAGGCTTTGGATCATCGCCACCATCTCGGCGATATGCTCGGTGGCGCGCGGCGTGATGCTTGGGGGAATGCAATTCAGCGCCGCAACATCTTCGTTGTAGATGCGCGCCGTCTCTTCGGTCAGCTCGCGGATGGAGATCCCACGCTCGGCGGCGCGGGCATTAATTTTGTCGTCCACATCGGTGATGTTGCGGGCATAGGTGACATGGGCGTCGCCATAGACATGACGCAGCAGCCGGAACAACACATCGAACACGATGACGGGCCGCGCGTTGCCGATATGGGCAAAGTCATAAACGGTGGGGCCGCAGACATACATCCGCACGTTTTTCGGATCGATGGGCGCGAAAGCGTCCTTCGCTTTGGTGAGGCTGTTGAACAGGCGCAGAGACATAGCGGCTTACCGGATCGCGGTGGGGAAGGTGGCAAATTGTGAGGACGAGCAGAAGGGGTTTTGCAGCGGCTTTGTTTAACGGCGCGCTACGCGCGCGGGGTGCAAATCGTAATTCGAATGACCAACATCTGCGTCACGCGGTTTTGCCTTCCAATCGGGCCAAAGCCTTGGTTCGTCCGATCAGGGGTAGCAGCTTTTTGAGTTCCGGTCCATCGCCCCGCCCGGTCAGAGCCAGCCTTAAGGGATGGAACAGCCCCCTGCCCTTGGCACCCGTTTGGGCCGCAACCGCAGCGGTCCAGGCACCCCAGGTGGTTTCATCCCAGGGTTCAGGCGGCAGCAGCGCGGCAGCCTTGGCGGCCAGCCCGGCATCTTCGATCACCGGCGTCACAGGACCGGTCACCAGCTGCGCCAGTATGGCGGCATCGCCGATGCGGCTGAGATTGGGACGGATCGCCTGCCACAGCGATTCCGAAATGCCCAGCGGCTGAAGGCGGGCGGCGTCATACGGCAGAAGATGCAGGGTGCGGGCGTTGAGCATGTTCAATTCCTCAGAATCGAAATGCGCCGGCGCCCGGCCGATCTTGGCGAAGTCGAATTCCCGCGCCAGCTCATCCAGAGTGAGGCGCGGCTCAATAGCGTCGGAGGTACCGATCTTGGCGAGATAGGCCGCCACCGCCATCGGCTCGATGCCGTCCTGGCGCAAAGATTCCAGCGACAGCGATCCCAGACGCTTGGACAACGCCTCACCGCCCGAACCCACCAGCAGCGGATGATGCGCGAACTGCGGCGGCTTTGCGCCCAAGGCTTCGAAGATTTCAATTTGGGCGGCGGTGTTGGTGACATGGTCTTCGCCGCGGATGATGTGGCTGATGGCGAAATCCACATCATCGGCCACCGATGGCAGGGTATAAAGAAAGGCGCCATCCTCGCGCACCAGCACCGGATCGGACATGGTGGCGGTATCAATCTCCACCGGGCCGCGGATCAAGTCGTTCCAGCGCACTTTCTGGCGTGACAGCTTGAACCGCCAATGCGGGGCGCGGCCTTCGCTTTCATATTGCGTCCGCTGTGCGTCGGTCAGTTTCAACGCGCTGCGGTCATAGATGGGCGGCTTTTTCATCGCCCGCGCCAGGGAGCGCTGGCGTTCCAGTTCGGCTTCGTTTTCAAAGCAGGGATACATCCGGCCCGCCGCCTGCAACTGATAGAAAGCGGTGCTGTAGACCTTCAGCCGGTTCATCTGCCGGTCGGAGAGGTCGTGCTTCACGCCCAGCCACTCAAGGTCGCGAAAGATCCCCTCTTCAAAAGCCTTGGTCGAGCGCGCCGCGTCGGTATCGTCAATGCGCAGCAGGAATCGCCCGCCCATCTTGCGCGCGAACAGGGCGTTGACGATGGCGGTGCGGGCATTGCCGACATGCAGCAAGCCGGTGGGCGATGGCGCAAAACGGACAGTTATTTTATTAGAGGGGACGTTCATCTTGCGTCCCGGAAAGCATTGGTGATGGGATAGCGCCGGTCGCGGCCGAAGTTGCGGGACGAGATTTTCACCCCCGGCGGCGCCTGGCGGCGCTTATATTCAGAGACATACAGCAACTGTTCGACTCGCTTGACCGTGGCAGGGTCATAACCCTTCGCCACCGTCTCGGCAAAACTCATTTCATTTTCCACCAGACATTCCAGGATACCGTCCAATATCTCATAGGGCGGCAGGGAGTCCTGATCGGTCTGGTTGGGACGCAGCTCGGCGCTGGGCGGCTTTTCGATGATACGCTCCGGGATCACCCGTCCGCGCGGCCCCAGCGCGTCTTCCGGAGAATACTGATTGCGCCACCGTGTCAGGGCGAAGACTTCGGTCTTGTAGATATCCTTGAGCACATTATAGCCGCCGCACATATCGCCATAGAGCGTGGCGTAGCCCACACTCATTTCGCTCTTGTTTCCCGTGGTCAGCACCATAGGACCGAATTTGTTGGAGATCGCCATCAGGATCAGCCCGCGCAGCCGCGACTGGATATTTTCTTCGGATGTATCGGCTTCGGTTCCGGCAAACACCGGCGACAGGGTTTGCCCCATCGCCGCCACGGCGCGCTCGATCTCGATGGTTTCATATGGCGTGCCCAGCAACCGCGCACAGGCATCGGCATCTTCCAGACTTTCGCGGCTGGTATAGCGCGAGGGCAGCATCACACAGCGCACGCGCTCGGCGCCCAGTGCATCCACCGCCACGGCGGCGGACAGCGCCGAATCCACGCCGCCGGAAAGGCCCAGCACCACGCCCGGGAAGCGGTTCTTGTTCACATAGTCGCGCAGCCCCAGCATCATGGCGTGATAGATCTGGCTGGCTCGCTCTTCCTCTCCAACCTGTTCGCCGGTCTGGCAAACCCATTTGCCCGAGGCATCGCGCGCCCAATCGGTGACGACCAGCTTTTCGCGCCAGCCCGGCAGCGACCAGGCGAGCGCGCCATCCGCATTCACGACAAAACTGGCGCCGTCGAACACCAGTTCATCCTGCCCGCCCACCTGATTGAGATAGATAAGCGGCAGCCCGGTTTCCTTCACCCGGCTTTTGGCAAGAAGCAGCCTGCGTTTTTCCTTGCCGGCTTCGAAGGGTGAGCCGTTCGGCACCGCCAGGATTTCCGCGCCGGCATCCTTCAGGCACGTTGTGATCGTGCCCGTCCAGATATCTTCGCACACCGGCACGCCGATCTTGATGCCGCGAAAATTGAATGGCTTTGGCGACGGCCCCGCGGAAAAAACCCGCTTCTCGTCGAACACGCCGTAATTGGGCAGATCCACCTTGAAGGTCTTGTCCACGATCTTGCCGCCTTCCAGCAGCAGGAAGGCATTGTGGAGCTTGTGACCCTCCACCCAGGGCGCACCGATCAGCATGGCGGGGCCGCTGGCGGTATCGGCCGCCAGACTTTCAATCGCCGTGCGGGCGTCTTCCTGCAGCGCCGGTTTGAGCACCAGGTCTTCCGGCGGATAGCCGATGATGAAGAGTTCGGAAAACAGGATCAGGTCGGCACCCTGCGCCTGCGCCCGCGCCGCGCGGGCGCGCGCCAGATTGCCGGCGATGTCGCCCATCACGGGATTCAGCTGCGCCAGCGCAATGCGGATGCGATCAGTCATCGCCGCTGTGTAGCATTCTTAAGAAGATTGCGTCTCTAGGCGACGGCGCGACCAACCGCGGCCACCACCGGCATCGGCAGACCGGCTTCCACAGCCTCATCGATGCGGACAGCGGTTTCCAGGGCCTGACGCGCCTGCTCGGCCAGCACCATGGGCTGGGTGCCGTCCTTGGCTGCGGCCACGAAGCTGGCCACGGATTCGCCGAGGGGGTCGCCCATTTCCAGCGCCGCCAGCGGGCGGGGCGTGGTGTTCTTCACTTCGCGGGTGAGGAAATCGATTTCCACCACGCCATCGGCATAGACCGCGCGCAAACCGCGCTTGCGGGTTTCGGCGATGCGGCTGGTGTCCAGGCGCGCCACGGTGCCATTGGCGAAGGTGACGGCGGCGGAAACTTCGTCGGCATGCGGGCCGTATTGGGTGATGCCACGGGCGGTCACATCGACCACCTTGTCGTTCACCAGCGTGTGCACCAGATCCAGGTCATGGATCATCAGATCCAGCACGGCGCTGACGTCATCGCCGCGCCCGGTCCAGGGTCCACGGCGCCAGCATTGAATTTCCAGCGGCGTCACGGCCTGATCGAGCAGACCAGTGCGGGCGAACACAAAACGCTCCTGATGGCCGACGGTCAGCACCAAGCCGGTCTGGGCGGCCAGCGCCACCAGATCGTTGGCTTCTTCGATGGTGGTGGCGATGGGCTTTTCCACCAGCACATGGGCGCCGGCATTGAGGAAGGCGCGCACGATTTCGGCATGTGTGACGGCGGGCGAGCAGATGCTGACCAGATCAACCTGACCCAGAAGCTCGCGCCAGTCGGAAACGGTAAGCACGCCATGCTGGGCGGACATGGTGCGGCGGGTTTCGGCGCTGGGATCGGCGATGGCGAAAAGTTCAACGCCCTGTCCGGCTTCCGACAGCGCGCGATACTTGGTGGCGTGGTGGCGGCCAAAAGCTCCTGCGCCGATCACGGCAGCTTTCAGCGGACCATTTTCCGGCACTCGGCGGCGTAAAAACACGAGGGAGCCCATCCAGCGAATATGCTTCGGGATATGGAACTGCAGTGCAGCAAAGCACCAGTCATAAGATATTTCGGCTTGTTACATTTGCCTTTAACAGGCTGATATCACTCAATTTTCTGGAGACGCCGCCATCAGGGAGACCAATGCGGACACGATCAGGTAGGCCAGCATGAGGGGAAAAAGCCCTACCAGAAGAGCGCCGGTAATGTCGGTATAGGCGCTGCAGGCGAACCAGGGATAAGCCGAGCCCACGAACAAAAATTGTATGCCCACCACCGCCGCAACGCCCAGGAGAAAGGCCCGGAGGATGGGACTGAGGATCTCAGGCCGTTCCGACCGTTCCAGGCGCATCAACCCCGCCACCAGCTTCAGCCGCGAAGCGGCGGAGGCGACGAAGATGATCGCCAGCAGCCAGGTGAAAGCAGCAGCAAAAACCCGCCCGCCATCCATGTTGCAGAGCGCCAGCTGGTAAACCAGCTCGCGCTGGCTCGGCACCGCAAAATAGATCGCCGATTCCAGGGCGCCGGTCGCGCCGGAACCCATCGTCTGCGGGGCGAAGAACACCTGGGTGACGAACGCCAGGAGCAGAAAACCCATAAACACAATCTCATTGAAGCCGGGCAGCAGATGCGCGGGCCTGATCCGGTCAATCAGTGGTGTGCCGGACGCCGCACCGGCCACGCCGAAGCCGCCGACGAACAGCAGTCCCATGGCGGTGAACAGCAAAACACAAATGCCGATATCGAATGCGGAAGATGCCAACGGCAAGCCGGTGGCCAAGGCTATGCGCAACGAATGCGCCCCGGCGACAAGGCAAATTACCACCCAGGCTTTTGCCAGCAACCTTGCAATGCCCATGTCAGGCGATGCCCATCAGGCGGATGCCGCGAGGCCCGCGTCCTTCATGCGTTCGTCACGAATGCCTTGCGCGATCAGGAAGGCCAATTCCAACGCCTGGCTGGCGTTGAGGCGCGGATCGCACGCGGTCTGGTATCGATCAGCAAGATCGATTTCCTTCAGGCCCTGGGCGCCGCCCAGACATTCGGTGACGTCCTGGCCGGTCATCTCGAAATGCACGCCGCCGGCATGGGTGCCTTCGGCGCGATGGATGCTGAAGAAGCTGCGCACTTCTTCCAGCACCCGCTCGACAGGGCGGGTCTTGTAGCCGGACTGCAGCTTGATGGTGTTGCCGTGCATGGGATCAGATGACCACACCACGGCTGCGCCCTCGCGCTTCACCGCCCGCACCAGGGCGGGCAGCTTGTCGGCAATCTTGTCGGCGCCGAAGCGCGCGATCAGGGTCAGGCGGCCGGGAATGTTCTGCGGATTAAGCGCCGCGATCAGGCGCAAGAGATCATCCGGCTCCAGCGAAGGGCCGCATTTCAGACCAATGGGATTCTTGATGCCGCGCATGAACTCGACATGGGCGCCGTCCAACTGGCGGGTGCGATCGCCGATCCAAAGCATGTGGGCGGAGGTGTCGTACCAGTCGCCGCTGGTGGAATCCACGCGCGTCATCGCCTGTTCGTACGGCAACAGCAGCGCTTCATGGCTGGTATAGAAATCCGTGCCGCGCAACTGCGGCACCGAGGTCGAGGTAATTCCGATCGCATCCATGAATTCTAGCGTTTCGGAAATACGCTGTGCGAGACCTTTATATTGTTCGCCGGCCGGCGAGTCCGCTATGAAGCCCAACATCCAACGATGGACATTGTGCAGATCGGCATAGCCGCCTTGTGCGAAGGCGCGCAGCAGGTTCAGCGTCGCCGCCGACTGGGCGTTGGCCTGCAGCAGGCGCTGCGGATCGGGAATGCGCGCTTCCGGCGTGAACTCGCTGCCATTGATGTTATCGCCGCGATAGGACGGCAGCTTGACGCCGTTCTGGATCTCGAAATCGTCGGAGCGCGGCTTGGCGAACTGACCGGCAATGCGGCCAACCTTCACCACCGGCACGCCGGCGGCAAATGTCAGCACCACCGCCATCTGCAGCAGCACCCGGAAGGTGTCGCGGATATTGTCGGGATGGAATTCGGCAAAGCTTTCGGCGCAGTCGCCGCCCTGAAGCAGGAAGGCCTTGCCCTGGGCAACCTCGCCCAGCGACGCCATCAGGCTGCGGGCCTCGCCGGCGAACACCAGCGGCGGGTGGCTTTTCAGACGGCCCAGCACAGCATCCAGCGCCGCCTTGTCCGGATATTCCGGAACCTGACGGATGGGTTTGTCCTGCCAGCTTTGCGGGGTCCAGGATTGGGCCACCGGGTCATTCCTCGTTCTAGGGGCCCCGGATATAGGGGAAGCGACCCGCTTTTACCAGAAATCCGTGACCGGACCGCAAAGGGCAGATGCGCCACAAAAGCGCTATGCCGCAAAGGCTTGCACGCAGCGGCTTTTGGCGCTTTGCCGGCGGCGCGGGACGGGACTATGCAGGTTCGCAATTCTGACGGATTCCGGGATGCCAGACGGCTCCAGAACGGCGGGGCTCTACCGCCCCAAGCTCATCACGGCCCTGAGCGAGGGCTATGGGCCGGACAAATTCCGCCGTGACCTGATGGCGGGACTGACGGTGGCGATCATCGCCCTGCCGCTCTCCATGGCGCTGGCGGTAGCGTCGGGCGTTTCGCCCGAACGCGGGCTCTATACATCCATCATCGGCGGCTTCCTGGTGTCGGCGCTTGGCGGCAGCCGCTTTCAGGTCGGCGGCCCGGCCGGCGCTTTCATCCTGCTGGTTTCCGCAACGGTGCAGCGCTACGGCCTGGACGGCCTTTTTGCCACCGTGCTGATGTCTGGTGTGCTTCTGGTCCTGGTGGGCGCCTCGCGACTGGGCGGGCTGATCCGGCACATTCCCCATGCGGTGACGGTCGGATTCACCTGCGGCATCGCCATCACCATCTTCGCCAGCCAAGTCCATGACCTGGGCGGGCTGACCCCGGCCGGACCGGAGCCGGGCCCGCTGATCCCCAAAATGGCCGCGCTGGGCGGCGCCCTGTCCACGCTCAATCCCATGGCCCTGGTGCTAGGTGCGGCGGTCGCGGCGCTGATCTTCGGACTTCGGACCTGGCGTCCGTTCTGGCCGGGCATGCTGATCGGCGTGATCCTGGCGTCCCTGGCGGCCTGGGCGCTGCACCTGCCCGTGGAAACCATCGGCAGCCGGTTCGGGGCGCTGCCGCAAGGCTTGCCGTCGCTGCACTGGCCGCAGATGACGCTGGCCAGGCTGGCGCAATTATTTTCCTCCGCCTTGTCCTTCACCCTTCTGGGCGGCGTGGAAAGCCTGCTGTCGGCGAAGGTGGCCGACAGCATGACCGCCCGCAAACACCGTTCCAACATGGAGCTCGTGGCGCAGGGCATCGCCAACATCGCCTCGGCGCTGTTCGGCGGCATCGCCGTCACGGGCACCATCGCCCGCACCGCGGCCAATATCCGCGCCGGTGCCTGCAGCCCGCTTTCGGGCATGATGCATTCGGTGTTTCTGCTGCTGTTCATGCTGGTGGCGGCGCCACTAACGGTGTTCGTGCCACTGCCGGCGCTGGCTGGTGTGCTGCTGGTGGTGTGCTGGAACATGGCCGAGAAAGAGGAATTCGCGCGGCTGCTGCATGACCGCCCCGCCGCGCTGGTTCTGTTCACCACCTTCGGGCTGACTCTGGTGGAAGACCTTACCACCGGCATCGTCGCGGGCTGCGCCGTGGCGGCGCTGCTTGCCCTTTTCCGCCGCAGGATTGCCGAAGAAGGATCCTAGGGCGCGCGCGAATAGCTTTTGGTGCGCATGGTTACAAGTTCTTCAGCCGCCGTCGGATGCAGCGCCATGGTGCTGTCGAAATCCTTTTTGGTGGCCTTCAGGCGCAAGGTCACGGCCGCGATCTGGATGATCTCGGCAGCATGGTCGCCGAACATGTGGCAACCGAGGACGCGGTCTGTTTTGGCATCCACCACCAGCTTCATCAGGGTGCGCACTTCCCGTCCGCCCAAGGTATGCAGCAGCGGCCGGAACGAGGCTTTGTAAACGTCAACGGTGTGACCCTTGAGCAGCGCCATTTCCTCGCTGAGGCCGACGCTGGCGATCTCAGGCGTTGAGAACACCGCCGTCGGCACATGGGCATGGTCCGGCCTGGTGGGATTGTTCTTGAAGACGGTCTCCACGAAACACATGGCTTCGTGGATCGCCACCGGCGTTAGCTGTATCCGATCGGTAACGTCGCCGATGGCGTAGATGTTGGGCGCGCTGGTGCGGAAATACTCATCCACCTTGACCTCGCCTTTCTTGCCCAATTCCACGCCGGCTTTTTCGACATGCAGCGCCATAGTGTTGGGCGTGCGGCCGATGGCGACCATGATCTGATCGCAATCGACCTTGCCGCCCTTGTTGGTTTCGGCGTGCAGGCAATCGCCACGCTTTTCGATCTTGGTGAATTCACAGCCCAGCAGCACTTCCAGCCCGCGCTGCTGCATGGAGGCGCAGAGTGCATCACGCACATCATCATCAAAACCGCGCAACGGCTTTTCGCCGCGATAGACCAGCGACACATGCGAGCCCAGGCCGTGGAAGATATGAGCGAATTCCAGGGCGATGTAGCCGCCGCCCGCGATCAGGATGCGCTTGGGCAATTCCTTCAGGTGAAAGGCATCGTCGGAGGTGATGCAAAGCTCCGCCCCGGGAATGACGTGGCTGCCGCCCAGATCGCGGGTGGGGCGATTGCCGGTGGCGATCAGAATCTTGTCGGCGGTGACGGTCTTGCCGGAGTTGAGCAGGCGCAGCGTATGCTGATCCTCGAACACCGCGCGGTCCTGGAGGATGATGACGCCGGCGGCCTGCACATTCTTGGTGTAAAGGCCCTCAAGGCGGGCGATTTCCTTGTCCTTGTTGGCGATGAGAGTCGGCCAGTCGAATTTGGCGTCACCGAAATCCCAGCCATAGCCGGCGGCGTCTTTGACATTCTCCGAGAACTGGCTGGCATAGACGAAAAGCTTTTTGGGAATGCAGCCGCGGATCACGCAGGTGCCGCCCATGCGATATTCCTCGGCCAGCGCCACGCGCGCTCCGGTCTGTGCCGCGATCCGGCTGGCGCGCACCCCGCCGGAGCCGCCGCCGATCACAAACAAATCATAATCAAACTTGGTCATGGGCGATGGATGACTTCGACCTCGCCGGGGCCCGCGATCAAAAGCGTGGTGGCGATGTTGATGAACAAGCCATGCTCCACGACGCCGGGCACGGTGGAAACCGCGTCGGCCAGCTTGGGCGCGCTTTGAATGGCGCCGAAAGCGCAGTCATAGATCAGATTGCCGCTGTCGGTCTTGAACGGCACGCCGTCCTTCTGGCGCAGGGTGAGCGGGACATTGGCATAGCCCAGGCCGGCGAAGCATTCAGACAAATGCCGGACGGTGCTCTTATGACCAAATTCAATCACTTCGATGGGCAGCGGATACTTGCCCAGCCGCGGCACCAGCTTGGTTTCGTCGGCGATGACAATCATTTTCTTCGAGGCGGCAGCGACAATCTTTTCCCTGAGCAGCATGCCGCCGCCGCCCTTGATCAGGTCGAGATTGCGGTCAGCTTCGTCGGCGCCATCAATGGTCAGGTCCAGCGGCGCCAGATCATCGAGATGCGAAAGTGTGAGCCCGAGCTTGCGCGCCAAAGCGGCGGTGCGCTCCGAGGTCGGCACACAGAGAATTTTCTGGCCGGCCCGCACTTTGGGCGCCAGCAATTCCACAAAGATTTCGGCGGTCGAGCCCGAGCCCAGGCCCAGCTTCATGCCGTCCTGGACATATTCCAGCGCCTTGCTGGCGACGACGTGTTTGAGGGCGTTCTGATCGGTCATGGTCCGAACCTTACAGAGGTTCAGTAACGGCGCAACTACTCGACTGTAACGCTTTTCGCCAGATTTCTCGGCTGATCCACGTCGGTGCCTTTGGCCAAAGCGGCGTGATAGGCGAGCAACTGCACCGGAATGGCATAGAGCAGCGGCGTGATGAAGGGATCGGTGTCGGGCACGGTGATCGAGGCCCAGACCTTGCCCGCGTCCGCCACGCCGCGCGCATCCGAAATCAGCAGCACCTTGCCGCCCCGCGCCATCACTTCCTGCATGTTGGAAATGGTCTTTTCGTAAAGCTCGTCATGGGGAGCGATGACAATGATCGGCATCGCTTCGTCAATCAACGCGATGGGGCCGTGCTTCATTTCGCCGGCGGCGTAGCCTTCGGCATGAATATAGGAAATTTCCTTCAGCTTCAGCGCGCCTTCCAGCGCCAGCGGGAAGGAGGGACCACGGCCCATATAGAGCACGTCGCGAGCATGGGATATTTCCTCGCTCAGGGTTTTGATCTTGGCTTCCTGCTTGAGAAACTCCGCGATATGGCGCGGCGTTTCCAGCAGCGCGGCGCAGAGCTTCTTTTCATCGGCGGGGGTCAGCGTGCCCCGCGCTTCGCCCGCGGCGATGGCGAAAGCGGCCAGCGCCGCCAATTGGCAGGTGAACGCCTTGGTTGAGGCGACGCCGATTTCCGGCCCGGCATAGGTGGGAAGAACGATATCGGCTTCGCGGCCGATGGAGCTTTCCGCGACATTGACGATGGCGATGGTGATCTGGCCCTGCTTTTTGGCTTCACGCAGCGCCGCCAGCGTGTCGGCGGTTTCGCCGGACTGCGAAACGAACAAAGCCACGCCGTCTTTCGGATAGACCGGATTGCGATAGCGCAGTTCGGAGGCGACATCGGATTCCACCGGCATGCGCGCCAGCTTTTCGAACCAGTATTTGCCCACCATGCCGGCGTAATAGGCGGTGCCGCAGGCAGAAATGGTGAGACGGCTCGCCGCCGCAAGCGCCTCGCGCAGGCCCTTGCCCTCGCGCCGCACCACAGGACCGGCGGGATCAAGATAATGCGCCAAGGTATGACCCACCACTTCCGGCTGCTCGTGGATTTCCTTGGCCATGAAATGGCTGTGGCCCGCCTTGTCCACCAGCGCGGTGCTGGCGGCGGTGATCTTGATTTCGCGGTTGGCGGGACGGCCCTCGCTGTCGAAAATGGAAACCTGCGCGTTACGCACCACCGCGACATCGCCCTCTTCCAGATAAGCGACGCGATTGGTGAAAGGCGCCAGGGCGAAGGCATCCGATCCCAGATAGGCTTCGCCCTCGGCATAGCCGACCGCCATGGGTGCGCCCTTGCGCGCGCCGATCAGGAGGCCTTCATGGTCCTTGAAGATCATGGCGATGGAATAGGCGCCGGTGAGGCGGCGCACCGCCGCCTTGGCGGCTTCTTCCGGGCTCATGCCGCGATCCAGATTGTCGCTGATGAGATGGGCGGCGACTTCACTGTCGGTCTGGGATTCAAAAATGTGGCCGCGCGCGGCCAACTCATCCTTCAACTCGCGGAAATTCTCGATGATGCCGTTATGGACGATGGCCACCCGCGCCGTGGCGTGGGGATGGGCATTGGCTTCAGTGGGCGCACCATGGGTGGCCCAGCGGGTGTGACCGATGCCGGTAAACCCGGAGAGCGGCTCCCTGGTCAGCACCGCGTCCAGCTTCGCCAATTTCCCCGGCGAACGGCGGCGTTCGATCTTGCCGTTTATCAGCGTGGCGATACCGGCGGAATCATAGCCGCGATATTCCAGCCGCTTCAGCGCTTCCAGGATAAGGGGCGCCGCCTGCTTGGTCCCTGCGATGCCGACAATGCCGCACATTATTTCTTTCCCTTACTTATCTCTTGTTTTTGGGCGCGGAAGGCTTTCGCCCAGCCCGGCTTTTCGGTCTGCACGCCACGCGCAATGGCCAGCGCATCGGGTGCCACATCGTTGGTGATGACGGAGCCGGCGGCGGTGATGGCGCCCGCGCCCACTTTCACCGGCGCCACCAGCGCGGTGTCGGAGCCGATAAAGGCGCCCTCGCCGATTTCGGTCAGCGCCTTGGTAAAGCCGTCATAATTGCAGGTGATGGTGCCGGCACCGATATTGGCCCCGGCGCCGACCTTGGCATCGCCCAAATAGGTCAAATGATTGGCCTTGGCGCCCTTGCCGATCTCGGCATTCTTCACTTCCACGAAATTGCCGATATGGGCGTTTTCGCCGATGCGCGCGCCGGGGCGCAAGCGCGCATAGGGTCCGATGATCGCGCCGCTGGAAACGTCCGCACCTTCCAGATGACTGAAGGCGCGGATGCGCGCGCCCGACTTCACCGTCACGCCGGCGCCGAACATCACAAAGGGTTCAATTTCGACATCGGCTTCCACCACCGTGTCGTGAGAGAAGAATACAGTTTCCGGCGCGGTCATGGTGACGCCGTCCGCCAGCAGGCTCGCGCGTTTGCGGCCCTGGAATTTGGCTTCTGCCAGCGCCAGTTCAGCGCGGCTGTTGACGCCCAAAACCGAAGCCTCATCGGCCAGGGCGATGGCGCATTTGACGCCATCGGTGCGGGCGATGGTCGGCACGTCGGTGAGATAGAATTCCTTCTGGGCGTTTTCATTTTTCAGCGCAGCCGCCCAGCGGAAGAATTTCCCGGCATCGGCGGCATAGCAGCCGGCATTGCACAGCGTGACCGCCTGTTCCGGTGCGCTGGCATCCTTGAATTCGACAATGCGGTTGAGGAAGCCGTCCGACGTCAACAGCACGCGGCCATATTGCGCCGGATCGGCCGCCTGAAACGCCAGCATGGAAAGGCCGGTGCGCCCGCTGGCCTTCAAACATTCCTGGATCACGTGCGGCGTCACCAGCGGCATGTCGCCATTGGCGATCACCAGGGTGCCGTCAAACCCGGCCAGAAGCGTTTCGGCAGCGCGCGCAGCATGGCCGGTGCCAAGCTGGCGATCCTGCACCACGCTGTCTGCGCCCAGACTCTTGGCATAGGCCCGGACGTCTTCGCCGGATGGCGATGTCACCACCACAATGCGATCCACGCCCGCACCACGCAGGGCGGCGATGACATGACCGAGCAGCGGCAGGCCCGCCACCTGGTGCAGCACCTTCGGCAACTGGGACTTCATGCGGGTGCCTTGCCCCGCCGCCAGAATGATTCCTGCTTTTGTCATAAGGCCCTTGCCGTACGTCCGGCTGTTAGAAAGGTGAAATAACGAATTACGACTTAATGTTATGGCGCTCTATATATAATCCCGATTCTAGGCGAGATTCCTTAATTCATGACTGCCCTGATTTTCGACCTGGACGGCACCCTGGTGGATACCGCGCCCGACCTTCTGGGCGCGACCAACGCCGTGCTGGCCAGCCAGAAGCGCGCGCCCATCGACCCGGCCTCGCTCAGGCATATGGTGGGGTTCGGAGCGCGCTCTCTGATCTCCCAGGCGATGCAGGCCACCGGCGCACCCGCCGGGGAAGACGAGATGCCGGGCCTGGTCGCGTTCTTCGTGGAGCATTACCGAGATCATATTGCCGATTTCAGCCGCCCCTTTCCCGGCGTGGAAGACACACTCCAGCGCCTGAAAGCGGATGGCATGCGTTTGGGCGTTCTGACCAACAAGCCGATAGAGCTGACGCGCCTGCTGCTGGACCGGCTGGACATGGCCGGCATGTTCGCCGCCGTCTATGGCGCGGGCAGCCGGGATTATACCAAGCCCGATCCGCGCATTTTTCACGACGTGGTGAAAGACTGTGGCGGTGGTTCCGCCATCATGGTGGGGGATTCCATCACCGACCTTTCCACCGCCCGCGCCGCGAACGCGCCCTGCATCCTGGTCAGTTACGGCTATACGCCCGTGCCGGCCATGGGCCTGGGCGCTGATCTGGTGATTGACGACTTTGCCGCCCTGCCCGAGGCGTTGAAGCGGCTGACCCGCTGAATTTCCCGGCCTTGGCCGACAGGGGCCAGCTTTTTCAAGCACTTCCGTTAGGCTTCGCTTGACGGCCCCAGCCCCGGCCTTCTATAGCCCCCGTCCGCCGTGTTTTTCCGGCCCAGGCGGGCGCGTAGCTCAGCGGGAGAGCACTCCCTTCACACGGGAGGGGTCACAGGTTCAATCCCTGTCGCGCCCACCATTGTTTTCAATGACTTAGCTGTTTTTCAGCCCTCCAAAAGCTATTTTATTTTATTTAGGGACAGCACTGGGGCAGCACCGTGTGGATGGCGAAGTCGCCTAACCAGCGCCCCACGCGGCCTCACCAGCCACCATCCAGCTTGCACCTAGTCCTCGGGTGGGCACGCCCGAGCCTTAAGCTCTGCGCCTTCAAAATCCCCCTAGCTCAGACCCCACTACCCCGGCACACCCCCGTTTTCCGTTGATGGTACCTACGCTCCACCCTACCTACGATTTTGCTCAGCCGATCCACGGTGTGGGGGACACCCCCCGCCAGCCACCATCCAGCTAGCCACCGCCCGGCCAGCACCTAGTCTCACGACACCAACTAGGCCCTCTAAAATCCCTCTAAGTCAGACCCCACTACCCCGGCATACCCCCATTTTCTGAGATGGTACCTACGCTCCACCCTGCATACGATTTTGCTCGGTCGATACGGTGTGCTGGGGACGGGGTGGGTGGCTGGGAACTGTCAGGGCTCGGTTGTGCGTTGATAGCGACTAGAGCCGGGTGTGTACTGTGACCCACTTAGTCGGCGTTGGCGCTGGCGAGACGGTGTGTGGGGTTTTCAATGCCGCTTGTACTAACAACCAACGACATCGTTCTGAACCCAGACCACGCGTGGAATGACATTGAAGGGGTTCAGTATCACTACCCCAATCAGTACAAAAACAAGATCAAGCCGGGTGAGCGCTTCGTTTATTACAGGGGCGTCAACAGAAAGGATGGCAAGCGCGCGCAGGCTGAATATTTTGGCCGCGGAGTTATTGGTGAAATTAGGCCTGATCCGGACACGGTTGGCCAAACCCGTCCGTCATGGTTCTGCGCAATCGAGGACTACCAGCCCTTCTCACCCCCGCACCCAGCTAAGACCGAAAGCGGGGAGTACTTAGAAAAAATACCCCAAAACATGTGGCGCAACGGCGTCCGCGACCTACCCGAGGAAATCTATAATCAAATCCTGAACGCTGCAGGAGCTGGTACGCCAGAGAATAGCGATATCGTGCCGATCGCCGGCATAACGGAGAGCAGTAGCCTTCTGATCCCCAAAAACAAGATAGTTGCCGGCAGCAAGGGCGCTAGTGGTGGTTGGCGTAAGTCTAAGCAGTCGAAGCAAGTTGGGGACTGGG
>CANJIS010000013.1 GCA_947474565.1 Alphaproteobacteria bacterium
AGTCGTGGGCGGCTCGATCATCAACCCGTAATCGTCTGACGCCGGGAGAGGGTAAAACCTCTCCCGGCGTTTTTTTAAGGTCCGAGTGGAATGTTGAAAGACAAGCTCCGCAACGAAACCTTCAAGACGCTGGCGGTCAGCGCCGGTCTGGTCGTGGCCATTGCTGCCTCCGGTGCTTTCCTGGTCGCCCGCGCCGCGCCGGCGCCGGGCAAAGCCGTCAAGCTCGCCAGCGCGACCTTTAAATCCAAATCCAACACCGCGACCTTCGCTGCCTCCTGCGGCGATGAGATGACGCTGGATATGCGGCCCGATCCTGCCTGGGTTGGCCAGAGCTTTGCCAAGGACGATTGCTGGGCGCCCAAACTTCCCGCCTTTGTCGACGGCTATGCCGCCTACACGACAGACGGCAAGAAGGTGGAAGCCTCCATGGCGCAGATGGAGAAATATATCGTCCAGGCCCATGTCTACCAGAAATGCATCGCCAGCTTCGTCGTCGCCAAGCGCGCCGAGGCCGACAGCAAGCATGTACCGGTGGACAAGGCGTTCCTGGTGATCGAAGACCACCGCCTCGCCGCCAGCAAGGCGAACGAGAAGAAGGTCGCCACCCAGGTCGAGATCACCATCGCCCAGTACAATGAAAATGGCAGCGCCTGCACCGACGGCGGCGACATCGTTTTCTAGGATCGCGGATTATCCCGGCGCGCCGTGGCACTTGGCCACCGGCTTGCCGCTGCCGCAGATGCAACTGCCGACAGGCTGCGGCGCCAGCATTTTCCGGAACACCGCATCGGGGACCTTGACCTGATGAAACAGGCCGATGACCGACAATGTCAGGTTCTTGCGGGACAGGCGGCCGGTTTCCAGCACCAACGCCTTGACGCGATGCAGCACCTCGTTGCGCACCTCGTCGACACCCGCCTCATCCAGCAAGGCGCGCAGGCTTTTGACGGCGATGCTCCTCGACATCATGTAATAGGAAATCCAGACATCGTCGTGGAACATCACGTCCCTGCCCGCGATGTGCTGGCGGTAGAAGTCGAAGATCCCTTCCAGGTTGGGCGACCAGAAGCTGAACCCGTCCACGCCCTGTCCTACCGGCAGCCCGCGCAGGGAATAGGTGAAGAAGCTGAAGCAGGATTGATGGTCGCGGCGCTGATGCTCGATCAGGCGGCGCAGGAAGAATTTCTTGTACGTCACATCGTCATCGGCCAGCACGACATAGCAGGGCTGCGTGATCTTCCCCAGCATGCCCAGCAATTTTGATCCCGGGCCGTAATCTTCCGGGATCCGCACGATCTCCACCTTTTCGGAAAAAGGCGGTTCGCGGAAAAAATCCGGAATGACGTAAGGGCCTTCGTCCCGCAGCGCAGTTTTTGGCAAAGACAGGAAAATCCGGTCGGGCACCATGCTGCCTTCCAGCAGCGATTCCAGGGCCGGCCGCATCAAGCCGATGCGGCTGGGCAGCGTGGTGATGCCGATAAAGACGGGGTAACGGTCTACCAAGGAAAGTCCGGGTTTGATCGAAGTGCCCATGGTGCGGTGAAACCATGCAGACTGACAAGGTTTACGATGTCGCTTGCCGGCAACTTGGAAGTGCAGTCATTTCGCTTTCCTGCTATAAGGCAAAAAAACCCGGGCCAACACCGTGCCTCTTTCCAGTCACCTTTCCGCGTTCCTGATTTTGACCCTCTCCTCCTGCCCCGCGATGGCTGGTGGACTGGGTGAACCTATCGCCCGCATTCATGGCGCGCTGCAATCGCTGCTGCATTGTGAATGGCAGGGATCGACCCCTTACACCATATGCCCAACTGCCCAAGTACGTGATGTGGTCGGGGTCAATGTGGATGCATCGGGCGATTATCCAGAAACTATCGAGTTTCGCCCCATCCTCACGCTTTACCCGCCGGATTCGGACGCCAACACCTTAAGCCGCAACACCGTGGTGGCGATCGTCCACTATTTCTTTCCGGAGTGGAAAGAGGAAGCCGCCTGGGTCGGCGACGCCCTGAAAGCTGCGGATAATGATGAAAATTCCGAACATGCAATAACCATCGGCGGCGCAACCCTTTATATCCGCTCACTCGATGTCGAAGATGGTGAAGGCAATTACGCCCTGGTGGTGATTACCAAGCTACCATCCATTGAACGATGGAAAACAGATAAATTATCGATAGCAAAATAAATAGGAGGAAACGATGTTGACACGAAGCATCGCCCTGATTTTGGGATTGGCCGGCCCAGCTCTGCTGGCTGCGCCAAGCCTGGCGCAGGACGCACCAGCCGATAGCGCCGCAGCGCCTGCGCGAAGTGCGCGCGCAGCGGTCCGGGTACGGCCCGGCTATCAGCTGCCTCCGGAAAATTCCGCGGGGCTTTATCCTGTCGGGGGCGAGCCATTTTTTCGAGCCAATTGCGGCAGCTGCCACGAGCCGGCGATCAACGGCGCGGAAAGCCGCACCGGCATGGCAAAATATTCGCCCGAGGAAATGTACGACAAGATCAAGCATGGCAGCATGTGGCAGTATGCGGTCAATATGAACGAAGCGCAGATTTTTGGCGTGGTGCGCTATCTTACCGGCAAATCTCCCGTGCCGAATTTCGCCCTGGGCCCCGATCCCAATATGTGCGCCGCCGACACGGCGCTGCAGCCGGGTGGGCCGATGTGGAACGGCTGGAGCGTGGATGTCAGCAACAACCGCTATCAGGCCAATCCCGGGTTCGCCGCCACCGACATACCGCGGCTGAAGCTGAAATGGGCCTTTTCAATTCCGGGCACTAAGACGACACAGCCCACCATTTTCGGCGACCGCATCTATACCGGTTCGATGGATGGCTTTGTCTATTCCCTGGACGCTAAGACCGGTTGCGTCCACTGGCGGCAGTTTCTACGCAGCGCGCCGGTGCGCGCCGCCATGAGCGTAGGCAAGAATGACGCGGCGGCGAGCGGCTATGCCCTATATTCCGGCGACGACCGTTCCAACATGCGCGCCTTCGATGCACAATCCGGCAAGCTGCTCTGGACCACACGGGTTTCCAAGAATCCGGTGGGGCGCATCACCGGCGCTCCCACGCTTTACAATGACGTTCTGTATGTGCCGCTGTCTTTCTCCGAGGAAAGCCAGCGCGCTGTGGAAGGCTATCCCTGCTGCACTGGATTGGGCCGGATCATCGCGGTGAGCGCAAAAGACGGCAAGATCATCTGGGATCAATCCATTTTGAATGAGGAGCCGCACCCCACCACCAAGAACGGCTTTGGTGTTCAACAATACGGCCCCGCGGGCGGGTCGGTGTGGAATTCGCCGACCATAGATGCCAAGCGCGGCGTGCTGTATGTCGGGACTGGGAATTCTACCACGACAGTCCCCAATCCGGCCAGCGACGCGGTTATCGCCATGGACCTGAAGACCGGCAAAATCAAATGGATCAATGAGGTCTATGAGAACGATAATATGTTCGCAGGACCGGCGGGCGATGCCGGTCCCGACTGGGATTTAGGCACATCCCCCATGCTGGCCACCCTGAAAAGCGGCAAGCAGGTCCTCATTGAAGGCAGCAAATCGACGGAGATTTTTGCGCTCAATCCCGACAATGGGAAAATCCTGTGGCGCACGCCGGTGTTCGGGCATGGCGGCGGCAGCGGCGGTATCCACTGGGGACCCACCACCGATGGCAATGTCGTGATCGGCCCGCTCAACGATCCCGGATTGCCTTCGCAGGGTGCCAGGCCCGGAATCGTTGCGGTCGACATCAACACCGGAAAGCTGTTGTGGCGCATCGACGCCAAACTCCAACCACCCTGCAATGTGGCGTCGGGACGCTGCGCCCCCGGTTATTCCGCGGCGGCGACCACGATTCCGGGCGTGCTGTTTGCCGGCGCTATCGACGGCCATCTGCGGGCCATCGCTCTCAAGGATGGCAAGGTGATCTGGGATTACGACACGGCGGTGCCGGTGGATACGGTCAATGGCGTGAAACAGGCCTGGGGCGGCTCGATTGATACCGGTGGCCCCACCATCGCGGGCGGCATGATGTATGTCGTGTCCGGCTATACCGGCAGCTCGGGCGAAAACAACCTACTCGAAGCTTTCTCGGTTGATGGACGGTAGCGCCAAGCCGCCGCAGAGTTGCGGCGGCTTGTTACGGATATGAGGGGTGGAATGGTGAGCCCTAGGGGAGTCGAACCCCTCTTGCGAGAATGAAAATCTCGAGTCCTAACCGATAGACGAAGGGCCCACGCGGGTCGGTTGATACAGGCCCGCCTTGGCAAGTGCAAGCCCGGTTTTCCGTAACCACGTCAGAGGCTTGCGGGGGCTGCGTCTTCGATTTGCAGTTGCGCCCGCTCTGTCCCGCTCCAATCATCGCTGCGCAGCTTTCCGGCGGCGTGAATCAGCCGTCCCCGGCTCGCCAGCAGGCCCTCGCCCAGCGGCGTCCCCACAGCGCGGAAGGCGATGGCGTCCAGCCGCGCCCCGTCACCCCCCACCAGCCGGAGTTTCACATGCGCGCCGCCCACGACATCGGCGAACGCCACTTTCAGATTGGGAAAGCCCAGCAAGGGTTCGGGATTGCCGGCACCGAAGGGACCGGCCAGGGCGATCTCCCGCACCAGCGCCGGACCGGCGGCGGCGGGCGATGACGCCGCTTCAAGTTCCAGGATAGCTGCTGCCTCCAGTGCTTTGTCTGCACGGGAGAATTGCACATGAAGAAACTCACGGAACGGCGCCAGTTGATCGGCCATCAGGGAGAAGCCCGCCGCCATGGCGTGGCCACCGCCGGACTCGATCAGGCCCGCCTCGCGCGCCGCCCGCACCATGCCGCCGATATCCAGCCCAGCAATGCCGCGCGCCGAACCACGGCCCATGCCGCCCTCGAACCCGGCGACAAAGGCGGGCTTGGCGAAACGCTCCTTCAGGCGCCCGGCCACGATCCCCACCACCCCGGGGTGCCAGCCTTCGCCCTCCACCAGGACAAAGGGGGCGTTCTCCTGTGGCGCGGCCAGGGCGACGGATTCTTCCAGAATGCGCTTTTCGATTTCCCGCCGCTCCAGATTGTGCAGGTCGAGCAGGGTGGCGAATTCGGCGGCTGCTTCCACTTCGCGCGCGATCAGAAGGTCGGCGCCCAAGCCGGAGCGGCCGACCCGGCCCCCGGCATTGATGCGCGGCCCGAAGACGAAGCCCAGATGATAGGCGGTGAAAGGCGGCGCGGCCTTGGCGATCTCGGCCAGGGCCTTGAGGCCAGGCCGCGACAGTTTGGAAAACTGGCCCAAGCCCTGGCGGACAAAGGCGCGGTTGATGCCCACCAGCGGCACCACATCGCAGACCGTGGCAAGGCCGACCAGATCCAGATACTCGCGCAGATCCGGTTCGGTCAGCCCGCGGGCTGCATAAAAGCCGCTGTCGCGCAGATGCCGGTTCAACGCCACCATAAAAAGAAACGTCACCCCGGCGGCGCAAAGAAAGGTAAGCCCCGATGCATCGCCCGGGCCATTGGGATTGACGTGCGCCACCGCATCCGGCCGCGTCTCGACCCGGTGATGATCCAGCACCACCACATCGAGGGCGAGGCTGCGGGCGGTTTCAAACGCCGCCCCGCCCGAGGCGCCGCAATCCACCGTCACGATCAGGTCCATGCCTTCGGCTTTCAAGGCCGCAAAGGCCGTGGCCGAGGGGCCATAACCTTCGGTCATGCGGTCGGGGATATAGGCGCGCGGGCTTGCGCCCAAGGCAGAGAAAAATTCCGTCAGCAGTGCCGACGATGTCGAGCCATCCACATCGTAATCGCCGAACACGGCGATGCGCTGACCCTGTTCCAGCGCAGCCGCCACCCGCGCCACGGCCTTGTCCATCTCTGCCAGCACCAGCGGATCGGGCATCAGCTTTTTCAAAGTGGGGTTGAGATAATCGTGAACCTCGGCGGCATGGATGCCGCGAGACGCCAGCAGCCGGGCGGTGGCGGCAGACAAGCCGGCTTCCTGCACCAGGGTGCGGGCCGCATCTTCGTCTACCGCGGTCAATTGCCAGCGCCGCCCCGAAAAACTGCGTGCCACGCCAAAGGCTGCATTGGGGCCTGCTGGGGGGGTGCCCAAAATCAGGCGGCTTCCATCGGGATCATGCAGGGCCGCGCTTTGACCTTGTCGGACGCGGCGATTGCCTTGAGTGCGCCCTCAACTGCCTGCTGCGAGGCGTCATGCGTGATCATCACGATGAAGACGCTTTCGGAAGGCGCGCGGCCGCGCTGGATCATGCTTTCGATGGAGACACCGGCCTTGGACAGATGACCGGCGATTTCCGCCAACACACCGGGAACGTCCAAAACTTCAAAGCGCAGATAATATGCCGATTGCGTCGCGCCGGGATTGGCGGGCATCAGCGGCTTGAGGCTGGCGGCGGGACGGCCGAACACCGGGCCGAAGGAACCGCGCGCGATTTCCACAATATCGGACACCACCGCGGACGCGGTCGGCGCTTCGCCGGCGCCGCGCCCTGAGAAAAAGAAATGGCCGGCAGCGGCGGCATCCACCACCACGCCATTGGCGGCGCCGTCTACATTGGCCAGCGGCGTGCGCGCCCGCACCATGGCGGGATGAACGCGCTGGTCAATGCCAGAACTTGTGCCGTCTTTATTATAAGTTTGGCGCGCCACGCCCAGCAGCTTGATGCGGAAGCCGAACTCAGACGCGAAAGCGATATCGGTGGCCGTGATGTGCTCGATGCCTTCCACCTTCATATTGGCCAGATCGGGCGCGGTGCCGAACGCCAGACTGGCAAGGATCGCAAGCTTGTGGGCGGTGTCGCCGCCGCCAATATCCAGCGTGGGATCGGCTTCGGCGTAGCCCTTGGCCTGCGCTTCCTTCAGCACATCGGCAAAGCCCCTGCCCGTCACTTCCATTTCGGTGAGAATGTAATTGCAGGTGCCGTTGAGAATACCCTTCACGGCATCTACGCCATGGGCGATCAGCGCCTCGCGCAACGTGGTGACGATGGGAATGCCGCCAGCCACCGCCGCTTCAAATTTCAATTGCAGGCACTTGGCCTCGGCCATTTCGGCCAGGCGCTTGCCGTGCTTGGCGAGCAGCGCCTTGTTGGCGGTCACCACATGCTTGCCGTTCTGCAAGCTCGTTTCCACCAACTGACGGGCGACACCTTCTTCGCCGCCGATCAGCTCCACCACCACATCGGCATCGCTGGACGCCAGCGCCACCGGATCGGCGACAAACTTTCCGACCGCAAAATCACGCTGCTTGTTCGGATCGCGCGCGCTGACGGCGGAAATTTGCAGAGCACGCCCGGCCTGCGCCGCCAGCATCGTCTGGCGCGCGGCCAGCGCCTTGACCACACCGCCGCCCACTGTGCCGAGGCCGGCGATGGCGATTTTCAAAGGAGCACCCATCTTCATTTTAAAAAAGTCATTTTGCCGCTGCCAAATCGTCGTCGGCAGGCGCGCCATTGGTGCCCGTGGAAAGAAATTTCTTCACACTGCGCGCCGCCTGGCGGATGCGCTGTTCATTTTCCACCAGCGCCACGCGGACATAGCCTTCGCCATATTCGCCGAAGCCGATGCCCGGCGACACCGCGACCTTGGCGTGGATCAGCAACTGCTTGGCGAACTCCATCGAACCGGCTTCGCGGAATTTCTCAGGCACCGGGGCCCAGGCAAACATCGAAGCTTCCGGCGAGGGAATGTCCCAGCCCGCCTGCGCCATGCTTTTCACCAGCACATCGCGGCGCGATTTGTAGACGGCGCGGATTTCATCAACGATGCTTTGCGGACCGTTCAAAGCGGCGGCGGCAGCGACCTGGATCGGCGTGAAGGCGCCGTAATCCAGATACGACTTGATGCGCGCCAGCGCGCCGATCAGTTTTTCATTGCCGGCGGCAAAACCCATGCGCCAGCCCGGCATGGAATAGGTCTTGGACAGCGACTGAAATTCGATGGCGATATCCTTGGCGCCGTCCACTTCCAGAATGGAAGGCGGCGGCGTATCGCCGAAATAAATATCGGCATAGGCCAGGTCGGACAGCACCCAGATTTCGTGCTTCTTGGCGAACTTCACGATCTCTTTGTAGAAATCCAGGCCCACCACCTGCGCGGTGGGATTGGACGGATAATTCACCACCAGCGCCAAAGGCGACGGCACCGAATGACGCGTCGCCTTGCCGATGCTCGACAGATACTCTTCCGGGCTGGTGGCGGGAATGTGCCGGATGGCGGCGCCGGCAATGGTGAAACCGAACGCATGAATGGGATAGGCGGGATTGGGCACCAGCACGACATCGCCCGGCGCGGTGATCGCCATGGCGAGATTGGCAAAGCCTTCCTTGGAGCCCAGCGCCGCGATGACTTCGCGGTCGGGATCCAGCGTCACGCCGAAGCGGCGCTTGTAATAGGCGACGTGGGCCTTGCGCAGGCCCTTGATGCCGCGCGACGCCGAATAGCGGTGGGCGCGCGGATCGCGCGCGGTCTCGCACAGCTTGTCGACGATGAAATCGGGAGTCGGCATATCGGGATTGCCCATGCCGAAATCGATGATGTCGTCGCCCTTGGCGCGCGACTGCGCCTTGAGGCGGTTTACTTCCTCAAAGATATAAGGCGGCAGCCGCTTGATGCGGTAAAAGTCGGTATTCATGGGTAGATCCTGAAAACGCCAGAGAATCGGGCAATCGGCGGCCCGGCGCAATCATTTTTGCTATTAATTGCGGCGCTTTTTGAGCAGAGGGTTCATGCACTCATTGAGGGGCCGGTCCGGCCGCTCGCTGCGGCTCGGCGCGTTCGGGGCTCAAATCGATCCGCAGGATCGATTTGACCGGCTTCGCCGGTCGCCCCTCACCCCTGCACAAAAATCTCGGCTCGCCGGTTGCCCTCTTCGCCCTGGGGCATGGATTCGTAATAGACCGGCTGGCTGTCACCCACCGCTTCAATCAGAACCCTGGCTGCGGGCACGCCCTGACGGATCAGTTCCTGGCCCACGGCATTGGCGTAGTCCTGGGACTTATTGAAGATGGTCGTCAGATGGCGATCAACCGGCATATTGGCGGTGCGGCTGGAGGCATGGCCCACAACCCGGATCGTACCGGCCCCGCCCATGGATTTGTACTGCTCCGCCGCGGCGCGGATCTGGGCGCGGGCGGCAGCGGAAATGGTGGTGCCGTCACCGGGGAAAAATACGGTGGCGGTCGGTGTGCCGCCCATGGAGGCGATGGCGCTGCCGGACACGGAAACCGCATCCAGATTGGCAGTCACCGCGCCGGACATGGCTTCCGGTCCACCCATGCCGCCCTTGGGCGCCACGGCAGGCACAGCGGCCTGACGAACCGGCGCGATGCCGGCCCTGGAAGCGGCCTGGCGATAGCGGGCAACCACGGGCTGCGACACCCATTGGTTGATCGAAGCATCAAGCGGCGGCGCGGCAGAAGGCTGGAAGCCAAGCTGGGCGTCGGAGGCGTATTGGGTCCCCATTGCGGCGCCACGCGACGGCGTATTGGCAGGCACGGCGGGCTGGGCACCCGGCGGACGAGCGGCGGCGGGAGCAGAAGCGGACGCCGAATAAGCAGGAGCAGCGGCCGCCATCTGGGCGCCGCCGGCAACCGGAACGGCGGCTGTGCCCTGGGTCAAAGCGGAAGGCGGCGGCGCCCCGGCGGCCATCGAGGCCTGGGGCGGCGGAGCGGCCGGGCGGGCGGCGGGCGGCGGTGCGACAGCCGCAGACCCTTGGGCCGAAGGCGGCGGCGCGCCCATGTCGGTGGTGGGCGGGGCGTCAGGCGCAGCCATTGCCATCTGCGGCATCGATTCGGCGGCGCCGGGCGGCGTGGCCGAGGCTTCAGCGCCAGCGCGCAGGCTATCAGCGCTATAGCGCGCCTGGGCGCCATCGGCGGCCAAAGACTGGGCGGCAGCCTGGCTCTGGGCTGGCGCGGTGGTGGCCGGGCGGCTGGGAAAATTGGCGAGATCGGGCGTGGTGTCGGCGGCGGAATCCGTGGAAACGCCGCTATTGTCGGCAACCTCGGTGGGTTCGTCGTCACCAAACCAACCGGTCGGATCAAGCGCCGAAGCGACGCTGCCGACCGCGCTTGCAGTCGCGTCGGCTGCGCCCGTGGCAGCATCGGTAACCGTGTCGCAACCGGCAAGGGTCAGACCCAGGCCCAGCGCCAACGGCAAAAGCGAAATCTTACTGGTCATGCAATACGTCCCGATTTTTCGGGGGACCGCCCCGATGCCCCAGCCCTTTTTTATATCGTGGGCAAAAGGCGGTTCCAAGCATCCGGACCCTCTAAATCCGTGAATTCTTGAACAATTTCGCAGATGCGACACTGGAACGGCGGCCCAAAAGCGGTTTGCGCCGGATCGGATGACCGGGCTAAACCGGCTCATGGCGAAAAAAGACCCAAAAACCGCCGCCCCCTCGGCCAAGAGCGAATCTCCAGAGGCGATCTCCGCCGACAGCTTCGCGCAGCTGGACAGTGAGAAATTCGCCCAGAACATGCTCAAGGTCGGGGCCCAGACCCAGAAGCTGCTGTCCGGGTTCGTCAAGCGCATGGCCGAACGCGAGTCCGGCCCGCTCGATCCCCTGAATGTGTCGGGAGCGTTTCTTACCCTGGCCAAGGCGATGAGCCAGGACCACCAGACCGTGATCGAAGGCCAGGTAGCGTTATGGAAAGACTGGATGGGGCTGTGGGAAGCCACCGTGCGGCGGGTGCTGGGCGGTGAAGCCCCCGTGATGGCCGCGCCCCTGCCCGGCGACCGCCGCTTTCGCGACAGCGAATGGCAGAGCAATGAGGTTTTCGATTTCATCAAGCAGTCTTACCTGCTGGCCGCCAATTCGATGCAGCAGACCGTGGCCAGGCTGAACGGCATTCCCGCGCCGGAGCGCAAGCGGATCGAATTTTATACCAAGCAGTTCGCCGATGCCTTCGCCCCCACCAATTTTCCGTTCACCAATCCGGAAGTGGTGCGCGCCACCCTGACCTCGAACGGCGAAAATCTGGTCAAGGGGCTGGACAATCTTCTGGCCGATATCGAACGCGGCCATGGCGAGCTTTCCATCCGCCAAACATCGTGTGATTTCGTGCTGGGCGAGAATATCGCCACTGCGCCGGGCAAAGTGGTGTTTCGCAATGACCTGATCGAGCTGTTGCAGTTCACGCCCACCACCAAACAGGTGGATGAGCGTCCGCTGCTGATTTTCCCGCCCTGGATCAACAAATACTACATTCTGGATCTGCGGCCCGAGAACAGCATGATCCGCTGGCTGGTGGGTCAGGGCTACACCGTCTTTGTGGTGTCCTGGAGCAATCCCGATGCGCGGCTGGCGCAATATGGCTTCGAGGATTACATGCGCGAAGGCGTCTTCGCGGCGCTGGACGCGGTGAAAGACGCAACCGGCATCGAAGACCCCAACTGTGTCGGCTATTGCATCGGCGGCACGTTGCTGGCGGCAACGCTGGCTTACATGGCGGCCAAAGGCGATCCGAAATACGGCAAGGACCGCATTCATTCCGCCACCTTCTGGGCGGCGCAGACCGATTTCAGCGAAGCGGGCGACTTGTCCGTGTTCGTGGATGAAGCGCAACTGGAAGCGCTGGAAGAGCAGATAAAGGCCGAAGGCGGCGTGCTGAAGGGCTCCAAAATGGCGACCGCCTTCAACATGCTGCGCGCCAACGACCTGATCTGGTCGTTCGTGATCAACAATTACATGCTGGGCAAGCAGCCCATGCCGTTTGATCTTCTCTATTGGAATTCCGACACCACCCGCATGCCGGAAAAGCTGCATCTGTCCTATTTGCGGCAATGCTATCGCGACAATGCCCTGGCGCTTGGCAAGATGGTGCTGGACGGCGTGACGCTTGATCTGTCGAAAGTGACCCAGCCGGTCTATCTGCAATCGGCGCGAGAAGACCATATCGCTCCCGCCGCGTCCGTGTTCAAGGCGACAAAACTGTTCGGCGGAAAGCTGCGCTTCATCATCGCCGGATCGGGCCATATCGCGGGCGTGATCAATCCGCCGGCGGCGAAGAAATACCAATATTGGACCAGCGACGCGAAAAATCCCGCCACGATCGAAGCCTGGCGCGAGAAAGCTGCCGAGCATGCCGGCTCCTGGTGGCCGGATTGGGACGCATGGCTGACGCCGCTGTCGGGAAAAAAGATCGACGCGCGCAAACCCGGTGACGGAAAACTGAAAGCGCTGGGCGATGCACCTGGGACTTACGTGAAAGTGAAAGCGCAGTAACGACATCGCGCTAGGCGCGATGTCAGTTCGTCCGGCCCGGCTCCAGCTTTTCGTTCTCGCCGCCGATCTGGTGATAATAGCCGGGGCCTTGCGCGCCGCTCTGCCAGAAATCAGTTTTGGGCTTGACCAGGTAATTGATGCCATCGGGGCCATGAACGTAGCCCAGCTTGAGGACGTTCATATAGGCGGCAGCAAAATCGCCTTCCCCGCACTTTCCCTCAAGGCAGCGTGTAGAAACTGCCGTCTCCACCAATCCGCGATCCTGCGGCAAAAGACTCTGCGTATCCGAAGCGGCGCAATGCAGGGAAAACGCCACCGCGCCGGTCTGCGGCACGGCCCAGCTGGCATCCCCAGCCGCCACCGCAGCGATCCAAACCGAAATCCTGTTTCCTGTGACGCGATACTGCGCGAACCCGGCCGCGCCCTTGGGAGTGCCGAACTTGAGCAGGGTAAAGCCGTAAAGCTGCGGTTCTATCGCCGTGACCGTCGGCTGCGCCTGGAAATTTTCTGCGATCAGCTCCGCCACAAAGCCCTGCGGATCGCGGCCGTTCAACGACGCCGTTTCGAACACGGCATGCTGAAAACCCTGCGGCGCCATCACATGCAGCATGCTGTCATCCGACGCATGGGCGGCGACAAACCAGCCTTCCGGGGCAAAGCCGTTGCACTGCCCTTTGCCCAGCCCCTTCAGCGCCAGCGGCTTGATGAAAGCGCCACGTGCGATCTTTTGCGACCAGGCGGCATTTGCCGCCATGCCGGGGCGCGGGAAAAATTGGTCCGCCAGCGTGCGGGGCGGCTTGACCGAATGCTTGTTGGACAAAGGCGGCTCACCCGCGAAAACCAGCATGATATCGCGTGGCTCGATCTCGCCATGCGGCTCATCGAATACCGTGAAAAGAACCTGATCGCCTTCGCGATGACTGCGCACAATACCCGCCGCCTGTGCGGCAGAAGTAATCGGCACGCCATCGATGGCCGCCACCACCTGGCCGGCCTCAAGACCTGCGCCCTTGGCGGGACTGGAATCGTCCACCACTTCGACCAGCGCGCCCGGTGTTTTCAGCAGCGGCGCGCGGTGCACCGCCGCCCGGGTCGTCACGGAAAATTGCACACCGGCATAGCCGCGCGGCTTGCCCGGCGGATGGACGTACCAGACCACGCCCCCGACCAGCGCCGCCACACCCAGAACGATGAGAATCGTCCACCCCGTCATAGGCGCTTTTAGCACAATTAGATGAGGCCGGTCGTCTCGGGAATATTGAGCATAATGTTCAGGTTCTGGACCGCCGCACCGCCCGCGCCTTTGCCCAGATTATCGAACGCCGCCACCAGCCGCGCCTGATCGTCCTTGCCGAAGACAAAAAGTTTCATGCGGTTGCTGCCCGCCAGGATTTCAGCGTCCAGACCTTTCAGCGCCGCCGCTTCTTCCAGGCTGGCGACTTCGACCAGCGCCTTGCCTTCATAGGCATGCGACAGGGCGCCATGCAGGTCGGCCAGTTTTGGCTCTCCATCCAAGGCCCAAAGCTGAAGCGGCAATTCCACCAGCATGCCGCGATAGAAACGCGCCACGCTGGGGGAGAACAGCGGCGCATGACTCAGGCCTGCATGCCGGGTCATTTCCGGAATATGTTTGTGGCCCAGCCCCAACGCATAGCCGCGCTGCACCGTCTCCACATAAACCGGCGAATCCGCTTTCTCGAATTCCTCGATCATGCTTTTGCCGCCGCCGGAATAACCGGAGACGCCATGCACCGTGAGCGGAAAATCAATCGGCACCAGTCCGGCGCGCACCAGGGGCCGCGCCAGCGCCAGAAAGCCGGTCGCCCAGCAGCCGGGATTGCTCACACGCTTGGCGCCGGCGATCTTGGCGGCGCAATCGGCTTCCAGTTCGGCGAAGCCATAGGTCCAACCCTCGCCCACCCGGTGGGCGGTGGAGGCGTCAATCACGCGTGTGTTCGGATTATCGATCAACGACACCGCCTCCCTGGCGGCATCATCCGGCAGGCACAGGATCACCACATCGGCGGCGTTGAGCGCTTGTCTGCGCGCGCGCGCGTCCTTGCGCTCGGCATCGCTGAGCGTGATCAGGGAGATATCCGCCCGCCCGGAAAGCCGCTCGCGGATTTCCAGGCCGGTGGTGCCGGCGGCGCCGTCTATGAAAATCTTCGCGGTCATGGTCCGTCCTTATAAACCAAGCGTATGGGCAAAAGAAAATGGCGGGCTGGCTTGCGCCAACCCGCCATTTCGAGGAAGTGCAAAAGCCTTTTAGCGCTTGCTGAACTGGAAGCTGCGGCGCGCCTTGGGACGGCCGTACTTCTTGCGTTCGACGGCACGCGGGTCGCGGGTGAGGAAACCACCCGGCTTGAGGGCCGCACGCAGCGTCGGTTCATAATTCACCAGAGCGCGGGAAATGCCGTGACGCACCGCGCCGGCCTGACCGGACAGACCGCCGCCATTCACCGTCACGATGACGTCGAACTGGCCATCGCGATTGGTGGCGATTAGGGGCTGGCGCAGGATCATGCGCAGCACCGGACGGGCGAAATAGGTCTTCTCATCGCGGCCATTGACCGTGATCTTGCCGGTGCCCGGCTTGATCCAGACGCGCGCAACCGATTCCTTGCGGCGGCCGGTGGCATAAGCGCGGCCCTTGGAGTCGCGCTTGTTGTCGATCTTCTCGGCTTCGTTGGCCGAGGTGGTCTTGGCCTTGATCAGCGTCGAACGCAGTTCGCCGAATTTGTTCTCATCCGCCATGTGCCTAAGCCGCCTTCGTCTTGTACTGAGTGTTCTTGGGATTCATCTTGGCCACATCCAGCGTTTCCGGCGCCTGCGCCTCATGCGGATGATTGGGGCCCGGATAGACGCGCAGATTGGACATCTGGCGGCGGCCCAGCGGACCACGCGGCACCATGCGCTCAACCGCCTTCTCAAGAATGCGGTTGGGGAAACGGCCCGCCATGATGGCGCCCGCGGTGCGTTCCTTGATGCCGCCGATATAGCCGGTGTGATGGTAGTACACCTTCTTCTTCAGCTTCTGGCCGGTCAGCACCACCTTCTCGGCATTGATGACGATGATGTTATCGCCGCAATCCATGTGGGGGGTGTAGGTGGGCTTGTGCTTGCCGCGCAGGCGCATGGCGATGATCGAAGCCAGACGACCCACGACCAGCCCTTCGGCGTCGATCAGGATCCACTTCTTTTCGATCTCGGAGGCGCGCGCCGAGTAGGTTTTCATGGGGAAATCTCTTTGTTGGACGGCACGATATACGGAGCGCCCCTTGCCTCGTCAACAAAAATAGCGAGATTCCGGGCCTTTTTCGTATGCGGTATTATAATACCGTGTGTTTTGGGCGATGTTACACTTGCCGTACCCAGCCGCTAGGGGTATGTAGGTGGCGCGCCATATCTATTTGGATGGTAGAGACCTTGAGCGCGACCAGAGGGTGCTCATGCGGTTCCGTTTGACCTATCAGGGCGACCTACTCAGCAGCCAGCCGCCCAAAAACGGCGACCCGGATAGGCGCGGCCCTCACAAGCACGACATCCGGAGACATTTCCATAGACAGCTCAAGCAGTATTGGGAGACCCATCGCTGGTTGAAAAACGCGTGGATGGATGGTGCTCACCACACCGTCTTGCCAGAGGGGCCTCCCGCGTATTTACGGCCAATCCACGGGAGAAACGGCCCATGTCCGCCGCTCTAGGCGAGATTTATGGGCACAACAATTATCAATTCACGCCTCTTGCTTGGAAAGAGTCTGAAACCACCTGCTCGTTGCGGTTTTTGGTGTTGCGGAGGGATGGCGACGCCGCAGTATCCGCTGGGAGGGACATCGATAATCGCATCAAGACTGTTATCGATGCCTTGACAGTTCCACTTCCGAAATATGGCTCGCCGCTCGGTATGGATGGCAACCCATTGCCGCCGCAGGACGGCGAAACGCCGCTATTCGTGCTCTTGGACGACGATAGACAGGTCACCCACCTTGAAGTGGAGACTGACGCGCTGTTATCCGCGCCAGACGGGTCAAGCGATGCCTACGTTCAACTGAGCGTGCTGGTAGAAATCAGGCCCTATCACACCAATATGTTCAACCTCAGCTTTGCTTAGGTTTGGCGACCTTCTCAAATGCCTTTGGGTCGTCACTGGCGCCAACTTCCTTGGCCATGTCTTTGAACCGCTTGTGCCGCTCGGCGTCTGTCAGCTTGGTTTTTTCGGGCTTCTCTTTTGCCATGACTTCTTACCCCAAAAGACGCGCTTAAACGGGGCCACAGTATAGCCCCGTTTTTACGCCAGCGAATAAATGCAGCGACTTGCTGCGTGAAAGTTTTAGGCTCGGCTAGTTGCTGCGTAGGTGAGACGCTTACCCTTCACGCCTTGCAGGGCGTTTGCGGCACGGCTCACGTCATCAATTCCAAGCTTCTCGCGATTGTTCTGGCGGAAGTCGAACTCAGCAAATAGCGGTCAAGGTGCTGCTCTCCGCAATGCTGGTAGATGCCAACCATGCCGCGCTTAAAGACCGAGAAAAAGCCTTCAAGGGTATTGGTGTGGACCTTGCGGCCATTCTTGCCGTTGCGGACGTAGGTCTTGTTGTGATCCACGCTCTCATGCTTCAGGCCGGTATCGGTATAGATGCCGCTGCCATCGGTATGCAGGATGGTGCCGGGGAGCACGTTGCTTTCCAGAATGTCGATGATGGTCAACTTGGTGGCTTCCTTGACGCGCTGCGAGCGGATTTGACCGCCGCGCTCCACAAGGCAGACGACCTTCATTTTGTTGGCACCGCCGCGACGGAAGAAAATGTCCCGCTTGCCAGCCTGACGGCCAATGTAAGTCTCGTCCGCTTCCACAATCTTGCCCTTGCCGCCGAGCGGGCCAGCGTCAGCACCGGGAGCCATGGCTTCGCGGATGCGGTGACCAAGGAACCAAGCGGTTTTCATGGAGCAATTCAGCATCCGCTGGATCTGGCGGGTGCTGATGCCCTTCTTGCTGGCGCACATCAGGTGGATCACCTGGAGCCACAGGTGGAGGGCCAGATGGCTGCTTTCAAAGATGGTGCCCATGCGGACGGTAAAGGGCTTACGGCATGCGTAGCACTTATACAGGCCGATCCGGGTGGACTTGCCCTTCATGGCGCTGGACTGGCCGATAACCCCGCAATGGGGGCAGGAGCGCCCGTCAGCCCACAGGTTGGCCTCCACATAGGCAAAGGCCGCTGCTTCGGACTGGAAGCGGGGGGCGTTCAGGACGGACTTGGCCATTTGGGGCGGCTTTCAGGATTACCCCTAGAATCTAGGCCTTGGGCTTGGGTATGTCAAGTGTAACATCGCCGTGTTTTGTTTGATTTGGACGCCTTTTGGCCGGCGATCCCGCCAGGCCCTTTTGGTGGCCGCCGCCCACCACCGTATACATAGCCCCATGACCAAAGAACCCACCCGCGACGAGCAGCCCCCCCCCAAAAAAAACCCGACCAAGCCCATCACGCCCAAACCCCCCGCTCCCAAACTAAAGGGCGGCAGGCCGCCCCTCACCAAAGCAGAGCACGCGGCGCAAAAGCGCGTTGATAAGAACGTCATCAAACGCATGCGCAAACGCTAACCGCTTCAGCGCAGGAACGTCTTCAGCGCAAAAACGGGCCTGAAATCCAGGAGACCAGCGAGACCCGCCGGCCCGCCGTGATCGCGCTGACCCGGTGCAAGGCATAAGACGGGAACAGGATCACGGCGCCCCGCTCCCGGGGCGCGGTTTCGATATGGGCTGAGGACCGCAGCTCCAGATCGCAGCCTTCATAGTCGGCGGGATCGCTGAGCTGCAGCACCAGCGAGAGTTTGCGCGGCACCGGCGTGACGGTGGCATGATCGACATGCCAGTCGTAATGGCCGCCTTCCGCCGTCTCATAGACGGTGTATTGCAGCTGCTCGGCCATCTCGCCGATGTCGAGCCGGTAGAATTGCTGGTTCAGGTGATAGGCTATGCGAAACAGCTTGTCATAAATTCAGTGGGTTTCAGGCCGGTTGCCGATCCAGGCGGTGCGGGTGACGCGGATATTCTCATAAGACGCTTCCCGGCTTTCGCCGTAGATAGCCGCCTTCTCGTGCTCCAGCTTTTCGCCGAAGGCGATGATGGCATCCAGCTCTTCCGGTTTGAAGCCGCCGCTCCAGACCGCGAAAGGCTGCACCGCCCGCAAATGCCGTACTGTTTCATCCATGCCCAAGCATAAAAAGAGCGGCAGGCATGCGCAAGATTTCCCGTGTCATTGCCGGCCTGAGAGCATTAAGCTTGGTCCATGGATGCGCCCGCTTCAGAACCGCTGCTGCTGATTGCCCAACAAAGGGGCATTTTGCGCCTCACCTTGAACCGGCCCAAGGCGCGCAACGCGCTTTCTTCCGCCTTGATGCAGGCTCTGCAGGATGCGCTGCAAAAGTCCGCAAGCGATCCAGGCGTGCGCGTGATTGTGCTGGCTGCCAACGGCCCGGTCTTTTCCGCCGGACATGATTTGCGGGAAATGTCGCAAGCGCGCGCCGATGGCGACAAGGGCAAGCAATCCTTCGCCGCTCTTTTCACCCAGTGCTCGGACTTGATGATGGCGATTGTCCGCCATCCGCGCCCGGTGATCGCGGAAGTTCAGGGCCTGGCCACGGCAGCGGGCTGCCAATTGGTGGCAAGCTGCGATCTGGCGGTGGCGGTGGACACGGCCAAGTTCGCCACGCCGGGCGTGGATATCGGCCTGTTCTGTTCCACCCCCATGGTGGCCTTGTCGCGCAATGTGCCGCGCAAGCAGGCGATGCATATGCTTTTGACCGGCGATGCCGTGACGGCGGAAGAAGCCGTGAACATCGGCCTGATCAACCGCACCGTGCCTGCCGCCGATTTGACCAAGGAAGCGACAGCGCTGGCGGAAAAGATTGCCGCCAAGCCGTCCACCACCATCAAGACAGGCAAGCACGCTTTCTATGTGCAGCATGAAATGAAGCTGGAAGACGCCTACCGCTATGCCGCCCAGGTGATGACGGAAAACATGCTCCACGTCGAGGCCAACGAAGGCATCTGCGCCTTCCTGGAAAAGCGCCCGCCCAACTGGCCGAAATAGTACCGCGATGCCGAGCTATTCCGACACCTTGATCAAATCCATTCTGCGCTCGGTCAAGACCATCGCCATGGTCGGCGCCAGCGGCAATTCCATCCGCCCGTCCTACTTCGCCATGATGTATCTGCTGAACAAGGGACACAAAATTATTCCGGTCAATCCCGGCATGGCGGGCAAGGAGATACTGGGGCAGAAGGTTTATGCGTCGCTGAAAGACGTCCCTGCCCCGGTGGACATGGTGGATATCTTCCGCGAGTCCAAATACGCGCCGGAGATTGTGCGCGAGGCGCTGGCGGAAAAAGACCGGCTGGGCTTCAAGACCGTGTGGATGCAGCTGGGCGTCATCAGCGAGGAAGCCGAAAAGCTGGCGCAAGATGCCGGCCTCACCGTCATCATGGATCGCTGCCCCAAGATCGAGCATGGCCGTTTTTCCGGCGAGCTGGGCTGGATGGGCATCAACCGCCGCGTCATCGACAACCGCAAGCCGCTGCTATTTGGCAAGGGCGGTTCATTGAACAAACTATAGGAAGCGCAAATGGCCGATTATGGATTCAACACACTGGCAGTGCATGCCGGGGCCCAGCCCGATCCCGCCACCGGGGCGCGCGCCACGCCGATCTACCAGACCACGGCGTTTGCCTTTGAAGACGCCGACCATGCTGCGGCGTTGTTCAATCTTCAGGTCTTCGGCAACATCTATACCCGCATCATGAATCCCACCACGGCGGTGCTGGAAGAGCGCGTCGCGGCGCTGGAGAATGGCCGCGCCGGCCTTGCTTGCGCCTCTGGCCATGCGGCGCAGCTGCTGGCGCTGCACACGCTGATGAGTCCGGGCGACAATATCGTGGCGGCGCGCCAGCTCTATGGCGGCTCGATCAACCAGTTCAAGCTGGGCTTCGCCAAATTCGGCTGGGAAGCGCGCTGGGCCGACGCCACCAAGCCCGAAACCTTCGCGGCGGAAATCAACGACCGCACCCGCGCCGTCTTTATTGAAAGCATCGCCAATCCCGGCGGCATCATCACCGACATCGAAGCCATCGCCAAAATCGCCCATGACGCCGGCGTGCCGCTGATCGTGGACAACACGCTGGCCTCACCCTTCTTGATCCAGCCGATCCAATGGGGCGCGGATATCGTGATCCATTCCGCCACCAAATTCCTTGGCGGCCATGGCAACTCCATGGCGGGTGTGATCGTGGATGGCGGCAAGTTCGACTGGGGCAGCGGCAAATTCCCGTCGCTCAGCGAACCCAATCCTTCCTATCACGGCATGCGGATGTGGGAGACGTTCGGCGATATGGCGTTCGCCATTTCCACCCGCGTTCTGGGCTTGCGCGATCTGGGCGCTACGCTGTCGCCCATGAACGCCTTCCTGGTCATCACCGGCACCGAAACCCTGCCGCTGCGGATGCGCAAGCATTGCGACAATGCCTTGGAAGTGGCCCGCTGGCTGAAAGCCAACAGCAAAGTCGCCTGGGTCAATTACGCCGGGCTGGAAGACAATGCCTGTTATGCCCTGCACAAAAAATACTGCCCGAAGGGCGCGGGCAGCGTGTTCACCTTCGGCCTGAAGGGCGGCTATGAGGCCGGGTTGAAGCTGGTCAACAGCGTCAAGCTGTTCTCGCACCTGGCCAATGTCGGCGATACGCGCAGCCTTGTCATTCATCCGGCTTCCACCACCCACCGGCAATTGTCGGATGAAGACCGCGCCAAGGCGGGCGCGGGCAACGATGTGGTGCGGCTGTCCATCGGCATCGAGGACGCCGCCGATATTATTGCCGATCTGGAACAGGCTCTCGCTTAAGAAGCGTGCCGCAATTCATAGGCATGCCACACCGCGGCGCAGAACAGCGTCGCGGCGGCGACCTGATGGAAAGCCGCCAGACCTTCCGGTGCCTGCATCAACAGCGTGACGATGCCCAGGCCCGCCTGGGCGGCGGTGATCGCCGCCACCGCCTTGGCGCTTTTTTTGGCCAGGCCCGTCAGCTTTAGCCCAGAGAAATAAATCACGGCAGCACAGGCGGCGACGAGATACGCGCCGATGCGGTGATCGAATTGCGCCAGCCCGGGATTTTCAAACGGATTGAGCCACCAGGGCGACACCGAGAACGGCCCTTCGGGAAATACGCGGCCATCCATGTCGGGCCAGGTGTTGTAGAGCAGGCCCGCATGCAGCCCCGCCACCAGTGCGCCCAACAGCATCTGCACATAGACCAGTGCAACCATGACGTAAGCCCGGTTCGCCGGACGCGGCCCTGATTTCAGGCCGCGCAGATATTCCAGCCCGATCCACAGCAAAGCGCCCAGAAGAAGGATCGCCGCGCCCAGATGAATCGCCAGCCGGTACTGGCTGACCGAGACGCGCGTTTCCAGCCCGCTTTGCACCATCCACCAGCCGATGAATCCTTGCAGCCCGCCCAGCGCGAACAGGATCAGCATGCGCGGCCATTCTTCGCGCTTGATCGCGCCGGTCCAGGCAAACCAGGCGAACGGTACGGCGAACAACACGCCCAGCATCCGGCCCAAAAAGCGATGCGTCCATTCCCACCAGAAGATGCCCTTGAAGGCTTCCAGGTCCATGCCGCGGTTTTCGAGAATGTATTGCGGGATGCGCCGGTATTTGGCGAAGGCGTCCGCCCATTGCATGTCGCTGAGCGGTGGAATGGCGCCCATGATGGGATCCCATTCGGTGATGGAAAGTCCCGAACCGGTCAGCCGCGTCAAACCGCCGATGGTGACCATGCCCATGATCACTAAAGCCATGGCCAACAGCCAAAGCCCTACCGCCGTCCTGCTACGCCAGAAATTTTGCCCGCGCGCCATGCCGTCTGATAGCGTCTTGGGGCCTTGAAGGAAATCCCGAATAATGACGCCCCGCACCAAAAAATTGATTGCGACCCTTCTGATCCTGGTGGTTTGGCTGCCGCTCTACATGCTGTTCATCGCGGGGCTGCAATGGCGCATTCTGCCGGGCGCAGCCTGGTATGTCAGTCTGGTCTTTTACATTCTGGCGGGAACTTTGTGGGCCCTTCCCATCGGCTTGGCGTTACCTTGGATGCACCGGGACGCCAAAAAAGCATGATCGACAATACGGACAAGCACCGTTTCGAATTGACCGAGAACGGGCTGATCGTTTCCGCCGAATACCGCCAGCATGATGACCGTTATGTCATCACGCTTGTCGAGGCTGATCCGGCGCTACGCGGCAGCGGGGCAGCAGGACGGTTGATGGAACAGATCGTCGCCCATGCCCGGGAGAAAAATCTCACCCTGGTGCCACGCTGCAGTTATGCGATGGCGTGGTTCAAGCGCCACCCAGCCGACAACGATGTTGTCGGCTAGGAGAGCCCGGAAAAGGGCGGCCTCGCGGTTTTCCGTGGGCCGCGCGACCAATAATAAGACGATGCAGACGTACTGGAGTAACATTGTCATTCCCGCGCAAGCGGGAATCCAGTCTTTCTTGAATGCTGGATGCCCGCGTTCGCGGGCATGACAAAGTTTTTCAGACGATCTTCTGGCTCTGCTCGCCCAGGCCGGCAATGCCCAGCTTCACTTCATCGCCCACATTCAGGAACATGGGCGGCTTTTGCAGCATGCCCACGCCCGCCGGCGTGCCGGTCAGGATCACGTCGCCCGGATAGAGCGTCATGAATTCGCTGATGTAGCTGACCAGGAAAGCCGGCTTGAAGAACATGTTGCTGCTGGTGCCGTCCTGGTAGCGCTTGCCGTTCACATCGGCCCACATCTTCACATTGTTGATGTCGGCGATTTCGTCCTTGCTGACGAACCAGGGGCCCAGCGGCGTGAAATCGTTGCCGCACTTGCCCTTGTCCCACTGGCCGCCGCGGTCATTCTGGAACCAGCGTTCGGTATAGTCATTGGCCAGCGCCCAGCCGGCGATGTGGTTCATGGCATCGGCTTCGGCGATGTTGAGCCCCTGCTTGCCGATCACGATGACGACTTCACATTCCCAATCCAGCTTCTGCGCGGTCTTGGGTTTGCGCACGGTATCGTTGGCGCCGACCAGCGTGTCGTTGGGCTTGAGGAACAGGATGGGTTCATCGGGCTTGGGCTTTCCCAAGGCTTCGGCATGGTCTGAATAATTCAGGCCCACGCCCACCACCTTGCCGATATTGGCAATGGGAACGCCGATGCGGGGATTGCCGGAAATAACCGGCAGCTTGGAAAGATCAGCGGCTTTTATCCTGGACAGATCGGCCAGCACCGCGCCGGTAATGTCCGGCACCAGGCTGGAAATATCGCGCAAATTGTTACCGTCCAGCAGCGCCGGCTTTTCCTTGCCCTTATCACCCACCCGCAGCAGCTTCATGTTTCGTCCCCTTTATTATGGTCGCGCGGCCAACGGAAAACCGGTTTCCACTTTTCCTGGCCGTCGCTCCGTTTTCTCATTGGTACACATTCAGCGGTCACCGTAAAGCATGGTGACATTGATCCGGCGATTGAGATACCCCGGCTTGAAGTTGATCCGGTCAGTCTTGTGGAACAGGTCGGAATCGAAAATCACGGCCCGGTTGGCGCGATAGGGCACCGTGATGGGCTTGGCCCCCACCTCGTCCAGGAATTGCCGATTGGCGGCGACATCGCGGTTGTATTTGGCCACGTCCCAATCCTTGGGCGCGGCGACATCCCACAGCACCAGCCCGCCGCTATTGGGATCATTGTTGGCGTCGTCCGGCGTGATCCAGAAATTGACATTCACGGCGGCGAAGTCGGCATGAATATCGATGCCATTCAGATCGCTGTCGTATTTGAAGCCCCACAAATAGCGCAGCGGATGCTTCTCAAAAATGGAGGGAAATATGGCGGGCAGTTCTTCCGCAATCTGCGCCAGCAGGGGACAGGCAAAGCCATATTCCGGCGTCGCGCCCAGATAGCCTTCGCGGTAAACCTTGCGCCAGATGGTCGAGGCGTGGGTGAAACGGCGCAAACCATCCAGCGCTTCGGGCGTGAGAAGATTGTCGATCACCACGATCTGCGGCCGGTTCTTTTCCCAGGCTTCAGCAATGGGCTGCGCATTGAGCGGATTGACCGCCGATCCCGGCACGCGTGCGCCGGCATCCAGATAGAACAGCGTCTGGATACCACGTTCCGCCAGCCAGGCTTTCTGTTCGGCGTCATGGCGCTGTTTCTGCGGCAGCTCCCAATGCTCTTCCCGGATGGGCGCGCCGCCATAGGCCAGCTTTGCCTGGCGCGCGTAATCGTCCAGCCCTTCGGCAACCCGGAAATTTTCGGTTTTCACCGCTGCGATGTTGCGCATCGCCTGGATGTAACCAGGCTCCAGCGCCAGCGCCTTTTCAAAACTCTTCAGTGCATCATCGGGACGCTTGAGCGCGCGCAGCGCCGCACCGCGATTGTTCCAGCTTTGCGCCGTGGGGCGCAGCTTCAAGGCCTTATCGACATCGGCCAGCGCATCATCCGTGCGGCCCATGTCGCCCAGCACGGAAGAACGGTTCAGCCACAGATCGGCATTGCCGGGCTGAAGCTTGATCGCGGCGCTGAAACTTTTCAGCGCCTCTTCGCTGCGGCCCAGGGCGCGCAGCACCGCACCGTTCAGATTATGCGCTTCGGCGGATTTGGGATTGAGCGCCAGCGCCTTTTCAATCGCCATCAGAGTTTCCGGTCCGCGCTGCTGCTGGAAGCTCAATCCCGCCAGCATGTACCAGGCTTGAAAGTTGCCGGGCTCCGCCACCAGCATCTGCCGGCACAGTATTTCGGCACGCGCCAAGTCGCCTTGCGCGTGGGCGGTGACGATCTGATCCAAGGTGGATTGGCCGCGTTGCGACATGGTGCCTATTTAGACCATCGCCCTTTTCCATGCATCTGCCCGGAAATAAGGGGAAAAACAGTGCTTCCAGAGGCTTGCCCGCCCCCCGGTCACCCCCCTATATTCCGCGCCCCCGAGGTTTTTCAGCCTCAGAGTTCTGAATGTCGGAGCGTGGCTCAGCCTGGTAGAGCATTCGCCTGGGGGGCGAAGGGTCGCAGGTTCAAATCCTGTCGCTCCGACCATTTATAAGCGCCCGCAGAGCGGGCGCTTATAAATGCCAAGAACCAGCGCGACAGCGCTCTTAACTACCCGTCACAACCACCGCGCCCGTTCCCTTGACGGTCTGCGTGCCCACCACAGACCCATCCGCTTTGGTGATGGTCATGGTGATGGAATTGAATGCGTTCTTGGCGTTGACGGTGCAGGAAATGAACGTGCCCTCAAACGACGCCGTGAAATTCCCCGCGCCGGTCACTTCATGCGCCTGGAGTCCGCCGCCTTCCGCCGTATTGCAGACGCCGTTGACGTAATTTTCAAAGCCGTCGCTGACGGTGGCGCCGTCCGCGCCCTTTTGTTCGATCTTGACGGTGTAGGTGGTGGGCTTGCCGCTGCAGCCCAAAAGAACCGGCGCGATCAGGATCAGGCTCAACACGGCGCGATATTTGGTCATGGCAATTTCCCCCCAACGAGTTTTTATGTGCCTTCGGATTTGCGCCGCCCATACAGCATGGTCACATTGATGCGGCGATTTTCATAACCGGGCTTGAAGCGGATCCGGTCGGTTTCATGGAACAGGTCTGAATCGAAAATCACCGCCCGGTTGCAGCGATGGGGCACGGTGATGGATTTGGCCCCTTCCCGCTTCAGGAAAGCGCGCATCGCATCCTCATCGGCATTGTACTGTGCGAAATCCCAGTCCAGCGGCGCGCTGACATCCCAGATCACCAGCCCGCCATGTTCCTTGTCCAGGTTGGCGTCGTCCGGCGTGATCCAGAAATTAACATTCACGGCGGCAAAGTCGGCATGGATTTTGATGCCTTCCAGGCTGCTGTCATATTTGAAGCCCCACAGATAACGCAGGGCATGATCCTCGAAGATTGCCGGAAAGGTGCCCTGCAATTCTTCGGCGATCTGCGCCAGCAGTGGCGCGGCAAAGCCGCTCTCCGGCATCGCGCCCAGGTAGCCGCGGTCATATTGGCGCTGCCACATGGTGGAATCCAGGCAGTATTCGCGCAGCCGCGTCAGCGCCTCGCCGGTGAGAAGATTATCAATCACCACCACTTGCGGCTTGCTCTCCCGCCATTCGCGGCTGGCGGATTCCACATTCATGGGATTGATGGCGGGGCCTTTGATGCGCGCGCCCTCACCCGCATAAAAAGTCTTGGGCAGCGTCACGCCCTTGGCCGCCAGATGGTCGCGCTGTTCCTGGTCGTGACGCTGCTTGTGCGCAAAAGCGGATGCGTCGTCGGGCCTGTGCGCCAGCTCGGCATGGCGCATGAAGCTGGCCATGGCTTCCGCCAACCGGTTGCTTTCCAGCAGCACGCTGCTGCGAATGGACAGGGCCGGAACATAATCGGGATTGATCGCCAGCGCCCGCTCGGCGCTTTCCAACGCTTCGCCATAGCGCTTCATCGCCGACAGCGCCTTGGCGCGGCCGGTCCATGCTTTTTCATTGCGAGGCTCGCGCGCCAGCACGGCATCAAAATGCCCGAGCGCTTCCTCCAGGTTTTCGCGCAGATTGGCCAGCAGCACGCCGATATTGTAGCGCGCCGCGTTCAGATCCGGCCGGATGCTCAAGGCCTGGCGATAGGAAGCCAGCGCTTCGCCCGACCGCTCCAGCGCCTGCAGCGCCAGGCCGCGATTGTAATGCGCCCCTTCGCTGCGGGGCTCGATCGCCACCAGCTTGTCGAACGCCATCAGCGCATCCCCTGCCCGCCCGATATCCAGAAGCGTGGTGCCCAGATGGTGCCAGCCCTCGCCATAACGGGGGTTGATCGCCACCGCCTTTTCCAGACGCGCCACCGCTTCATGGGCGCGGTTTGAGGCTTTCAGCAGCACGCCGGACAGCATCACCGCTTCGGGCGCATTGGGATTGATCGCCAGCGCGGCTTCGATCTGGGCCAGCGCTTCAGGAATATGATGCTGCTGGTGATTGAGCGCGGCCAGCAGATAGCGGGCGTGGAAATTCCGCTGATCCATCGCGATGGCCTGGCGATACAGCTCCGCCGCTTCGACCAGCTTGCCGGCCTGGTGCAGCGGAACGGCGCGGCTGAGAAGAAGTTGCGCGGTCATGGCCGATCATATGGAGGGCAACCCGAATCGAGCAAGCTCGTCGAAAAACGCGGGTCTGCTTTGCGTTATCGGACGGGGCGACCTAAGGTCGGGCAATTGTCCTCGGGGGAAGCATGGAAGCGGTCAGGGGCTGGACGCCCGCTCAAAAACGCACGGTCGCGGCCTCTTATCTGGCCTGGACCCTGGATGCGTTCGATTTCTTCCTGCTGATCTATGTCATCAAGGATCTGGCGGCCGGGTTCGCCACCACCATCACCACCATCGCTTTTGCCACCACCATCACCCTGGCCGTGCGCCCGTTGGGCGCTTTCCTGTTCGGCCGGCTGGCCGACCATTACGGCCGCCGCCCGGTGCTGATGGTCAATATCGGCGTCTATTCCCTGCTCAGCTTCGCCACCGCCTTCGCCCCCAGTGTCGCCGGCCTGCTGCTGATCCGCGCTTTATTCGGCGTCGGCATGGGCGGCATCTGGGGCATCAGTTCATCCCTGGCGATGGAGAGTATCAAAAAGGAAGCGCGCGGCGTGGTCTCCGGCCTGCTGCAGTCGGGCTATTCCACAGGCAATCTTCTGGCCGCCACGGTCTATGGCCTGTTCTTCACCACCATCGGCTGGCGCGGCATGTTCATGATCGGCATCGTGCCTGCCATCATCCTGATCCCTTTCATCCTGGCGGCAGTGCCGGAATCGCCCGTCTTCAATAAGGGCGAAAAGAAGCCGTCCATCCTCCAGGTACTGAGCGAAAACTGGAAGCTGGCGATCTATGCCATCCTGCTGATGACCGCTTTCACGTTCTACAGCCACGGCACGCAGGATATTTACCCCACCTTCCTGCAGCGCCAGCACGGCCTGGCACCGGGCATGGTCGGCACCATCAATGTCATCGCCAATATCGGCGCCATTCTGGGCTGCTTTATCTTCGGCACAATGAGCCAGCGCTTCGGACGGCGCCGGACCATGATCAGCTCATGCCTGGTTTCGATCCTGGTGATCTATGTCTGGGCCTTCTCCAGCGACATTTCGATGCTGATCCTGGGCGCTTTCCTGATGCAGTTCTTCAATCAGGGTGCCTGGAGCTGCGTGCCGGTGCATCTCAACGAGCTGTCGCCGCGCGCGGCGCGCGGCACCTTTCCCGGCACCGTCTATCAACTGGGCAATCTGCTATCCTCGGTGAACCTGCCGCTGCAGGCCACCATTGCCGAACAGTACAGCTATGGGGTCGCCATGGCGTCGGTGGCCTTCTGTGCGGCGGCGGCCGTGATCCTGCTGCTGTACTTCGGGCCGGAAGCACACAGCACGGATATGTAGACTCCAGGCACCATCACCATGGGCGGGCTTGACCCGCCCATCCAACTTGGATTGACGGCTATAAAGTTGGATGGCTGGGTTTAACCCGGCCATGGAGTATACATGGAGAGATGTAGCCTTAGCGGCGAGCCTGACGAAGGCGTTCTTTCAGGCCTTCAAGCTCGTCCAGAAGATCTCTGAGCTTGGCGCGCTCTTCGGCTTCCAGGCCGGGCACGACAATCTGCGGCGCAGCGGCGGCAACCGGCGCTTCCTTTTTCGTTTCCTCAAAGAAAGGCAGCGACATCGGCGCAGGCACGGCGCGCAGATGGGTCGGCTTTTTCTTGGGCGCAGGCGCGCGCACGACAACCGGTTCCGGTTCGGGTGCAGCCTTCTCCACATAGACGATTTTTTCGATCACCAGGGGCTGGGGCGCCATGGCTTCGGGCTCGGCACCGCGGCCGATGCCGGCGACATGGCGCAGGCCCCGCTCCTTCAAAACCTTCTGGACACCACGAGTGGTAAGGCCGTCGGCGTACAACAGCGCGCGAATACCGCGCAGCAAGTCCACGTCTTCAGGACGATAGAAGCGGCGGCCACCGGCGCGCTTTACCGGCTTGATCTGAACGAAGCGGCTTTCCCAGAAACGCAGCACATGCTGCGGCACGTCCAGATCAATCGCGACTTCGCTGATGGTCCGGAAAGCATCCGGCGATTTGATCGGAACGGCGAACGCAGCAGACGACAAATCTTAGTCCTCTTTTTCGGGCGACGGTGTCTGGCCGTTGATCACCGCCTTCAGCACATGGCTGGGACGGAACACCAGCACGCGGCGGGGCGCGATCGGCACTTCATCGCCGGTCTTGGGATTGCGGCCCATGCGCTGGGATTTCTGGCGCACTGCGAAAGTTCCAAAGGAAGACAGCTTCACCGTCTCGCCCTTGGCGAGCGCGCCGCACACTTCTTCCAGCATGTCTTCAACCATCTGGGCGGAGTCGGTGCGGGAAAGGCCCACGGCCTGGAACACCGCTTCGGTCAGATCAGCGCGTGTTAATGTGTCGGTCGTCATAAGCCCCTCGACTCTCTTTAGCCTGTGGAAAACTAGGCTAGGGCCGATTTGCCGTCAATATCAGTAACTTGGCCGGGCAGCTTAAAGTGTCACCACCTGATGAGGGCGGCGCCCCAGGTGAAGCCCCCGCCCATGGCCTCCAACAGGACCAGGTCGCCCTTTTTGACCCGCCCATCCCGGACAGCCACTTCCAGGGCCAGGGGCACGGAAGCCGCTGAAGTGTTGCCATGGACGGCCACGGTGGAGACCACCTTTTCAGCGGGTATGCCCAGCTTCTTGGCCGTCCCGTCCAGGATGCGCTGGTTGGCCTGGTGGGGCACGAACCAATCGATATCGGCCACGGGGATGCCGGCCGCATCCGCCGAGGCCTGGATGGCCTCTGCGATATTGGTGACGGCGTGGCGAAAGACTTCCTTGCCCTGCATGCGCAGGAAGCCGGTGGTGCGGGTCGAGGACGGGCCGCCGTCCGTATAAAGCATGTCGTGCAGCCTGCCGTCGGAGAACAGGCGGGTGTTGAGAATGCCCTGGTCGGAATTGTCGCCCTTGGCGTCATAACCTTGCAGCACCAACGCCCCGGCGCCGTCGCCGAACAGCACGCAGGTGGTGCGGTCGTTCCAGTCCAACAGGCGGCTCATGCTTTCGGCGCCGATCACAAGGACCGTATGCGCCTGGCCGCCACGGATCATGTTGTCGGCCACGGACAGGCCATAGATGAAGCCGGAACAAACAGCCTGCAGATCGAACGCCGCGCCGCGCGTCATGCCCAGCCGCGACTGCACCATCGTGGCGGTGGAGGGAAAGGTTTCATCCGGCGTGGTGGTGCAGCAGATGACGAGATCCAGTTCGCCCGCATCAATGCCGGCATCATGCAGCGCGGCGCGCGCCGCGCCCAGCGCCAGGTCGGACGTCTTTTCGCCCTCCGCCACGATCCGCCGTTCGCGGATGCCGGTGCGGGTGCGAATCCATTCGTCGGAGGTTTCGACCTTCTTGGCCAGATCGTCATTGGTGACGATGTTGGCGGGAAGATGAGCACCGATTCCCAGGACGCGGGTGCGAATCACGATGCCGCCGTCTCTTCCGGCAGGCGCAAACGGGCGCGGTCGGCGCTGATACGGCTGTTGATGTCGGCGCGCGCCATGGTGATGGCCATGTCCACCGCCGCGGCGAAGCCGATGGCATCGGTGCCGCCATGGCTTTTGACCACCACGCCGCCTAACCCCAGGAAAATACCGCCATTGGCGGCGCGCGGATCCAGGCGGCGGCGCAACGCCGCCAGCGCGCCGGACGCGATCAGCGCACCGATGCGGCCCGACAGCGAGCGGGTCAATGAGCGTTTGAGAAACTGGCCCACAAGCTTGGCGGTGCCTTCGGCGGTCTTGAGCGCAATATTGCCGGTGAAGCCGTCGGTCACCACCACATCCACAGTGCCTTCGGCGATGTCATTGCCTTCGATGAAGCCATGATAGGAAAGCGGCAGGTTGCTGTTCTTGAGAATGTTGGCGGCTTCCTTGACGCCGTCATTGCCCTTCTGATCTTCGGTGCCGACATTGAGAAGGCCCACTGTGGGCTTTTCCAGCCCCAGAATGACGTGCGCAAAGGCTTCGCCCATGATGGCGAATTCCACCAGCTGCTCGGCGGTGGCGCTGACATTGGCGCCGCAATCCAGCACCACGCTCTGGCCGCGCAAGGTGGGCCAGATCGATGCGATGGCGGGGCGCGAGATATTTTCGATGGTGCGAAGCTGGAACATGGCCAGCGCCATCAGGGCGCCGGTGTTGCCGGCCGACACCGCGACTTCGGCTTCCTTGTTCTTGACGCACTCGATGGCTTTCCACATCGAGGTGTTCTGGCCACGGCGCAGCACATGGCTGGGCTTGTCTTCCATCGCCACGCGTTCGGAGGCATGGCGGACGCAAACCCGCTCGCGCAGCTTGCTGTGTTTGGCGAGAAGTTCGTTCAGCACCACCTCATCGCCAGACAGGATAAAGCGGACGGTGGGATGACGCTGGATCACGCGCAAAAGCGCACTGATGACGATGCCGGGTCCGGCATCACCACCCATTGCGTCAATCGAGACGATTAATTCGCGCGCCAAAGAGCACCCCTTCTGAGTTCAGAATAAGGGGTTAACTCTTGGCTTTCACCACTTCGCGGTCAGAATAATGGCCGCAGGAGCCACAGATGTGGTGCGGGCGCTTGGGTTCGCCGCACTTCGGGCAATCGGCATGCGCATTGACCACCAGAGCGTGATGCGAGCGGCGCATATTGCGGCGCGACGGCGAGGTTTTTCGTTTCGGGACCGCCATGGCGGGTTTTCTCCTAAAAAGCGCGGGTCCGAGAGAGCCGACGCAAAGCAAGGCGGGGTGGGTAGCAGGAAAAGAGGGCCTCAGACAAGCCAAAATCCCTGCCAAATGCAGGCAAACGGCCTGATTAACCGCCTGATTTCAACCCCTTAAGCACGGCAAAGGGGCTTTCCAGCTTGGCATTGAGGCCTTCCGGAGCCTGAAACTCGACGCCGGGGGCCCTGGGATAGGGGGCAATCGCCAGCACAAACTCCTCCATCAGGGGCCCCGTCAGCTCGTAATGCGGGCTTTCAATCTCCTCCGGGGCATCGTCTTCGCTGGCGTCGAGCACGATTTCCTTCTCCGCCGTGCGGCGCAGATAGGGCGCCAGATGCAAATCCCGGGTGAAGTCTTTTTCGATTCGCGCCACCAGCGGCTCCAGAGTCACCACGCAGGCCTGCACGATTTCCGCCGACAGATGAAAGCCAAGCGTGAAATGGTTGGGGCCTGTTTTCTTGACGGTCACGCGGGCGCCGAATTTCGGCACGGCCAGCACGCCCACTTCTTTGGCGATGGCGGCGCGCTCTTCGTCGTTGGCTTCGATGCTGACGTCATCGCCGGCCTGGCCCAGCCGGCCCAAATTGTAGATTTTCGAGATCATGAGAGATTTCCGAAATCGAAAGTTCCTTCCGGCGCATGCGTCAGCGCGGCACGGGCCTTTTCGACATACGCTGCAAGCGCCCTCGCCCGCGCGTCAACAGCGGCGCCGCGCCAGACATTGCGCGCCAGTGCTTGGGCCAACTGCTCCTCGTTCTGCGCCGCGCCATAGACCGAAAGCCGGCCATAAAAAGCATTGGCCAAGGCCTTCATCCGCCGGCCCATCCCCATGTCGCTGACGCCCTGCTGCCGCAAAGCTTCGTCAAAGCCGATGAACAGCGCGTCGGTCAGATCCTGGGCCGCTTCGTCCTGGCCCGTGGCTTTCAACCGCGTCAGCGCCAGCCAGCCATGCAGCGCAATGGCGTCAAAGCGGCCGTCTATGGTGTCGGGAATGCCGAAGGCCTTGAAAAGTACCGGCGACAGGGCCCGCCCTGTCAGCGCCTGTTCCAGGACCCGTCCCTGCTCCTTGCGGGCGGCCGATTTTCCTAACAAATTCAACATGCAACAGAGCTTTCGCGCGGGATAGACTTGCAACCGGGAAGGCCCAAGGCTAGCACAGGGATATGTCCTATAAAATTCTTCTTATTGGCGCCGCAGCCCTTCTGATTGCCTGTACCCCGGTGGTCAGCCAGCGCGGCTATATGGAAGACAAGGAACTTGTCTCCGGCATCAAGAATGGGGCGGACACCAAGACCAGCATCCAATCCAAGCTGGGTTATGCCTCCACCACCGCCACCTTCGGCGGCGACGCCTGGTACTACATTTCCCAGACCGAGAAACAGGTCGCCTTCTTCACCCCCACGGTGCAGCAACGCTCCATCCTGGCGATCTATTTCGACAAGGACGGCAAGGTCACCTCGACCCGGCACTATTCCCTGGCCCAGAGCCACGTCATCACCCTGGAAGACCGCACCACCCCGTCGCGCGGCCGCGAGCTGACCTTCCTGCAGCAGCTGCTGAACGCCACGCCTGCGCAAAGTAACGGAATGATTCAGGGCAATCCCGGTGGCGGCGCTCCGTAGCGCCGGTCTTTCAGAATAAAGCGCAAACAAAAAAGCGCGGACCTTGCGGTCCGCGCTTTCTTTTTTGACGTTGATTCAGATCAACCCAGATGGGCCAGGGTGGCGAGCAACAGCAGCGCCACGATGTTGGTGATCTTGATCATCGGATTGACGGCCGGGCCAGCGGTGTCCTTGTAGGGATCGCCAACCGTGTCGCCCGTCACTGCGGCCTTGTGGGCGTCAGAGCCCTTGCCGCCGTGATGGCCGTCTTCGATGTACTTCTTGGCATTATCCCAGGCGCCGCCGCCCGAGGTCATGGAGATCGCCACGAACAGGCCGGTGACGATCACACCCATCAGCATGGCACCGACAGCGTTGAACGCAGCAGTCTTGCCCGCAATCGTGTTCACCAGAATGAACAGCACGATAGGCGAGAACACCGGCAGCATCGAGGGGATAATCATCTCCTTGATGGCAGCCTTGGTGAGCAGGTCCACAGCGCGGGCATAGTTGGGCTTTTGCGTGCCCTGCATGATGCCCGGCATTTCGCGGAACTGCTTGCGCACTTCTTCCACGACCGAACCGGCCGCACGGCCCACGGCGGTCATCGCCATGCCGCCGAACAGGTAGGGCAGCAAACCGCCGAACAGCAGACCGACCACGACCCAGGGATCGGACAGGCTGAAGGTCGGCTGCACCAGGTCGGCGAAGTAGCCAGAGCCCTGGGCGGCGAAATACTTCAGGTCCTGGGTGTAGGCGGCAAACAGCACCAGCGCGCCAAGACCGGCCGAACCAATGGCATAGCCCTTGGTCACCGCCTTGGTGGTGTTGCCGACCGCGTCCAGCGCATCGGTGGTCTTGCGCACATCGCCTTCCAGACCCGCCATTTCGGCGATACCGCCGGCATTGTCGGTGACCGGACCGAACGCGTCGAGCGCCACGACCATGCCCGCCAGCGACAGCATCGTGCTGACCGCGATGGCGATGCCGAACAGGCCCGCCATCAAATAGGTCACGATGATGCCGACGCAAATCACCAGCGCCACCGGCGCCGTGGATTCCATTGAGATCGCCAGACCCTGGATCACGTTGGTGCCGTGACCGGTGACCGAGGATTTCGCGATCGACTGCACCGGGCGGAAATTGGTGCCGGTATAGTATTCCGTGATCACGATCAGCGCGCCGGTAACAGCCAGGCCGACCACGCCGCACCAGAACAGCGTCATGCCGGTATAGGTCATGCCGCCGCTGGAGATGGTGCTGTTGATGCCGACAAGCGCGTCGGTCAACGGATACAGACCGATCAGCGACAGAACCACCGTGGCGATCACGCCCTTATAGAGCGCGCCCATGATGTTGTTGGACGCCCCCAGACGGACAAAGAAGGTGCCGATGATCGAGGTCACGATGCTCATAGCGGCGATAGCCAGCGGATAGATCATCAGCTGAGCCTTCAAAGCGCCGCTGAAATAGATCGAGGCCAGCACCATGGTGGCAACCGTGGTCACCGCGAAGGTTTCGAACAAGTCGGCCGCCATGCCGGCGCAGTCGCCGACATTGTCGCCCACGTTATCGGCGATGGTCGCCGGATTACGCGGGTCATCTTCGGGAATACCAGCTTCAACCTTGCCCACCATGTCGCCGCCGACGTCAGCACCCTTTGTAAAGATGCCGCCACCGAGACGGGCGAAGATGGAGATCAGCGAAGCGCCGAAGGAAAGACCGACCAGCGAGTCCACGATGATGCGGCTCTGTTCCGGGCTGTCGAGCGACAGACCCATCACGTTGGTGAGGATGTAGTAGTAACCCGCCACGCCCAGCAGACCCAGACCCACCACCAGCATGCCGGTGACGGCGCCGGCGCGGAACGCGACCGACAGACCGGCCGCAAGACCGGAACGCGAGGCTTCGGTGGTGCGCACATTGGCGCGCACCGAAACGAACATGCCGACATAACCGGCCAGGCCCGACAGGACCGCACCGATCAGGAAGCCAAGGCCGAGTTGCCAGCCCAGGAACCAGCAGGCGAGCACGAAGATCACCACGCCGACGATGGCGATGGTGGTGTATTGGCGATTGAGGTAGGCGCGCGCGCCTTCCTGAATGGCGGCAGCGATTTCCTGCATCCGGGCATTGCCGGCGGAAAGGCTCAGGACCGAGCGGATGGTCCATCCGCCATAGGCCAGGGCCAACAGGCCGCTGAGCAGGATGAGCAGTAGATTCGAATTCATTGGGGGACCCCTTCGAGAAGTAAGAAATGTGGGTCGGGGCTTTCGGTCCCATTCGCACGCGGAACCGGCAACGCCGATCCCCATGGCCGGTTTGGTACGAACCGCTTCAAGGGCGGCGAGAATCTGGCAAAAACCCGTGCCTCAGGCAACCGCACTTTTGAGACAAAATGACCGGTTTAGAGCTTGCTCTAACCGCCGTGCTTCTTGGATTCCGCGGGTTTTTCCGCCGAATCATGCTGCAGCGCCAACTCGTTGGGATTGGGCGCGTGCAGCATCGGGGTCTCGGTGGGATGAAGCAGCGCGATCTGGACCTGGACCAGGGCGATGGAAACCACCTTGCCGGGGCCCATCACTTTCCTGGCGTCGGCCAATAGGCGTTGCTCCAGCGCATGCTGGTCTACGCTCTCGGCGTCGTCGGATTTGGCAACGCTGTGCGTGTTCACATCGCGCACAAAAACGTCCTGTATAAAGGCGATGCGTTCACGCACCGACAGGGCCATCGTGTCGGAAGCCGCAGTCAGGCGGCTGGAGATATAGGCGTAACCAGACAACTTGCCGTCCGCGCCCATCATCGGCGCCATCAGATACGGCATATCGACATTGGTGCCGGGCTTGCCGCCCTTGGCGTCTTTTTCGCCATGCTCTGTTTTCTCGGCCTTCTCAGCTTTCTCCTCCGCCGCGAAAGCGGGTGCGGTGAAGGCAAGCAAAGCCAGGGCGGTCAGCATGTGGCGCATGGGCCAAAGCTGACGAATTATACCTAATAAGTACTTAATTGCCCCCTCCGCCTTATGCGCTTCGCGCAAGGGGGAGCGGGTTAAAAGTGCCGATAGCCGGGCTTTTGAACGGGCACAGGCTGACCCTGATGGATCAGTTCAACGCCCTCGCCCGCGCTGACCGTGCCAATGCGGGTGAATGGGCCGTCCAGGCCGGCCGGTGCGGTAAAGGCGATCTGATAATCATCGCCCGCTGTCGCGGCGCGTGAAATGGCTTCGATCTCGTCACCCCAGAAAGCGCGCAGCGATGTGGAACGCGGAATGCGCTCGGCTTCGACTGCGATGTGCACACCGGACGCCGACGCGATATGGCCAAGATCGGCGATCAACCCGTCCGACACATCCACCGACGCATACGCCAGATCGCGCAAGCTGGCGCCGAATGTCACCGGCGGCTCGGGCACCCGGTAGCGCCCTATCAGATGATCGCGGTCCAGCTCGCTGAGCGTGTGTTTTTCACGGCGAAAAATGGCCAGCCCCCCGCCGCTGTCGCCGATGGTGCCGGTGACATAGACCGCATCCCCTGCCCGTGCGCCCGCGCGCTTGATCATCTTGCCCGCAGGTATAAATCCGAAGGCGGTGACGGTGATGGAAAGAATTTCGCCTCTGGAGGTATCGCCGCCCAACAGCGAAATGCCGAAGCGGTCCTGGTCGGTTTTCAAACCGGCGGCGAAATTTTCCAGCCATTCGCGGGTAAAGCCGCCGGGCAGCGTGAGCGCCAGCAGATAAAATTCCGGCTTCGCCCCTTTGGCGGCGAGATCGGACAGATTCACGCGCAGCGCTTTTTGCGCAATCTGGGCCGCCGGATCGAAAGCGAAGAAGTCTTTGCCTTCCGTGATCTGGTCGGTGGTGACGATGAGATCGAAACCGGGCCGCGCGGCAATCGCCGCGGCGTCATCCTTCAACCCGAACGCGCCGGGGTCTGAAGCCAGCGGCGCGAAGATCTCGGCGATGATTTCGAATTCGTTCATCGGCCCCCGGAGCATTTGCCGGAAAAGTGTAAGCGGTTTTCCGTAGCAAATGCGACCATCAAATAAGCTTATCAGAAATCCAACTCACCTTCAGGTGTCGGCAGCCCGAATTCTTTGGCCCGTTTGCGGCGCGCAATGGTGTCCAGCGCGCCGTTCACAAAGCCCGGTTCGTCACCGGCGAAGAAATCCCGGGCGATGGCGACATATTCGTCAATCACCACCTTGGCCGGAACATCGCGCCGGCCGATCAATTCAAAACAGGCGCCGCGCAAAATGGCGCGCAGGATAGAGTCGATGCGCGTCATGGTCCATTTTTCGGACAGGCAGGCGGCAATGGCGCGGTCAATCTCGACCTGATGCACCGGTACGCCCGTGACGATGGCGGAAAAAAACTCCGCATCCGGCTTGGTCTCGGAAAATTCGTCAAAGCGGTGGGCGATGAACTCTTCGGCCACTTCCTCGGCGCCGCCGCCGGACAATTCCATCTGGTAAAGCGCCTGCACCGCGGCCATGCGGGCGGCTCTACGGGCGGCGGCATCGGTACTCATGACATTGCTCCCAGGCGCGCGCGCCATTGCATCAGGGTCAGGCAGGCACGCGCCGCTTCACCGCCGGCATCGCCCCGGGCAAAGTCCGCCAGCCGAAGCGCCTCGCCTTCATTTTCACAGGCCAGGATACCGTTGCCGATGCAAAGCTTCTGCTCGATGCCCAGCCGCATGAGCCCGTGCGCACTTTCGGCGGCGATTATCTCAAAATGAAAAGAGCCGCTGCGGATCACGCAGCCCAGGCCAATATAGCCGTCATAACGGCGGGACGCGGCGGCCAAGGCGATGGCAGGCGGAATCTCCAGCGCGCCGGGCACGGAAATACGCTCGAACTGCGCGCCGCCCTTTTCCAGCGCCGCAGTGGCGCCATCCGCCAGAGCGTCGGAGACAGCTTCGTGATAGCGGGATTCGACAACCAGAACTTTCATGACGCTCTACCGCTCATGAAGGTTTGTCTTCGCCCTCTAGCTCACCGATCAGCGCTTCAAAGTCGCGGGTCTCGCGGAAATTGCGATAGACAGACGCAAAGCGGACGTAAGCCACCTTGTCCAGGCTGGCCAGGGCCTGCATCACCAGCTCACCGATCATGTTCGCGGGAATTTCATTCTCGCCCATGGATTCCAGGCGGCGGACAATGCCGGTGATCATGCGGTCAACCCGCTCGCGCTCCACCGGGCGCTTGCGCAGGGCATGATTGATCGAACGTTCCAGCTTGTCGCGGTCGAAGGACTCGCGTCGGCCACTCTTCTTCACCACGATCAATTCGCGCAGCTGCACCCGTTCAAACGTGGTGAAGCGGCCACCGCATTCCGGGCAGTGACGGCGGCGGCGGATGGCGGAATTATCCTCGGAAGGACGGCTGTCCTTCACCTGGCTGTCGTCGTGCTGGCAAAAAGGGCAGCGCATGTCAGGTCCTCACGCGTAAATCGGAAAACGGTCGCACAATTCCTTGACGCGGCGCGCCACGCTCTGCTCGACCTGCGCGTCACCCTCTTCGTTTTTGGCGACGGCGTCTACCACTTCCACGATCAGCTTGCCGATCTCGCGGAATTCGGCGGTGCCGAAACCGCGCGTGGTGCCGGCCGGTGAACCCAGGCGGATGCCCGAGGTGATGATCGCTTTTTCGGTGTCGAAAGGCACGGCATTCTTGTTGCAGGTGATACTGGCGCGATCCAGCGCATGCTCGGTGGGGCGGCCCTTGGCGCCCTTGGGGCGCAGATCCACCAGCATCAGATGGGTGTCGGTGCCGCCGGTGACGATGTCGAGGCCGCTCGACTTGAGAACCTCGGCCAGCGCCTTGGCGTTTTCGATCACGTTCTTCGCATAGGTCTTGAATTCCGGCTTGAGCGCTTCACCGAACGCCACCGCCTTGGCGGCGATGACATGCATCAAGGGGCCGCCCTGCAGGCCGGGGAACACGGCGGAATTGAATTTCTTGCCCAGATCCGCATCGTTGGAAAGGATCATGCCGCCGCGAGGACCGCGCAAAGTCTTGTGCGTGGTGGTTGTCACGACATGGGCATGCGGCAAGGGGCTGGGATGGGCGTCGCCCGCCACCAGACCGGCGAAGTGCGCCATGTCCACCATGAAATAGGCGCCGATCTCATCGGCGATTTTGCGGAAGGCGGCGAAGTCGATCTGGCGGGCATAGGCCGAACCACCGGCCAGGATCAGCTTGGGCTTGTGCTCACGGGCCAGGGCTGCGACCTGATCCATGTCGATGCGCTGATCGTCTTTGCGCACCGTGTACGAGATCGGCTTGAACCATTTGCCAGAATAGTTGGCGGGATGGCCGTGGGTGAGATGTCCGCCCGCCGCAAGGTCCAGGCCCATGAAAGCGTCGCCCGGCTGCAGCAGGGCATAGAAAACTTCCTGGTTGGCGTTGGCGCCGGAATGGGGCTGCACGTTGGCGTAAGAGCAACCGAACAACTGACAGGCGCGATCGATCGCCAGTTGCTCGGTGACATCGACATATTCGCAGCCGCCGTAATAGCGCTTGCCGGGATAGCCTTCGGCATACTTGTTGGTCAGCACCGAACCTTGCGCTTCCAGCACCGCCCTGGAGACGATGTTCTCGGACGCGATCAGCTCGATCTTGTCCTTCTGGCGGCCCAGCTCATCGGAAATGGAGCGCGCGACGTCAGGATCGGCCTGGCTCAAGCTCTTGCTGAAAAAACCGGAATTTCCGGGAGCATTGGCTACCGCTGACATACCCACCTCGTTTTCGCGTGATCCGTGACATCTAGGCGGCCACGGCAGGAATGGCGATTTACCCCTTCCCCGCCACCAAATCTAGCGCGCCAAACGCCTCGCGTCAGCGCCCAGCCACGGGCGCGGAAAGTCTGGGTTTTGGGGGATTCCACAAAAAATTGCGGCTTTTACTGGAAAAATACAAGGAATCGGTAGAATAGGACAGACTAAGCCCAGTAAAGACCGGCCATGGACCAGAAATCAGAAGAAGAAATCCTCAAACAGGTGACGGAAATCGTCTCCGCTTACGTCAGCAAGAACGAGGTGGCGGCGGCCGACCTGCCCACGCTGATCAAGAGCGTGCACGCCACCCTGGGCGGCTTTACCGGCGACGGACGCGCCCCCACCGGCAAGGTCCCTGCCGTGCCGGTGAAGAAATCGATCACGCCCGATTTCATCATCTGCCTGGAAGACGGCAAAAAACTGAAAATGCTGAAGCGCTATCTGCGCACGCGTTATGGCCTGACGCCGGATGCCTATCGCGCCAAATGGAATCTGCCGGCCGATTATCCCATGACCGCGCCGAACTATGCCGCCAAGCGCAGCGACTTCGCCAAGCAGATCGGCCTGGGCAAGCCAGCGCGCAAAAAACGCGCCTGATCCGTTGAGAGCCACGCACACCCTTTGGCTGGCGGCGCTGATTGCGGCGTTGCTCATTCCCTTTCTGCTGGTGGATGTGCCGCCAGTGCTGGATTATCCCAATCAGCTGGCGCGCTGGTTTGTGCTGGGGCACACCGATGACCCCATCCTGTCGCACTTTTATGCGCCCAACTGGCATCTCACGCCCAATCTGGGCTTCGATCCGCTGGGCGTGGCTCTGGTAAAGCTTCTGCCGGTGCATGTGGCGGGGCGCATTGTGCTGGCCCTCAGCCTGCTGGCGCCGGTGCTGGGCGCGCTGCTTTACGCCAAAGCTGCCTTCGGCAAATGGACGGTCTGGCCGCTGGGCGTCAGCTTGATCGGCTTCAACGGCATTTTCTTCCTGGGCTTTGTGAATTTCCTGCTGGCCACGGGCCTGGCCTTCGCGGCGGCGGGATTGTGGCTTTGGTTGCGGCGACAGGGACGTGATCGTGATGCGGTGCTGATGGGCGCTGCTGCCAGCGCCCTGATTTTCCTCTGTCACATTTTCGGTGTTGCATTGTTCGCTTTGCTGATTGGGGCCCAGGAGATCGCACAGCCGCGTTCCGGCCTGCCGCGCTGGTTGTTGCCGCGCTGCTTCCGGCGCTGGCGCTGTATCTGCTCAGTCCACTTTCCGGCCATGACGCTGCAATGGCCGGCTGGGACGGCAAGCATAAATTCTGGGATCTGCTCACGCCCTTCATGACGACAGCCAAGCCGCTGACACTGGCGACCGGGCTGATCGTACTGGGGGCGCTGATCTTTATTTGGCGCAATGCGGAATTCGCGCCCGGCACGCGCATCGCGCTGGCGGTTCTGTTTGTCATCTATCTCGCCGCGCCGGTGACGCTGAAAGGCAGAACCTTCATTGATGTGCACTTTGCCCTGATGATGGGGCTGTTGGTTTTCGCCGGCCTGCGCCCTCGCCTTGCGCCCAACATGGAGCGCTGGCTGCTGCTGGGTATTTGCGCCCTGGTGGCGCTGCGCAGCCTTTATACCGGCGCGACGTGGCTGGATCATCGCCATGATCTTGCCGATCTGCGCGCCGCAATCGCGAAGGTCGAACCGGGATCACGGGTGCTCGCAACGCGCAGCCAAAATCCGACAACCGACGCCGCCACGCCGGAACGGCTTTTGCCGGATACCGAGCGGCTGGACAGCCACCTGCCGGCGCTGCTGGTGATCGAGCGACGGGCTTTCTGGCCCAATCTGTTCGCCGATCCGGTGCAGCAGCCGGTGATGGTGCGGCCGGAATATGCCGGCCTCGCCCGGCCGCTTTACGATCCACTGGACTGGGATGCCTTCAAGGGACCGCAGACGCCGGCGCTTTTGGCGTTCGCGCCTTACCTGCGCGACTGGCGGGCGGACTTCGATACGGTGCTGCTGATTGACCGGCCGGAAAATCCCGCCCCGCCTGAAGGCCTGACGCCGCTCTATGCTGGCAGCTACGCCGCGCTCTACAAAACGCCGCGCTAGCTTTTCTTCTTCATCACATACTCGAGCTTGCGCCGCGCCGCTTCCGCCAGCACGACCTGACCGGCATTGGCCGGGCCGACAATGGACGCTTCCATGCCGGACGCAGGATCAATCGCCGTGGCCTTGACCACGTTTCCCTGCACAACAAACTCAACGAAGATTTCGCGCTTAGTCATGGCCGGGTTCGATATCGAACGGCTTATTATGGTCGCGCGGCCTACGGAAATCCACGAGGCCGCACTTTTCCGGGCCGACGCTCCGGCGGCTGATCAAGCCGCGACGCCGCCCATGCGCTTGACGTTGCAATGGGCCCACAGCTTGTCCATCACGCCAACCAGATGGTCGAACATCTGGTCATCATGGAACGGCGTGGGCGTGAAGCGCAGGCGCTCGGTGCCCTTGGGCACGGTCGGATAATTGATCGGCTGGACATAGACGGCATAGTCGCCCAGCAGCATGTCGGAAATCAGCTTGCAGTGGACGGGGTCGCCCACCAGCACCGGCACGATATGGCTGACCGACGGCATCACCGGCAGACCCTTTTCGGTGAAGCGGCGCTTCAAGGTGGCGGCGCGTTCCTGGTGGCGCTGACGAATCTCGTCATGCTCTTTCAGCCAGCGCACGCTGGCCAGGGCGCCCGCGGCCAGAACCGGCGGCAGCGAAGTGGTGAAGATAAAGCCATGGGCATAGGAGCGGATGGCGTCGATCAGCACCGCATCGGCGGCAATATAACCGCCCATCACGCCGAACGCCTTGCCCAGCGTGCCTTCGATGATGTCGATCTCGCCCATCACGCCGTCACGTTCGGCGACACCGCCACCGCGCTTGCCATACATGCCCACCGCATGGACTTCGTCCAGATAGGTCATGCAGTTGTATTTCTTGGCCAGCGCCACCAGACCCTTGAGGTCGGCGATATCGCCGTCCATCGAATAGACGCTTTCAAAAGCGATCATCTTGGGCGCGGCGGGATCGGCGGCTTGCAGCAGCTCTTCCAGATGAACCAGATCGTTATGGCGGAAGATGTGACGCTCACAGCCGCCATGGCGGATGCCCGCGATCATGGAGGCATGGTTCATGGCGTCGGAGAAGATGATCAGGCCCGGCAGGATCTTCTGCACGGTTTCCAGCGTCGCCTCATTGGAGACATAGCCGGAGGTGAACAGCAGCGCCGCTTCCTTGCCATGCAGATCGGCCAGCTCGGCCTCAAGCTCGACATGGTAATGGGTGGTGCCGGAAATATTGCGGGTGCCGCCCGAACCGGCGCCGGCCTTGTCGATGGCCTGGTGCATGGCTTCGAGGACGACGGGATTCTGGCCCTGGCCGAGATAATCGTTGGAGCACCAGACGGTGACTTCCCGCTCGCCATTGCCGCCAGTCCAGTTGGCATGGGGGAAACGGCCGCGAATGCGCTTGAGATCGGCAAAGACGCGATAGCGCCCTTCCTGACGGATTGCCTGAAGCGCTTCTTCGAACCGGGATTTATAAGAGAAAGACATCCAACGCCTTTAACCGAACGAACCTGCCCCGCCTGCTTTTATGACCCGAGCATATCGCACGGGAAGTGATTGATTTCACGCAATTTGTCACATTACCGGACCGCTGCCGGGACTTGGCTGGAACCATCCTTAATTCCATCTAGGCCCGATTTTACGGCCTTATTTTGTCCCTCCCGCCTGAACGCCGGCTGAACGGTTTTCGCTATTGCGAACTATTATCAAGTTCTGAATTCGATGAAGCCGCCTCCAGGCCCAACTCCCCCATGGATGATTCACCCAGCGAGAGAAACCGCCGCATTCACCGCCATGGCGATGAAGACCGTGTTGAAGAAGAAAGACGCCACTCCGTGGCCCAGCACTGTGCGGCGCATGGTGGTGCTTTTCACCTGCACATCGGAAACCTGGCAGGTCATGCCGATCACAAACGCAAAGTAGAAGAAATCCCATGTGCCCGGTTGCTTGCAACTGAGAAACTCCAGGTCGTGCCCTTCTTTGCCCGGGGTTTCCGGATCGTCGAAATAGAAGAGATTGGCGTAGTGAAAAGCCATCACGACATTGAGCACGAACCAGCCCAGCAACGCTCCGGTTCCCGCCAGGATCAGCGCGGGAAAGTTGAAGTCGCCCTGCTTGTGGGAAAGCACCTCGAACACCGCCAGGCAGAAGAAACCCGCCGTGGCCAGCGTGATCAGCATCACCACGCCAATCCCCTCATCTTCCTGCTTGGCGCGCTTTTTCAGTTGCTTGTGATCGCCCGCGATCATCAGGCAGAGGATCAGGAAGATCGCATAAAAAGCGTTGCCGCCTGCCAGCAGGGGAACAGGCAACTCCAACCCCAGCGCGAAAGTCACGCCAAACGCGGCCAGCCCGCAACCCAGGGCGGTGAAAAAGCGTGCGTGATGGCGGACGCTGTGGAGCATCGCCATCACGTTAGCTGAGTCGCAGAACTCTGTCCGAAGCCCTTACAGGCGGAACCTGACCTGGTCGATCCAGAAGCGCTCCATGCGCTTCAAGGTAACGTTCATGCCTTCCATGTCGGCGGCACCCACATTGCCCACCGCTTCCAGCGAGGCAAGGTGGCGGTCGAACAGTTCCTTCAGCGTGTCGCGCACCGCTTCGCCCTTGGGCGTCAGGCGCACCAGAACCGAACGGCGGTCGGCCTCGGACCGTTCATGGTGGATATAACCGCTCTCCAACAGCTTCTTGAGATTGTAGGAAACATTGGAACCGAGATAGTGACCGCGGGTGCGCAGTTCGCCCGCCGTCAGTTCCTGGTCGCCGACATTGAACAGCAGAAGCGCCTGGACCGAATTGATCTCGCGCTCATCGCGCCGGTCCAGTTCATCTTTGATCACGTCGAGAAGTTGTCGATAAAGTCGCTCAACGAGGTTGAGCGTCTCTAGATAATGTTTGCGCACGGACGAAGCGCTTTCGAGCACTTCGGCGGCGCGCGTTCTTGCCATCGCCGTCATATTACACCCACACAACCCGCTTTTTGCGGTGTCCACCTGTTATGGGATCAGACTAGGGCGCGAGGTATTAAGGGCGTGTAAAATGCGCGCAATTCGTGGCGTATTGTCCGTGAGTTCCAGGAACCTCGCTGCGCATGGACAACAAAAGGTAAAGCGGAAAATGCGAATGCGTCAGACCGCAAGTTCTCGCGCGCCGAGAGACGCGAAATAGCCAGCAATATCGCTATCTTTTGCAGCGGCCAGTGATGCGGGCTGCCATTGCGGTTTGCCATCCCGGTCGATCAGCGTGGCGCGCACACCTTCGCGGAAGTCGTGCGCCATCACTGCGCGGGAGGCAACGCGGTATTCCATTTTGAGACAGTCGGAAAGATTTCTGCCTTTGGCTTCCCGAAGGCTGCGGAAAATGAACTTCAGCGCCGAGGGCGAACGGCTGCGCATCGTGGCGGCGGTGGCGGTGGCGAAAGCGCTGGAATCGCGGTCCAGCCGTTCCAAAATCGTTTCCACCGAGGCGGCGGAAAAAATCGTGTCGATGCGGGCGCGTTCGGCCTCCAGCGATGGAGAATCCGGTTTGAAAACAAAAGGCGCAATCGCCGTATCGAGATGTTCGCCTTCCGCCAGTCGCGCCAGGATATTGTCGTAATCCGTTGCCTTCACCGCATGGGTGAAAAGCCCGAGCGCCATGGCATCGGCCAGACCGATGCGCGCGCCCGTCAGTCCCAGATAGGTGCCCATCTCGCCGGGACAGCGCCCCAGGAAATGGGTGGCGCCGACATCCGTAAGAAAGCCGATGCCGGTTTCCGGCATCGCGAAGGTCAGGCTCTCATCGGCCAAGCGATAGCGCCCATTGATCGAAACCCCTGCCCCGCCGCCCATCACAATGCCATGCGTCAACGCGACATACGGTTTCGGGAATGCGCTCACCAGCGCATCGGCGCGGTATTCATCGGCGAGAAATTTCGCTGCCGCATTGCTGGCGGCGACGTTGGATTCATACATGAAGCGGATATCGCCGCCGGCGCAGAAAGCTTTGGGGCCTGCGCCGCGGATCGCAACCGCCTTGATGGCGTCATCCGCCGCCCATTCCGGCAGCATTTTCAGCAGGCCCAGGCACATGCCATGGGTCAGGGCGTTCAGCGCCTTGGGGCGATTAAGGGTAATCAGCCCAACCGCGCCCCTTTTTTCGAACAGAATATGCGGCTCTTGCTCCATGGCCCTTCCATACCATATTGAGGCTGCATGAGCACCTATCCCCAGCTACGAATGCGGCGACTGCGCCGCCATGACTGGACGCGCCGGCTGGTGGCGGAAAACACCCTGTCGGCCGCCGACCTGATCTGGCCGCTGTTTGTGGTGGACGGTGAAAATCAGCGCCAGCCCATCGCCTCCATGCCGGGCGTGGAACGCCTGTCGATCGATCTGGCGGTGAAGGCGGCGGAAGAAGCAGCTTCCCTGGGCATCCCCCTGATCGCGCTGTTTCCCAACACCGACCCCAAGCTGAAAAGCGATGACGGGCGTGAAGCGGTCAATCCGGGCAATCTGATCTGCCGCGCCGTAAAAGCGATCAAGCTGGCGGTGCCGCAGATCGGCGTGCTCTGCGATGTGGCGCTCGATCCTTACACGACGCACGGCCATGACGGATTGGTGCGTGACGGCGATGTCCATAACGACGCCACCATCGAAGTGCTGGTGAAGCAGGCGCTGATCCAGGCCGAAGCCGGTTGTGACATCATCGCGCCCTCCGACATGATGGATGGACGCATCGGGGCCATCCGCGCCGCGCTGGAAGCCAAGGGCCATCACAATGTGCTGATCATGGCCTATGCCGCCAAATATGCGTCGGCCTTTTACGGGCCGTTCCGTGAAGCGGTGGGCAGCCGACACGTCGAAAGCGCCCCCGGCCTCAAAAGCGGCGACAAGCGCAGCTATCAGATGGACCCCGCCAATAGCGATGAAGCCCTGCGCGAAGTGGCGCTTGATCTTCAGGAAGGCGCCGACATGGTGATGGTCAAGCCTGGCATGCCGTATCTGGATCTGGTGCACCGGGTGAAGGAACGCTTCGGTGTGCCTACCTTCGCCTATCAGGTGTCGGGTGAGTACGCGATGCTGTCGGCCGCCTTTGAAAAGGGCTGGCTGGACCGTGATCGCGCCATTCTGGAATCGCTCACCGCGTTCAAGCGCGCGGGCGCCAGCGGTGTGCTGAGTTATTTTGCTTTGGAAGCGGCGAAGCTGCTCAAGCTCTAAGGCATCTCTCATGCCGATTCCAACTCGCGTGGAACTCCAGCCTTATAATCCGGATTGGGCACACGCGGCACAGCGGGAAGCACTGCGCCTTGAGGCCGCCAGCAATGGCGTGATTACGTCCGTCCATCACATCGGTTCAACCGCTATTCCCGGCATTCGCGCCAAACCCATTCTGGATCTCATCCCGGTGGTGCGCGATCTGGCGGCGTGGGATAGCTTACGTCCGCAGATCGAGGCGCTGGGTTATGCCTGGTGGGGCGAGTTTGGTCTGCCCGGCCGCCGTTACTGCACCTGGGATAATGGCGGCGCGCACAAAATTCACCTGCATTGTTACGAGGCAGGAACATCTGAGATCACACGGCGTCTGGCGTTCCGCGATCATTTGCGGCGGCATTCTGCTCTGGCGCAGCAGTATGAAATGGAAAAATCACGCTGCGGCGACCTGCACCCGCTCGACTCGCAGGCCTACAGCGCTTGCAAGAGCGAATGGATTAAACGCATAGAAGCAGAAGCGCTGGCCTAATCGCGCTTGGTCGAGAACAGACTGCGCAGCAGAATTTCCGACCGCGACGGCAGCACATGCAGTCCGGCGCGGCGCTGGCCCAGGTCAATCACATTCTCCAGCACCAGCATGGCAAGACCATGCACCGCCGCCCAAACCGCCAGACCCAGATTGTGGTCCGACAGGGAGGCGCCGATTTCCGCGCCAACGGCATCGGCGGCATTGCTAAGTGCCGGGAATTTTTCTCGGTTCGGCAATTGCGGGCCGAACATCAACCGCGCCACCGCAGGGCGCTGGGCGACGAAGCGCATATAGGCGGCGCCGATGTTGGCGATGCGATCCGATTCCGGACCGCCGACCTTGCCGGCATCCACGATGTGCTGGCGCAGCTCGGCAAAGCCTTCCAGTCCCAATTCCACCAGCAAGGCTTCGTGATTGGGAAAATGACGATAGGGCGCAGCATGGCTGACGCCGGCGCGGCGGGCCACGGCACGCAAGGTCAGCGCGCTGAGATCCTGTTCTTCCAGAATGGAACGAGCGGCTTCCAACAATCCATTACGCAGATCGCCGTGATGGTACGCCCGGTCACCAGAGGTGCGGCCGCGCTGCGCCGGCTTTTGGGAAATCGAATCGTTGGATGTGTTGCTCATGTGATGCCCTTCATATGCTGAACTTGTACTGAACTTTGTCGAATTGTTATGATTTGTTGCGAGCGCGCTCCTGCCGCGCGAATAGGCTGGAGGTATCCCAGCGTTTGCCGCCCATCTGCTCAATTTCCGCGTAGAACTGGTCCACCAGCGCCGTGACCGGCATGCTTGCGCCGTTGCGGCGCGACTCATCCAGCACAATGGAAAGATCCTTGCGCATCCACTCCACCGCGAAGCCGAGATTATACTCGCCCGCCGCCATGGTCTTGTAGCGGTTCTCCATCTGCCAGCTTTGCGCCGCGCCTTTGGAAATCACCTCCACCACTTTTTCGATGTCCAGACCGGCGGCGCGGGCGAAGGAAAAACCTTCCGCCATGCCCTGCACCATCCCGGCGATGCAGACCTGATTCACCATCTTGGTGATCTGGCCTGCGCCAGAGTCTCCCATCAGCCGCGACTGCTTGGCGTAAACCGCCATCACCGGCTCGGCCTTGGCATAAGAAGCTTCGCTGCCGCCGCACATGATGGTGAGCTTGCCGTTCACCGCGCCGGCTTCGCCGCCCGAAACCGGCGCGTCGAGAAATTCAAAACCGGCTTTTTGGGCCACCGCCGACAATTCGCGCGCGATCCCGGCCGACGCCGTGGTGTGATCCACAAACAGCGCACCCTTCCCCATGGATTCGAAGGCGCCGTCTTTTCCGATGGTGACATCGCGCAGGTCGGAATCGCGCCCGACGCAAGCGAAGACAATGTCCTGCCCCTTGGCGGCAGCGGCCGGCGTTGGCGCGGACTTACAATTGGAAGTGGGGGCGCCACCATATTCGCCCACCCATTTCTGCGCCTTGGCCGGATTGCGGTTGTAGACCGTAACTTCATGGCCGGCTTTTTTCAGGTGGCCCGCCATCGGGTAACCCATCACGCCCAAACCGATAAATGCGAGTTTCATTTATTCCACCACTTCAATGTCCGGCTTCTTGGGCGCTTGTCCCGCAAAGACTGGGCGTTTCATCATCCAGATCACGAAAAATACAGGCAGAGAGACATAGAACATGAAAAGAAAATCGTTGGCATAAGCCTGAACCATGGAGCGGTATTCGATCAGCCCATTCAGATTGGCCAATCCGAACGGGATCACCGGGTTCATGAACATGGATTCGCTGTTGACGCCCAGCGCCCGGTTGAAGGGGCTGGCATAATGGGCCAACTGGGAATGAATGGTTTGCACGCTCGAAGCCAACACGGTGGTGGTGAGCGACACACCCACGGCGCTGCCGATATTGCGCATCAGGTTGGTCAGCCCCGCGCCATCGGTGCGAAATTGCGGGCCAAGTGTGGCAAAGGCCACCAGATTCATCGGCACGAACACCAGACCCATGCCGATGCCCTGAATGAAGGTGACAATCGAAATCTGGCCAACGCCGATGGAAGGCGTCCATTCCGTCATGTCCCAGAGCGACCACAGCAGCGCCGTGGCGCCCAGTGTCATCAGGAAGCGCGGATCCATCTTCATGGTCAGGCGCCCGGCGAACAGCATGGCGAACATCACGCCCAATCCGCGCGGCACCATCAGAAAGCCGGTCTGGGTTACGCTATAGCCGGACAGGTTCTGCAGGTACGGCGACATCAGGGCGGAACTGGCCAGCAGCACCAGGCCCATCACGAACATCAACACCAGGCCACCGGAAAAATTGCGGTCCTTGAAGATGGCCAGCGGAATGAAGGGCTTTGGGGCGGTGAACATGTGCACCAGGAAGAGGTACAGCGACGTGCAGGCGATAATGCCCTCGATCACGATTTCGGGCGAAGAAAACCAGTCCTTGGTGGTGCCCCGATCCAGCATCAATTGCAGCGACGCCAAGCCGACCGACAGCGCGATGAAACCGAACCAGTCGAATTTCAGGGTGTGATCGCGGGCCGTGTCCTTGAAGAAGATCATCAGCGCGGCGACGGCGGCGATGCCGAACGGCACATTGATGTAGAACACCCAGCGCCAGTTATAGGCGTCGGTCAGAACGCCCCCCAGTGTCGGACCCAGGATCGGCCCCAGCATCACGCCCATGCCCCAGATCGCCATCACCGAGCCGCGGCGGCTGGGCGGATACATGTCCAGCATCACCGCTTGGCTCAGCGGCCCCAGCGCCGCGCCGAAACAGCCCTGGATCAGGCGAAACGCAACCATCTGCTCCAGCGACTGGGCCGCGCCGCAGGCCATGGAGGCCACGGTGAAACCGGCCAGGCAGGTGATGAGGAAATTCTTCTTGCCGAAGCGCGCCGACATCCAGCCCACGGGCGCGGTCATGATCGCGGCGGCGATGATGTACGACGTCAGAACCCAGGTGATCTGGTCGCGCGAGGCCGACAGGCTGCCCTGCATATAGGGCAGCGCCACATTGGCGATGGTGGTGTCGAGCGCCTGCATCAACACGCCCGCCATCGAGCCGATCAGCACCGCCCATTCAGCAAATTTGCTGTCATAGGCATGCGCGGCATGCGGTGTATGCGTTGCGGCGGCCATCCCCTCCGGCGTCCTATTGATTCTGCATGCGCTGCCAGCGTGTCTTGCCGGTATCGATCTTGACCACCGCGCTGAGGCCTGCGCGCAGCGGCGGATCGCCCGCCTTCTGGTCTATCGCGATGCGAACCGGAATGCGTTGCACCACCTTCACCCAGTTGCCCGAAGTATTTTCCGACGGCAACGCCGAGAAGGAGCTATCGCTGCCGGCGCTGACATTGTCGATATGGCCGGTCCAATGCTTGCCGGGATACGTATCGATGGTGATGTCCACCGGCGCGCCCTGCTGAACATGGGTGAGTTCGGTTTCCTTGAGGTCGGATTCGATCCAGATCTTGTCACCGATCAGGCCCACCGCGCTGGTGGTGGTGAAGGCCGACATGGCCGAAATCACCAGCGTGCCGGGCTGCAGCGAATCCACTTCGCTCACAATGCCGTCGAACGGCGCACGCACCGTGGCGTGGTCGAGCTGGCGCTGGGCTTCATCCACCGCCGCCTGGGCCTTCTGGTAAGCCGGAGATTGTTCCGCCGGCAAATTGGGATTGCCGTTCAGCTTGGCCAGGGCGGTGGTGGCCATTTGCTGCGCCGACACCACATTGGCCTGGGCCGTCAGCATGGCGCCCCGCGCCTGATCCACCAAAGTCGTTGCGATAGCGTTCTGCTGCTGCAGCGCCGTATAGCGGTCATATGTCTGCTTGGTCAGCGCCACCTGCGGCCGCTGCGCCGAGATCTGCGCTAGTGCCGAGCGATAGGCGCCCTTGTCGGACTCCACATCCAGCACCGTCTGGGACAGCGTCGCCTTGGCGTTGGCCAGCGCGATCTGGAACGGATGCGGATCCAGCGTGAACAGAATATCGCCACGCTTGACCATCTGGCCCTGCTTCACATCCACGGTCTGGATCAATCCCGACACGTCGGTCGAGACCATCAGCTTGTTGGCATGAACGTAAGAGTCGTCGGCCGAGATGTAGCGCCCGCCGGTGAGATAGACATATCCGCTGACCGCGGCCACCACGATCACACCGCCCAGCATCAGAACCTTGCGGACGGTGGCTTTGCTGATGCCCGTCTTGGTGTTTGTGTTGTCATAAGCAACTGCAGACATTTTTATTCTCCGCCCACAACGAGCTCTTCGCTCGAACTTTCCATGTTCAATTTGTTTTTCATGTGCTGAAGCACGTTCAACATCGCCTGACGGTCCGCGTCGGCAGCGCCGCCCAGCAGCCAGTCATCCAGATCGGCTTTGTAGGCTTCGATCTTGGCCAGTATCTCTTTCGACGCCGGCAACAGATGCAGGCGGCGGATGCGCCGGTCGCACGGATCGGCCCTGCGCTCGATAAACCCGCGCGCTTCCAGCCGGTCCACCAGGCGGCCGACCGTGATCGGCTCCACTTCGCAGATGGCCGCCAGTTCGATCTGGGAAAGGCCGGGCTGGCGATGGAGCCGGGCCAGGATCACGCCCTGTGCCCGCGTCAGGCCATATGTCCGAGCCCAGCGGTCAAAGCGGGTGCGCAGCATCCGCGCCACATCGTGGAGCTGGATCTGCAGGTCTTTGTCGAAATTGGTCATGTTTTCCCTGTTCGCGCGGCGAGAAGATAAGCAGCGTTATAATAACGTGCAAGCTGATAACGCATGCTAAATAACCCCGGAATGTGGGAGGGAATATCGCAAAAAACCCAGCGGTAGCGCCAAAAAAAAGCAGCCGGCGGTGGAGCCGCCGGCTGCATGCACTGCATAGGTGTTATTCGCGGCGCTACATGCCCGAGCCGACGATGCCTTTCCAGCTGGCTTCGATGGCCGAAACCGCGTTCTGGGGCAGCGGGACGTAGTCCAGGCCCAGCGCCAGCTGGTCGCCCTTCTCCATGCCCCATTTGAAGAACTTCAGCGCCGCGGCGGAAGCCGCCTTGTCGCCCGGGTTCTTGTACATCACGGCGGAGGTGGTGGCGGTGATGGGCCAGGTATTGGCGCCGGCATCATCCAGGAACAGAACAACGAAATTGTTCTTCGCGGCAGCAGCCCAGTCGGCGCTGGCGGCAGCGGCCTTGAAGTTGTCCGGGGTGGCATCAACCGTCTTGCCGTCCTTGTTGATCATCTTGGCGTAGTTCAGGTGGTTCTGCTTGGCATAGGTGTATTCGACATAACCAATCGCGCCGCTGATGTGCCCGACATTGCCGGCAACGCCTTCATTGCCCTTGGCGCCGATGCCGACGGGCCAGTCAATCGCCGTGTCAGCGCCGATATTGTCCGCCCAGTCTTTGCTGATACGCGCCAGATAGGTGGAGAATTGATAGGTGGTGCCCGAACCGTCGGAACGATGCACGACAGCGATAGCCTGACCCGGCAGCGCCAGGCCCGGATTCAGCTTCTTGATTTCCGGTGCGTCCCAGCGGCGGATTTTGCCCTGAAAGATGGCAACCAGCGTGGGGCCATTCAGCACCAGCTTGCCGGGCGCAAGACCACGAACATTCACGATCGGAACAATGCCGCCGATGATCACCGGAAACTGGGTCAGACCCGCCGCCGCCAATTCCTTGCCTGTGAGCGGCTTGTCGGTGACGCCGAAGGTCACGGTCTTTGCCTTGATCTGGGCGATGCCGCCGCCGGAACCGATCGACTGATAATTGAGATTGTCGCCCGACTGGCCTTTGTAAACCGCGGCCCATTTGGCAACGACGGGAAACACGAAGGTCGAACCGGCGCCGGTGATTTCCATGGCGAAGGCCATGTTAGCGGACAGGGCGAGTGCTGCCGCAGCGCCAATCGAGGCTTTAAAGTGCTTGGTCATGGAATGCTCCGTTGCGCGCCGGCGTGATCGCAGGGACGGGCAACAGCAATGTGATACTTATGTGAAGCCTGTGTGACAGCCGGGCGGAAAAGCGCAGAAATCCGCTACTTGTCATCCGTCGTGCGGCGGCCGGAGACACCTTCGGGCGGCTTGCCCTGCGCCAGGGCGCTGTATTTGCCACCGAAATAGACCAAAGGCGCGCTTTGACTGGGCCGGGAAAAACGCAGCACGCGGCCAATCAGAATTGTGTGATCGCCGACATCCACCGTTTGCTCGCGCTGACATTCGAACACCGCCAGGGAATCGGCCAGGGCCGGTGGACCCAATTCGGTGGGAAGCAGCGCAATGCCGTCCAGCTTGTGTTCGCCGGGGCGCGCCAGACGGGACGAGACCTCTTTATGATCCGTACCCAGAAGATTGATGGTGAAGACCTGCGCGTCACCGAACAGGGCATGGCGGCTGGATTTGCGGTCCATGCACCACAGGACCAGCGGCGGATCGAGTGAAACCGACGTAAAGGAATTGACGGTTATACCGACGGGGCTTCCTGGACCCGGCGCAGTAACCACCGCCACCCCGGTGGGGAAGCAGCCCAAAGCCTCACGATAAGCGCGCAAATCAAAGCTCATGACCCGACATTAGTACCCCCCGCTTCACACTCGGTTAAGGGGGGGTATGCATGATCGGCCAAAGTTTATAGGACGGTCAGGCCGGGCATCAGATCCGGGCCACCCGTCCAGGTAATAGCAACGGTGGGACACATGGCCGACGGTACGGTCATTATCAAACGCATCAAAAAAGGCGGGCATGGCGGCCATCATGGCGGCGCCTGGAAAGTCGCCTACGCGGACTTCGTGACCGCGATGATGGCGTTCTTCCTGCTGATGTGGCTGATCAACACCACCACGCCGGAGCAGAAACGCGGCATCGCCGACTATTTCGCGCCCCAATCCATCGCCCAGACCGTGTCCGGTTCCGGCGGCGTCCTTGGCGGCAAGGTGATGGGCGAAGACGATGCCCATGCCGGCGGCGCCCAATCCGTGATGCAGAAGCAATCGCCGCCCTCGCCGCCGTCATCGGCGCGCGCGCTGGCCAGCGGTTCGACCCAGGGTGGTGCCGGCGGCACCACCCAATCCAGCGCCAACGCGAACTCGGCGCAGGACGGCGACTTCGCACACGCCGCCGAAGCGATCCGTCAATCGGTGCAGGACAATCCCGATCTCGCCAACCTGACGCATCAATTGATTCTGGAACAGACGCCGCAGGGCCTGCGCATCCAGCTGGTCGATCAAGACGGCCGCCCCATGTTCCAGCAGGGCAGCGCCGAGCCCATGCCCTATACCAAAAAGCTGATGGCGGCAGTGGGTGCGATCATTGATACCCTGCCCAACCGGGTTTCGATCAGCGGCCACACGGCCGGCAATGATTCCAATGCCACCGGCAGCGAGTGGCAGATGTCTTCGGCCCGCGCCGATGCGGCCCGCGCCCTGCTGCAAGCGGGTGGCCTGGCTTCGGATAGTATCTATGAAGTGGCGGGCAAGGCCGGCTCGGAGCCGCTGTTGCCGGAAGATCCCAATGGCTCGGCCAACCGGCGTCTTTCCATCCTTCTGATGAAGGAAGCGCCGCCCGCGCCGCCCGGCAACACCTTGGCGAACTAACCAGTTTAAGGATCAATTCCTTGCGCGATGGCCGGGGCTGGCTTCATAGTCAGGCAGCATGACCGATCCCAGGAACAGCCGCGTTCCGCAATTCTTCCTGACGCCGGGAGGGCCCTGCCCTTATTTGCCGGACCGGATCGAGCGCAAGGTTTTCGCCCGCCTCACCGGGCCGCTGGCCCAGCCGCTCAGCGAAGCCCTCACCCATTCCGGTTTTCGCCGCAGCCAATCCATCGCCTATCGCCCCGCCTGTGAAGGCTGCAACGCCTGCGTTTCGGTCCGCATCGTGGCGAATGCGTTCGAGCCCAGCCGCAATCAGCGCCGCATCACCAAACGCAACACCGATCTGGTGCGCCGCCAGGCGCCGGCGGAAGCAACGCGCGAACAATTCGCCTTGCTGCGCACGTATCTGGATTCCCGCCATTCCGGCGGCGGCATGAGCGACATGGGCCTGTTCGACTATGTTGCGATGGTCGAGGAAACGCCGGTCAACACCCATATCGTGGAATATCGCCGCCCCGACGAAGACGGAAAGCCCGGCGCCTTGCTTGCCTGCGCGCTGACCGATGTGCTGCGCGACGGCCTTTCCATGGTCTACAGCTTTTTTCATCCCGGCGAGGAAAGCCGCAGCCTGGGCACGCACATGATCCTGGATCATATCGAAGCGGCGCGGGAGCGCGGGCTCGACAATGTCTATCTGGGCTATTGGGTGCAGGGCTCGGAGAAGATGGATTACAAGGCGCGCTTCGCGCCGTTGGAAGCGCTGGGCCCTAATGGGTGGGAGAGGTTGGGTTCGTCAGGCCGATAGGCCTGACGAATGAAATGATCCTGCGGATCATTTCAACAACCGAGCGCCCGAGCGCAAGCGAGGGCCGGATGGCGGTAAATGCGTACGCCGGCCGAATACTTCTTAAACCCGAGCGCCCCTCGTCACTTCCACTTCATACGCAAACCCCACCGGCGTTCGGATCGTCTTCAGCATCACTTCATCCTCCGCGCCCAGATGGCCCAGCTCTTCATGGCGGTCGGGCAGCAGCAGGGTGTAATTTTCCGACACCGCGACATAGACCAGCAGATTGTTGTCCAGGCCATGATGCATCAGCGCGGTCAGCCGTTCGAAGAAGGGCGATTTGCGCCACTGGCCCGGCGTGGACGGATCAACATGAGCGACGATCTTGTTGCCGCTGCTGCGCAGCACGATATTGGATTTTTCCGGTTTCCATTCCGGGGCCAGCGTATCGTTGAGCAGCCAATCGCAATTGAAGGTGCGGCATTCGCCGGGGCGTTCGCCATAGATGCCGCAGCCTTTTCCCGGCAGGCAATGCGGACACCATTGGCCGCCGGGCTTAGCCAGCGCGCCGATGCCCATGACTTTGCAACAAAGCGAACAAGAGCCGCATTCGCGCGCCATCCTGCACTCCCCCAGCCCGGCCCCTTCTGATGAAGGCCAGTGTTACTTGAGGGTAATGATTACAACGAAAGCTTACTCTGTCCAGACGGTTTGACGTGTTCGGCCGTCAATCACCGCCGCCGAATTGAAGCTTCAGCGCGGCCACCCGCTCCTCGTCGATCTTGGCGAACAGCACATCCGGCGGGTTGATCGGCGCGTCGGCTTTCAGGCTGTCCAGCTCCTGGGCCATGGGCCGGCGCGGCCAGGCAATGGCGCCGTTCTCATAGGCGACGGGCGCGATGGCCTGATGAATCTTCACCGCCATCTGAGGCATTACCGGCCAGGACAGCGGCGCGAACAGGCGCACCAGATTGAGCCCCATGCGCACGCCCACCGCCGCCTTGGCGCGGTCGGTCTTGATATGGGTCCAGGGCGCGGCACGGGTCATATACTCATTGCCCGCCACCCAGATGGCGCGCAGTTCGCCAAGCGCCTTGCGGAATTCCGCGGCTTCCAGGAATGCGGTGTATTGCTGGGTGCGCTTTTCCAATTCCGCGATCAGGGCGTTTTCGTCATCGCCATACGCGCCCTCGCCCGGCACCTTGCCGTCAAAGCGGGCGACGCAGAATTTGGTGACGCGGTTGACGAAATTGCCCAGCACATCGGCCAGGTCTTTATTGATCGTGCCCGCGAATTGTTCCCAGGTGAAGTTGCTGTCGGCGCTCTCCGGCGCATTGGCGATCAGGTAATAGCGCCAGGTATCCGCGGGCGCGACCTCCAGCGCCTTGTCCATGAAGATGCCGCGCTTGCCGGAGGTGGAGAATTTTCCGCCGTCATAGTTCAGCCAGTTGAAACCCTTCAGCCGGTCCACCAGCTTCCAGGGTTCGCCCGACGCCATGATGGTGACGGGAAAGCCAACGGTATGGAAAGGCACGTTGTCCTTGCCCATGAATTCCCAATAGGTGACGTCTTTCGCCGCGTCGCCGTACCACCAGCTTTTCCAGGCATCGCCCTTGCCGTTTTTGTCGGCCCATTCCTTGGTCGACGCGATGTATTCGATGGGCGCGTCGAACCAGACGTAAAAGACTTTTCCTTTTAGCTTGCCCTCACCGATATCGTCGGGCACCGGAATGCCCCATTCCAGGTCGCGGGTGATGCCGCGATCCTTCAGACCTTCATCCAGCCACTTGTAGGCGATGGAGGTGACCAGCTGCGGCCAGTTCGCCTTGTGGCTGTCGATCCATGCGCGCAGGCGATCCACGAACTGCGATTGCTTGAGGAACAGATGCGTGGCGTCGCGGATCTCGATATCCTGCGCGCCCGACACGGCAGAGCGCGGCTTGATCAGATCGGTGGGATCGAGCACGCGGGTGCAGTTCTCGCACTGGTCGCCCCGCGCCCGTTCATAGCCGCAATGCGGACAAGTACCGATAACGTAGCGGTCGGGCAGGAAGCGGCCATCGGTGGGTGAATAGGCCTGCTTGGTGGTGCGCAGTTCCAGGAAACCATTCTTCCACAGAGCCCGCGCGAAATGCAGCGTCAGCTCCTGGTTCTGTGGCGAAGACGAGCGGCCGAAATTGTCCCAGGAGAGGCCGAACTGATTGCCCAGCTCTTTTTGCACCTTGAACCATTTGGCGCTGTAGTCGGCGACGGGAATGCCTTCATCCAGCGCCGCCAGTTCCACCGGCGCGCCATGTTCATCGGTGGCGCAGATCGCCAGCGTCTCATGGCCGCGCGCCCGGCAGAAACGGGCAAAGATGTCGGCGGGCAGCATGGAGCCCACCAGATTGCCCAGATGCTTGACCCCGGCCACATATGGCAGGGCGGAAGTGATCAGAATGCGCGTCATGGCCTGTTATTATGTGAGGTGCAGGATCACCTACTTACAGGCTCATGCGCCGGGGTCAAATAGGACCGTTGCGGGGCTGAAAAAGTCAGCGTAAGCACCTGTTCCGGGCCGGAATAGCTCAGCGGTAGAGCAGCGGTTTTGTAAACCGAAGGTCGGGGGTTCAATCCCCTCTTCCGGCACCATTCATTCCAATCCGCAAGGCGGATTGGAATGAATGTCAGACGCGCTTAACGCACGAGGATGATCTGATCGGGCGTCAGCACCCGGATCATCGGAATGGTGTTGGTGCTTTCAACCACGCCGGTGATGGCGATGACTTTGCCATCCAGTTCGCGGATATCGGGAAACTTGTTCTGATCCCCTTCGGCGATAAAGCCGGCGAAGATAGCGCCCGGACCACCATTGCTGTTCAGGCGCAAATATACGCCCGGCTGCAGCAGCGTGTTGGAAGGGCCGATACTGGCGATACCTTCCACCGTCACGTTCTGGCCCCTCATGCCGGTGGCCTGTTCCGGGCTGACGCGGCGGCTGGGCGGCGCGGCGGATTCTGCCGAGGCATCCATGGATGCCAAAGCGGGGACGAAAATGCTGGCCAGGGCAACAGCGATGACAAAGCGGCGCATATCAGAACCCGGCGTGAATGGCGTGGAAGGAGCTGCCGACCAGACTGTGAACCCGGGCCGACTGCACGCTTTGCGGCGGGGCCGCTTCAGCGACGCTGGGGGCGGCCTGCAGACCGGCGCGGTCATGGACGGAAATCGCCAGCACGGCGATAAAAGTGGCTCCAAACAGCAGGCGGGTAATGCCGGTCATGGCGTGTCTCCTGTAGCGGGAAGTTCCCGCGTCAGAGAGATAACACCGACATCAATTGAAAGTTTCCGTGAGCGGCCAGAATGCACTAGGTCCAATCGACATTCAGGATTCTCAAGAGAGGCTTTGGCTGATTCAGTTTGCTCCGGGTCGAGTGATTCGGAGCGGCAGGAATGGTCAAGCGATACGAATTGACGGACACGCAGTGGAACCGGATTTGTGAGGTTTTACCC
>CANJIS010000014.1 GCA_947474565.1 Alphaproteobacteria bacterium
CGCAACCGACCCGCCCTGCGAAAGCACAATCTCCGCCTCCCGCAGCTTGCCAATAACTTCATCAGGCTGATGCCTGCGGCCCATTCCAAATCTCCCTCCAAGGTTCCAATATGATAGTCCCTGGACCACTTGGAAGGGGGCAGATCAGTGAAATGCGAACAGGAGGTTCCTTATGGAAGATACTCCACCGGCGATAGAACGAGGCTTCCGCCAAGGAAGCCAAACGGGGACTTGAAACGGACCCGCTGACCCACAATTTGAACGAAACAGATGGGAGAAATCCCTGACAAAACTTCCGGCCTGATGCCGGAATGAACCCCGCCCTAAAAAGGCGGGGTTTTTATTTGGCCGCTATTTATTTGGAAGGCTGGATTTTTCCCGCGCCAGCCGCGCCGCAAGATCGCTGCGCGATTTTTCGGCGAAGGCGCGGCAGGCATTGGAATCGATGAAAGGATCAGGCGTGGCGCCTTGGGCGCGGCGCTGCCACTTGCCCAGCAAATCCGAAATATCGGTGTGCGGCGTCAAAAGAACATCGCAAGGCAAGGCGCTGACCATGGCAAAGCTTTTTTCGAAATCCTTCAGAACTTCCGGATGGCTGCTGAACAGATAGCCGGGCGCCGAAGCCGGGTTCAGGCTGTCGGCATAGACCATGCGAAGACAGCGCGTCTTCTCACAAGATAGCCATGTCCAGCTGGCACCGCCCGGCGTGTGGCCCGGCGTGTCGTGAGCGACGAAGGCCATTCGCCCCAGCCGCGCCACTTCGCCATCACGCACCTCCCGCACATTGGCGACCGCATCGATGGGCAGCGGCACGCCATATTGCGGATCGTCGCGGTCTACCCCGCCGGCGCGCAACACTTTGGCGCTCCATGCACTCGCTAATACCGGCGCATGCGTCAATTGCTGAAGTGTGCGCAGGCCCCCGGCATAGTCGAAATGGGGATGGGAATTCAGGATCAGCTTGATGTCGTCCGGCTTGAAGCCAAGTGTTTTGATGTTGGCTTCAATCTGCGGCGGCGATTGCGGCAGATCACCGTCGATCAAAACCAGCCCCTGGCCGGTATCGATCAACAGGGAAGAAAGCCCATGTACCCCGACATAATAAGTGTTGCCGTAAATCTTGAAGGGCGCCTGAGGGGCGTTCCAGGCGGTGCAGACAGGGCAGCCCGGCACATCTTCCGCCAAAACTGGCCCGCAAAAGCCCAATAGGGCCAACACCATTACAAAGTATGCGCGCCGAAGCATGGCCGCGAATCTACGCTTTCCGCGCCGCACAACAAGCGTGCCCGCGAAAATCCAGATAGTGATCGGGATATTGACCGGAACCCGGGGCCTAGCCGATACTTGGCCCATGCGGGGATTTCGCCACGCCTTTATCCATCTTGCGCTCATGGCGCTGATCCTGCGCGGCTTCATGCCCACGGGCTGGATGCCCAATATCCAGACGCCGGGCGAAAGCATGTTCGTGGTTTGCACCATGGATGGCCCGGTGCAGGCTTGGGGCGGCAAGGCGCTGCCGGGCAAGGATGATCCGCGCGCCCACGAAACCTGCCCCTTCGCGGCCGGCTCGGCCGTCGCTATCGCACCGCTGGTGGATTTCGTGACGATTGCGGCGCCGCAATTGTCGGAAACCGCCGCACCGCGCATACTTGCCGCCGCACCGTCGGCGCGTGCACCGCCCTACTCCCAGGCATCCTCCCGCGCCCCACCGTCCCTGATCTGAACTGAGACGCTTTTGCGCGTGCTTTAAGCGCGCGCGCTCATTTCATTTTCAGGGGAATTATCGTGACTCTTAACAACCGTTTCCTTATGGGCGCCGCGCTGGCTGCGCTTTCCTTTCCCGTTCAGGCGCAGACGCAATTGGCCGCGAATAGTGGCATCGAATCCGTCATCGTCACCGGCGAACGCAGCCAGGCGCAGGTGCCAAACAAGATCTACAACGTCAACGCCGACATCGCCCAGGTCCAGATCAACGCCATCAATACCGAGGACATGATGAAATATGCCCCCTCGATTACGGTGCGCAAACGCCATATCGGCGATACCCAGGATCCGCTGGCGACCCGCACCAACGGCGTCGGCGCCTCGGCGCGCAGCCTGCTGTTCGTGGACGGCATCCTGATTTCCTCGCCCATCGGCAACAACAACACGTTTGCAACGCCGCATTTCGGCATCGCCCAACCCAAGGATGTCAGCAACTTCCAGGTTCTGTATGGGCCCTTCGCCGCCGAATATGCCGGCGGCTCCATCGGCGCGGTGCTGAACATCACCACCCGCATGCCAACGGAGTTCACGCTGTATGGCAGCGCCCTGGGCGCGGTGCAGCCCTATGAGCGCGGCAGCACCAAAGACACCTATGGCGCCTGGCAGGTGTCCGGCGGCATAGGCGACAAATGGGGCAATTTCTCCTGGCGGCTGTCTGCCAACCATCTGGACGCCACCGGCCAGGCTGTCCAGATCGTTACCCAGACCCGTCCCGCTGCAACCAGCTCCGCCGGAACCGTGGTGACGGGCGGCGTCAATGACCTGAACCGCACGCGGCAGCCGATCGTGGATATCGGCCTCGGCGGCATCGAGAAGCATATACAGGACACCGTCACGGCGAAGATGGCCTACACGTTCGATAACGGGTGGGAAGCGACCTACACCGCCAGCGTCTTCAACCAGACCAACAATGCCGGCGCCCAGACCTGGCTGAAGAATGCAGCGGGCACGCCGGTCTATAGCGGCAGCACCAACATCAACGGCTACAACTACAACATCCCCGCCAGTGCTTTTTCCAACGGCGTTTATAACTATGACCAGACCCAGCTGGCCCAGGCGGTGACGTTGAAGTCAGACAGTGACGGCCCCTTCGCCTGGGAATTCGTCGCCAGCCGCTATGACTATCTGAAAGACATGCAGCGCATTCCCACCACGGCGCTGCCGGGCACGCTGACCACGCCGGGCGCCGGCACGGTGAACCGCCTCAACGGCACCGCCTGGTACACGCTGGACGCCAAGGGCATCTGGCGCGGATGGAACGGCCATGATTTGAGCTTCGGGCTGCACCGCGATCAGGAGATGTTCTCCCAGACCCGGTACAATCTGGCCAACTGGATTTCGGGCGCGCCTACCAGCGTCAACACCTATGCCAGGGGCCGCACCGCCACCAACGCGATCTGGCTGCAGGATATCTGGACCATCCTGCCGGACCTGAAAGCGACGCTGGGTCTGCGCGCCGAGCAGTGGAATGCCTATAATGGATACAATTATTCCGCCACGCCGGCGCTGAATGTCACCCAGCCCGCACTCCACACCAGCGCCGTCTCGCCCAAGGCCGCGCTGGCCTGGAAGCCGGATGGCGACTGGACGCTGACGGCTTCCTATGGCCGGGCGTTCCGCATGCCGACGGTGACCGAGCTGTATCAGGCGATCACCACGGGCGTGACGCTCACCGTTCCCAATCCCAATTTGAAACCGGAGCGGGCGAACAGCTATGAACTGGCGGCGGAATACCGGACCGATGAAAGCGTCCTGCGCCTGTCGCTGTTCCGGGAAGAAATCGCCAATGCGCTGCTGTTGCAATCCACGCTGGTGCCAGGCACAAGCACCACCACCAGCTTTGTGCAGAATGTGGAACAGACCCGCACCAATGGCGCCGAACTGGTAGCCCAGCAGAAGAATGCGTTTTTCGACGGCCTGGACCTGCAGGGCAGCCTGACCTACGCCATCGGCAAGATCGCCAGGGACATTGCCCTGCCCGCCGCCAATAGCAAATTCATCCCGCAACTGCCCAGGATGCGCGGATCCGTGCTGGCGACATTGCACGCCACAGACACTTTGGCGCTGACCCTGGGCGCTCGCTTCAGCGAGGCCAGCTTCGGCACCATAGACAATAGCGACACCTATCATAACACTTACCAGGGTTTTGACGGGTATTTCGTGATGGACGCGCGGGCCAATTACCAGTGGAATGACAACTGGAGCTTTTCCCTCGGTGTCGATAACCTGAATGGCGCCAATTACATTCTGTACCACAACTTCCCGCAACGCACCTTTGTGATGGAGATCCGTTATGCGCAGTAAATTCCTTTGCACCGCGCTGTTCGTGGCAGCCCCCCTTTCGGCTTTCGCCCATGTCAGCCTGTCGGAACAACAGGCCCGGCCCGGCACGCCTTACAGTGCCCATTTCAAGGTCGGCCATGGCTGCGACGGCTCGCCCACCACGGCGCTCGTCATTTCCATTCCGGATGGCGTCACAGGCATCACGCCGCAGGAAAAGTCCGGCTGGAAAATGCAGACGATGCGCGTTGGGGCGAAGGTCACCGGCGTGACTTTTTCGGGCGGAAAACTGGCGGGTGACATGCCGGATGAATTCGTCATTGCCATGATGCTGCCCGACAAGCTGGGCCCGCTGGCATTTCCCGTGATGCAGACTTGCGAAAAAGGCAGTGAAAACTGGGCGGAGCTGCCGGCTGAAGACGGTCACAAATTATCCGCTCCCGCGCCCGTCCTCACCCTCACCAAAACGCCGGTCAACAATGGCGGCGGCATGGATATGGCCGGCATGAACATGAAGGGCATGGACATGAAAGGCATGAACATGCCGGGCGCGATGATGGGCAGCGCTGGTCCTGTCCCGCTGGGCGTGACAGTGAAAGAAGCCTGGATCCGCGCCTTGCCCGGCACCTCGGGCGGGTATTTCACATTGCACAATGGCGGCAGCAAACAAGTGGTGCTGACGGATGCATCAAGTCCCGGCTGCGGCATGCTGATGCTGCACAAGTCCGAAGACAAAGGCGGCATGTCCAGCATGAGCCATGTCTCGGAAGTGCCGGTGGCGGCGGGCGCCGATGTGGAATTTACCCCCGGCGGCCTTCACCTGATGTGCATGGACACCAAGCCCGCAATCACACCGGGCGCCACGGTGCCGGTGACATTGATCTTCAAGGATGGCGGGCAATTAACCACGCAATTCCCGGTGCGCAACGCGGCGGGCAAATAGTTTTCCGTGACGGGCGGCGGCTCCCCAGCTCCGCCGGTTATGGTTCAAGGCGGCAAGGAACCGGTCTGGCCGGCATCTTGCCGCCTTTTTTTGCACCGATAACCGGGCTCTCGCCAAAGGGGGCCAATTCGTCTACACGGCCCAGACTGGAATGGAGATCGCCATGCGTTCTGTTTTGATTTTCGCGGGCATGCTGGCGCTGCTGCCGGCCGTTGCATCCGCCAAGGTAACGCTGGCTCAGCCGCAGGCGCCCGCCGGCGCGAAATTCACTTTGCATTTTAAGGTGACCGATGGCTGCAACGGCAAGGTCACCGACCGGCTCTCCATCGCCATGCCCAAGACCGTGCTCAACGTCGATCCGCAATTCGTCAATGGCTGGCTGGTGTCGAATCTTCATTCACCCGCCACGGGCGACACCACAATCTGGGGCGCGGGGAAACTGGAACCCAAGGCGCAAGGCGATTTTCCGGTTATCCTTATCCTGCCCAAAACAGCCGGACCGATTTCCTTCACCGCCACCCAGTTCTGCGGCAAGGCCACGGAAAAATCCACCGCTGTGCTCACCATCAGGCCGTCGCTCTAAATCATGCGCGACCTCATCACCATGTTCGTGGCTGTATTTGTGGCTGAACTTGGCGACAAGACCCAGCTCGCCACCATGCTGTTCGCATCAGAAAAGAAGATGACTCCGCTGGCGGTGTTCGCGGCATCGGCGGGCGCACTGGTTCTATCCTCGGCCATCGCAGTGCTGCTGGGCACGCTGGCGAGCAAATATCTCACCGCCCTGCCGCTGAAGCTGATCGCTGGTGTTGGCTTTGTGATTATCGGCGGACTGGCTATTGCCGAACACTTCCGGGTCGGAAACTAGCGCGCGAAGCGCGAATCCAGACGTGCAAGAATTTCAGGGGTGCTGAACCCGAGCGCATTGAGCCGCCCGGAACGCGCCAACAGAGCCAGCCCCGACAGCGCCGCCGCCACCAGCACCACATCGCACTGATTTTCTCGGGAGTCGGACGGAAGGCCGCCCGCTTCGGACAGCGCGCGCAATGCGGCAATCATGCGGCCGTTGAACAGGCGTTCCGCTTCACCACCACCACCTTCACGCGGCAGGGCGGCAGATGCCGCAGCAAAAGTTTCGGTTTCGCCCAGCAGCGACAGCGCCGCGCTTGCTGCGCCGGAAAATCCTTGCGCGCCCCGCATCGCCCGCGCCAGACCGGAAAGGTCTTCCGCCGCCAGCGCCAGCAGCAGGTCGTCCTTGCTGCGGAAATATCCGTAAAGCGCCGCCGGCGCGAAGCCCGCTTCCGCCGCCACAGACCGTAAGGAAAGATCGCGGGCGCCATCGCGCGTCGCCACCCGGCGCGCCGCATCCAGAATCGCGGAACGCGAAGCAGCCTTGGACACACCCACCGGGCGTGGTTTGCGCACGCTTCGTAAAGCCGCCTCGCTCATGGGGGCACCATAGATGATTCGCGCCCATGAAAAAGCCGCGCCAGATTTCTCTGACGCGGCTGATTCGATTCGAAGGTGGGGCTAAATCAGCCCGGATGCGCCTTCTTGTACACGCCGATGGCAGCGTTGAGGTCGGTGCCGGCCTTTTCCTTGGCCGTCTGGTTGGCGATGACCTTGTCGCCTTCCGATTGGATCATGGCCGTGTCGTGCAGCTTCTTATCCTTGTCGGCGGCAGCGTTCTGCGCGGTGATATAGTCGTTGACGCACACCTGATAGGCATCCGACGCCTTGGAGAAAGCGTTGAACGCGCCGATGCTGGCACGCATCTGGTCGGCAGTGGCGGTGGTGCCATCAATGGCGGCCGGCGTGGGCGGCACCTGGCAAGTATCATCTGCGAAGGCCGGCACGGCGCCAGCGGCCAGCAGAATTACGCCCAATCCAAATTTCTTAAGCATTTCCATTTAACTCCCTTGGGGGTACCCCTATTTGCGGCCGGAGTGAAGCATAGCGCCCCGCCCCGTGCCAAGACGGTTTCTGAATTGGAAAATCGGCTTTTCCGCGGCAAACCGAGGCGGAAATTAGGCCTGAAGGCTGGGGCGGGAAGTTCCCATAAGCTTCGCAACGAAACGGTCAGCGAAGCGCACAAGCAGCGCCACAAGCATCAGGCTCAGGCTGATGCCATAAAAATTATCGGGCCGATGCGGACCGGAAAGATGGGCTAGTCCGGTCAGGGCATAAGTGAGCCAGAAGAAGGAAGCCGCAACCGACAACAAAGCGCGCTGGCTTTTTTCGCCGAGGCGCTGACCCGCTGCGGGACTGGCGGCATAGGGCATGATGGCGGCGGCGCCGCCGCCGAACAATGAGAACAGGATCATGCCCATAGCAGAGGCGTCGCGGGCGGCAGTGCCCATCATGTTAGGCAACAGCATCACCGCCAGGAAGACGGCATAGCTGGCCGAGAAGCTCCAGATAATCTGGCGACGAAAACCGCTCAGCTGCTTCAGGGTGTCCGCCGGAATCAGACGGCAGAGGGGCCCCGCAATCACCGCGGCAAAAAAGACGAAGGATGCAAACCGCCAGGCAACTTCACTGGCAAGCCGGACGCCGGCATCATTAAAGCCATGCCGCGCCATGACGGCAAAGGCGATGGAGGCGGACGCCGCCGCGACCAGAGCAGAAACCGGAATTTTGACGTTGAAGAGCGGTTGGGTACCGGAACGTACGCTGGTGTCGATCACGGTCACAAAAGCCCGCCCTATGGGGTTCCACGGCTACAACGCGCAAAGGTTGGAATCGCTGCGCCGCTTTAAAGATTCAGGCCGCGACAAAAGCGGCGGCGAACCCTGCAACCGGTTCGCCTTTTTCGTGACGGGGCGCGGCCGCCACCAGTCCGGCCAGGGCAAAGCCAGATTCTTCAGCGAGTTCACGCAGATACGCTTCGCTGTGGCGCCAGCGGCGCTTGGGACCAAGGGCGAAACCGTCAGCCTCGCCCGCCTCAACGGTGAACAGAAAATAACCATCCTGGGAAAGGCTGGCGCGCACCGCCTGCATCACCTGTCTCAGGTCACCGAGATAAACCAGCGTGTCGGCGGCTATCACCAGGTCATAGGGGCCGCCTTCTTGAAGGGTTTCGGGCAGCGCGGCTTCGATATCGCCCACCGCCAGCCGATCATAGATATCCTTGGCCCGCGCCTGCGCGATCATGGCCGGCGACAGATCGATGCCAGCCAGAATTTTCGCCTGGGGCCGGAACACCGCCCCTGCCAGGCCGGTGCCGCAGCCCAAATCCAGCACGTTCAAATTCTTGCGCCCGGGCATCACCAGGCCGGCCAGATCGCTGAGAATTTCCGGCGCGGCATAGCCAAGCTCGCCGCGCATCCGCCGGTCATAATCGGTGGAAAATTGATCGAACAGATGCCGCACATAGCCGGGATCGGAGCGCTGCGCCGCCTGCATCGCCTCCAGTTTGGCGCGCCATTCATTCAGGCCAGGCGTGCCGGGATCCAGGTCCGCAAAAACCGCCAGCGCCTTTTCCACTTCCCCCGCCTCGGCCCAGGCCCGGCCGGTGAGAAACCGTGCTTCGTCATGGGTAGGATCAAGCCTGAGCGTCCGCTGCAATTCGGCGATAGCGGCAGGCAAGTTTTCCGCCGCCAGCAAGGCGCGGCCCAATACCACCAGCACCGCCGGCAAACCGGGATTGAGCGATACCGCTTCGCGCGCTTCGGCCAGCGCGGCTTCTATTTCGCCCGCTTCAATAAGTGCCGTCACCAGCGTGACACGGGTCAGCGCACCGCCCCTGCCTTCCGCCAGCAAGGCGCGCAACCCCGCCGCCGCCTGATGCGCCTGGCCATTGGCGATCATGTCTTCGGCCCGGGCAATCGGATCTTCGGCTGAAAAACTCATCCGGCGAGTCTGACCGCCGCTTGGCCTCAAGCCAAGCCCTGTGCAAGTCTTTCGCCGCAAAGGTGTGGCAAGGTCACAACCATCCGATGGGGAAGACGATGAGAAGAATTTTCGCGAGCGCCGGTTTTGCCTTGTTGATAAGCGGGGCAACAACAGGCGCCTTTGCCCAATCCAATATCGGGCTGGCGGAATATCCCGGACCCACCTGCACCAAGCCGGAAAAGCCGGTGCCGCCCGGAAGAGAACCCAGCATGGATGAAGGCCCGGGTGCGGTCGCCGCTTTTAACGCCAAAGTGCGCGCGTTCAACACGGCGGTGAACAATTACAATCAGATGGGCGCGGATTTCAGCAAATGCATGAACGCCTATATCGATAACGGCAATGCCGACATGGCGCGCATCAAGAAGCGGCTGGATGCAGCGGTACTGCAGGCGAACATGCAGTAGTCAGACTTTAATCACGAGCTTCTTGGTGACCGCCATGGCGGGGCCTTCGGCGCCGATGGTAGTGAGCGGCGCGCCGTTCTTTTCGATCGAAGCCCAGGCCACGTCGTAACCTTCCTGAATCGCCTGATCGAATTTCTTCCAGTCGCGAAGGCCGATATCCGGCATCGGCGGCTCGATCAGGTAATCGGCCTGCTCGCGCACCACGCGGCGCTGCGCTTCCGATCCCACCGTGCCGGACCGCATCAGAATCGAAATAATGCTGGGGCTGCCGCGCATGCGCTGGCCGATCAGCCACCACCAGGGCCGTTCGCCATACCGGTCATCTCGCGCCTGCAAATCCAGCTCGCCGGTGACGTCACAGGCAATGATCGGTCCCGAGCCCATGGCGTGCTCGCGCATCACATCCACCGGCAGGTTGTTCATTACACCGCCATCCACCAGAAGATGGCCGTGATGGGTGACGGGCGGAAGAATGCCAGGCAGCGCCACCGTGGCGCGCAAGGCCCGCCACAACACGCCGGCGCGATGCTCATGGATGCGGCCGGTGGTGAGGTCGGAGGAAACGCAGAAGAAAGGAATGGGCAATTCCTCAATCCGCACATCACCGAAATGCTTGTGCAGCGCCATGCTGGCTTTCTTGCCGCGCACCAGGGCAATCAGCGGCAAGGTGAAGTCGCTGAGCGGATTCTGTTTGACGAACACCGCCCGCATCCGCTCGGTCAGTTCGGGTATGTCCCATTCCATCGCCATGCCTGCCGCCAGGATGGCGCCCATCGACGTGCCGCCGACATGATCGAAGGGCACGCCGGCTTCTTTCAATGCCTTGATGATGCCGATATGCGCGAAGCCGCGGGCGCCGCCACCGGCCAGGACGATGCCCACCGCCCGGCCCGAGATGAATCGCGCCAGCCGCTTGATGTCGTTGGTATTGCCGGCGCGGACATGATGATGGGATTCGAACAACCCGCTGCGCAGCGAGAAATGCTCCGGCAGTTGAGCGCGGTCGCCCTGGGGATGCAGCAGCAGCAATTCCGGCAAACCGCTGGCGCGCTCCTTGAACGCGGGCAGATCCAGGGGGCTTTGCGGCAAAGGCTGATCGGCGCGGCCCAACAGAAAAATACGGTCGGCCTGGCGCAGACATTGATGCGTCCAGGCGCTGTCAGGCAGGTCGCCGCGATAGAACACCACGTCATGGGCCGCCTCGAAACTGTTGAACCATTCGGCGCTCTGGTCATTGGCAGAGACATCCAGCACCGCGGCGCGCGAACCCATCTCGGTCAGCGCCGCCGCCAGACGGTGCGCCACAGGCGCTGCTTCCAGCCCCGGCTGCAACGGCACGATGGCGAAAGTCTTGGGCCGGGGTCCGCTGCTGCCGCTGCGGGTGCTTTCGCGCAACCGCTTGGACAGTTGCATCATCAAATTCATCATCACCCGCGGATGGCGCGCCACCAGCTGCTCGAAAGCTTCGGGGCCCACACGCAGCAATTCGGTATCGCGCAGCGCCACCAGCTGCGCCGAATGTTCCTTGCTGCGCATGATCAGCGACATCTCGCCCACGGTTTCCCCGGCCGGCGCCAGCGCCACCATCCGCCGCTGGCCCTGGGCGTCGGGCACGAAGATCCCTAAGCACCCCGTCACCACCAGAAAAAGAGCAGCAGCATTTTCACCGTCGCGCGGGAGCAAGGTGCCGCCCGGCAATCCAAACCAGTTGGCCTCGCTGAGCAGATTGCGCAGCGCCGCGTCGCCCACATTTTCCAGCAACGGAAAACTCGCCAGCCTTTCGCGCAACTCTTCCGGGTAGAGCGCTTGCGGGCCGATGCGGAAGGACGAAAGGAACGCCATGCTTAAAACCTATACCTGTCGCACGGCCGGACTGAAAATTATCACCATGCCGTCCAGCCACCATCTACCGTCAGAGCTGAACCGGTGACGAAGCGGGCGGCGGGGGAAGCAAGAAACAGCAGCGGACCCATGATTTCGGCGGGTGTGGCGTGGCGGCCCAGCATGGTGCGGTCGGCGAGACGCTGGACCACTTCGGTCTTCGGGTTATGCGGAAACAAGCCAGGGACCAGCGCATTGACGCGGATTTTTTCCCTTCCCAATTCACCGGCAAGATGGCGGGAAAGTTGGATCACACCCGCTTTGGCAGGCCCGTAATGAAAGGGGCTCTGGCCTTCTGGCGTATCATACAGCCGGCGGTCGGGCGCGACCCCGGCATAGACCGTGGAGACATTGATTACGCTGGCATCGCCGCTGGCGGCCACAGCCGCTTTCAGGGCAGGCAACGCGGCCCGCACGCTTTCGAAAGCGGCCGTGACGCTGGAAGCATAGGTGACGGCGAAATCTTCCGGCGCCAGCGCGGTGAAGCTTTTCACCTGCATGTTGACGGCGTTGTTCACCAGAATATCGAGCCGCTTCAGGTCGCCGAAAAAGCTGCGAATGGCGGCGGGGTCGCCGGCATCGAAGGCAGCCCGCTCGGCCGAGAGGCCCTTGGCTGTGAGTTCCCCCTCAAAATCGGCCAGCGCCCCATCGTCGCGGCCATTGACGATGACATGCGCACCGGCCTCAGCCAGCGCGAAAGCCATCGCCCGGCCAAGATGACCCCGCGCGGCCGAAACGAACGCAACACGGCCGTCGAGTCGAAAAAGCTTTTGAGAATCCATAGTGCTAGCCATACCGGACGCCGCTCCCCCGGAGTGCAAGGCCAACCTATCATTCCATGGTAAACATGCGGTTATTTTCGCAGAGGCGGAATTACGCTGCATTGCAGCATGGACAGATGGTTTCCCGCCCACTTGGAAACCGGTCTTCGCCACATTAAAGTTGCAAATAACCCCATACTAGGAAGCTCAGGGGCGTTGTCCGCGCGGTGCTCCATGCCGCTCAAAAAAAGGAATGCTTGAAATGACGATCAAATCCACCCGCAACCTTTTGGCCGCTGCGCTGCTAAGCGCCTGCGCCACGGTTGCCATCCTTTCCACTCCGGCCAGCGCCGCCACCCTGAACGAAGTCGTCCAGCGCCACCTGGCCGGCGCCCAGACCGCAGCCAACGCAAAGGACTTCGCCAAGGCCCAGACCGAAATCGACGCCGCACGCGCCGCCAGCGGCCGCACGCCGTACGACGATCTGATGATCAACAAGTTCGCCATTCCGGTGGCCGCGAACAACAACGACATCGCGAAGGCCGCTGAAGCCGCCCGTAACGTGGCCGATTCATCGGCGCTGGATCCGAAGGAACTGCCGGGCGCGCTCAGCGTCGCCATCCAGCTGGCCCTGAACCAGAAGGAAAACGAGAACGCGGTCAAATACGCCAAGAAGCTTGAAGCCCTGAAGCCGACCGACAACGCGTCCGTCAAGAACATCGCCAGTGCCTATTATGTGGGCGGCGATTATGCGGCCGCGAAAGCCTATTCCTCCGCCCAGATCGCTGCCGGCAAGGCCGCGAACAAGCCGGTGGACAAGGAGGTGATGCTGGTCCTGATGTCGGCCAATGTGAGCCTGAAGGATGAAAACGGCGCCGAGCAGGCGCTGGAAGAAATCGTCGCGGCCTACAATGCCCCGGAAGATTGGGCGCAGCTGATTGACGTGGCGATCACCTCGGAAGGCATTCGCGACGTGGAAGCGATCTGGCTGGGCCGCTTGCTGCTCCTCACCGGCGCGCCGGTGTCCAAGCAGGACGCCGACATGATTGGCTCCATCGCCGGCCATTTGACGTTCTTCGGTGACGCCGTGAACGCCAAGGCCAAGGGCGGCACCGTGGATCCGGATCCGACGCCCCGCGCCGATGCCGACAAGAAGACCATTCAGGAACAGATCGCCCAGATCCCGTCGCAGAACGGCGTCTACAGCTCGAAGCTGGCTGAAGCCCTGTACAGCTACGGCATGTATGCGGAAGCTGAAAACGCCGCCAAGGTCGCTATCCAGAAGGGTGGCAATCCCGACACCACCGAAGCGCCGATGGTGCTGGGTCAGGCTCTCGCCGCTCAGGGCAAGTATGCTGAAGCCAAGGCCTCCTTCGCCACGATCACCAGCGGTGGCGGTCCTGCCACGCCGCGTATCGTTCGTCTGTGGACCTACTTCGTGACCGCCAAGGCCAACCCGGCCCAGGCCGCGGCGAAGTAATCAATCCGTTTGGGCGGGGCGCGCTGAACCGGCGCGCCCCGCCTTTTTCTTTGGTGCAAGGCTGGGCTTGACGCCATGACGCTTGTACTCGGCTTTCTGCCGTTCATGCTCTTCGCGGTCTTGTCGCGAATCTCCGCCGATCTGGCGTTGTGGATCGCTTTCGCCGCCGCTTTTGTCGTCACCATCCGCGACTTCGTCGAACGCCCGCAGCTGCGGCTGCTGGATGGTGTGAGCTTTGTTCTGTTTGGCGGCTTGGCGTTGTGGCGCGGTTTCTGGGATCCCGGCCTGTCCCTGGAAGATTTGCGCCTGATTGTTGATCTGGCGCTGACCGGCGCGATCCTTTTCTCGCTGGTGAGACGCCGGCCCTTCTCACTGGAATATGCCGGGCGTGAGGGCTGGGCGGAGACCGATTTCCTGCGCGTGAATTACATTATCTCCCTGGTCTGGCTGATCGCCTTTACCGCCATGGCATTTGCCGACGGGCTGAATGGCGTGCTGATGCCGGCGCTGGACGCGGGAATCGGCATCACCGTGGTGGCGCTGACCGCGGCGATCAGCTTCACCCTGCGCTATCCCGCCTCCGTCAAACGCTGATTTTAATTAGCTTTGCCACCATCTCGTCAGGAGATAGGGTCACCCGCCACGCCCAAAAGGATCTGCCATGCGTGAAGCCGTGATTGTTTCCACCGCCCGCACAGGCCTCGCCAAATCGATGCGCGGCAGCTTCAACCAGACCCATGGCGCGGTAATGGGCGGTCACGCGATCAAAAGCGCCGTTGCCAGGGCCGGCATCGAAGCAGGTGAAGTGGAAGATGTTTTCATGGGCTGCGGCATGCCCGAAGGCGCCACCGGCAACAATATCGCCCGGGAATCCCTGATCTGGGCCGGCTGCCCGGTGACCACGGCGGGCATCACCGTGAACCGCTATTGCTCTTCGGGTCTCAATGCCATCGCGTTTGCCGCGCAGCAGGTCATGACCGGCGCTGGCGATGTTGCCATCGGTGCCGGCGTGGAATCCATTTCTCTGGTGCAGATGGGCGGCATCAATCTCAATCACTTCACCGAAGAACATCTGATGTCGGTCAAGCCGGCCTTGTGGATGAGCATGATCGAAACCGCCGAGCTGGTGGCGCAACGCTACAACATCAGCCGCGATGCCTCGGATGAATATGCCCTGCAAAGCCAGCAGCGCACCGCCGCCGCGCAAGCAGCCGGAAAATTCAACGACGAAATCGTCCCCATCACCGTGAAAATGAAAAAGCTCGACAAGGCGACGGGCACCGAAAGCCTGGTCGATGTGACGGTGGACCGCGATGAGTGCAATCGCCCCGACACGACGCTGGAAGGCCTGAAATCATTGAAGCCGGTGCATATGGGCGGCCAGCAGGTCACGGAAGGAAAAAACGTCACCGCCGGCAATGCGTCGCAATTTTCCGACGGCGCGTCCGCCAGCGTGGTGATGGAAGCAGGCCTGGCGGCAAAGAAAGGCATCAAGCCTTTGGGCATCTTCCGCGGCTTCGCGGTAGTGGGTGTTGAGCCGGATGAAATGGGCATCGGCCCAGCGCTGGCGGTGCCGCGCCTTTTGAAGCGCCACAATCTGAAAATTGAAGACATCGATCTGTGGGAGTTGAACGAAGCGTTCGCCTGTCAGGTGATCTATTGCCGCAACAAGCTCGGTATTCCCAATGACCGGCTGAATGTGAATGGCGGCGCGATTTCCATCGGCCATCCTTACGGCATGTCGGGCGCGCGCATGGCGGGCCATCTGTTGCTGGAAGGCCGGCGCCGCGGCGCCAAGCTGGGCGTCGCCACCATGTGCATCGGCGGCGGCATGGGCGCGGCCGGCCTGTTTGAGATTCTGCCAGCCTGATGAAAAGTACTGCTTTTCTTGCCCTGATTGCTCTTCTGCCGCTGATCGGCTGCGCCGGCATTACCGGACCGGCGGCGCCGAAGGCCGCTGCCATAGCTGCGCCGGCGCCGGCGCCGCCGCCGCCCGATCCCAAGACCCAGATGGCGGCGCTGGAAACCCGGATCGTGGCGCTGACCGAGGAACAGCGGCTCAGGATGGATCCCAAGGCCAAGAAGCTGGCGCTGGATGACGAACTCACCCTTATCGCCCGCGAGCGCGCCAACGACATGGCGGCCAAGAATTATCTCGCCCATGCCGCGCCCAATGGCGACACCTCGGCCAGTCTGCTGATGGCCCAGGACGCCAAGTTCCAGGGGCTTTTGGGGGAAAACCTTGCCGCCCAGCACTACGTCAAGCAGAGCGGCGTGAATGCGGAGGAGTTCGCCCAGCGATTCCTGGACGAATGGATCAAAAGCCAGCCGCACCGGGAAAACCTGGCTTTCGCCGATTATGACCGCACCGGGGTGGGTGCCGCGGTCAATGGCGACACGGTCTATGTCGCCCAGCTTTTCGCCTTCATCCTGGAGAGCAAGACCGACCGCGATCCCAACACCGAGGTCACCCAATTCCCCAGCGCCGAAGCCGCCCGCGCGGCCGGCCAGGCCAATGGAACGGCATCCCAGGAACCTTTGCGCCTGCGGGGCGCGGAGGGCGGCGGCCCCAACTGAAAACTGGCGGCGCTTCCTGAATTCGGGGACGGATTTTGGGCCGCTAACCGCTCGTTAATGCTAGCGGACCAAAGTTCTGTGCATGACCAAAGCCACCGCAGAGAAAACGCGCCAAGCGTACGGAGGGTTGCAGCCGTTCTTTCGCCGCTATCTGGCATCGCGAATGCGTTGCAAAGGCTATCCCGGTGATGGGCGCAGGAAATCCGTCACCGCCCGGCGTGTTTTGGGTTCACCCACCGCTGACATGTGATCCCGCCCGGGAATGGTGATCGCGTTGCCATCCGGAAAGGCGGCGGCCAGGGGACCAGGGGGGCCCGCGATATCGTCTTGTTCGCCGCACACCACCAGCACCGGTGCCGCAATGGCGGCCAGCCTGTCGGGCGTCAGGCCCTGGCTCATGGCGCGCATACAGGCTGCCAGCGCCAGCCGGTCCTTGCCCGGCTGGTCCGCGAAATCGCGAAACATACGCGCCCGGCCGGTGAGATGCGATTTGTCGGGCATCAGCAGCGCCTCGGCCAGAGCATTGCGCGAGACTTCATCGGCGATGCGCTGCCCGCGCAGGTAATATTCCCCTACCCCACAGAGCGCCAGGCGGGTGGCGCGGTCGGGGTGCTGCGCCGCCAGCCGAAGGGCCAAAAAGCCGCCCATGGAATAGCCCACCACCGGTGCGCCCGGAATGCCGGCGGCATCCATCACCTGCAGCACATCTTCGCTCATCCGGTCATGGCCGTAAGCAGATACGTCATGCGGCTTGCCGCTCATCCCATGGCCGCGGCAATCCATCGCCAGCACGGAGAAGCCCGCTTCCGTCAGCGAGCCATACCAGCCGGTGGATTTCCAGTTCTGGTGGCGGGATGAGCCGAAGCCGTGCACCAGCACCACCGGTGGACCTTCGCCCACGCGCTCAAAGGCAAGCGGTACGCCGTCATTGGCTGTGGTGAATTCCGTCATCAAATCGCTCCCCCGCCACCATCGCAAAGCCATAAAGGCCTGTCTATGATTGCGCCCATGCGAGTCTGGCTGTTTACCGCGAGTATCATGGGCGCCCTGGCGGTTTTGTGCGGCGCCTTCGCCGCGCACGGACTGGCGGCACGGCTTGACGCCAAGGCCCTTTCGGTTTTTGAAACCGGCGCGCGCTATCACATGTATCACGCCCTGGCGCTGGGCCTGGCCGCTTTCGCCATGCGCGGCGAGGCCGTAGGCCGGGCAAGGCTGGCCGCCATTCTTTTTCTGGCCGGTATTGTTTTGTTCTCAGGCTCGCTCTACTTGCTGGCGCTGACCGGCATTTCGGCGCTGGGCTTTGTCACGCCCGTTGGCGGGATGGCCTTCATCGCGGGCTGGATTTTACTGGCTCTGGCCGGACTCAAACTGCGTGACGTGTGAGATGACCAAGTTGCTTCTAATCCCGGTGCTATGCTGTCTGGCGGCGCCGGCCTTTGCCGATGCGAAGCTGCAGAGATCGTCTCCCGCCGCCGGAGCCAAAGTGACGTCGTCCGCCCATGTCATTCTGCATTTCTCCGAAGCGATCGAGCCTGCCTTCAGCGGTGTTCTGCTGTTGGACAGTGATGGCCGCAACGTCAGCGGCGCGCCGGTCAAGATCGGCGGACTTGATATGGTGATGACGCCCGGGCCGCTTGCGCCAGGCGTCTATCATGTCGCCTGGCATGCGGTAGGCCATGACAGGCACCGTTTGGAAGGCGAATTCCGCTTCACCGTGAAGTAAAAGCCTAATGGTGCGGCGGCGGCACCGGACTGGGGCGTAGCGGTTTCTGCGCCGCCTTGAGATCGAAGCTCTTGGTCCCCATCAACGCCGCCAAGAAGCGGTCGCCCCGTTTTGAAATGTCATTAACGGATCACTTTCATTAAACTTGATGACCTAGAGCCTGGTTTCAAGAAAATTACTTCTCCACCCCTTTCCTAGATGAGCCCGACGCCGGTGTCTTCACTGCCCATCCTCTCGGGACCTGTTTCTTCCCCCGCTTGGGCGATCCTGGTGACGCTGCTCTATATCGTGCTGGCGGCCAGCGTCACCGTGGATGTGCTGCTGAAGAAAAGCGATGTGCGCGGCGCGCTGGGTTGGATTGGCGCGGCCTGGTTCTCGCCCATCCTGGGCGGGCTTCTTTATTACATGTTCGGCATCAACCTGGTGACCAGGCGGGCGCTGAAAATGGGGCGCAAGCGGGCGCGGACGGGCCGCTCCTCAGGCCACGATCAACCCCCCGATGCGCCGGACCATATCCGCAACCTGCTGGAAGTCAGTGAGCGCGTCACCACCTGTTCTCTCACCGCGGGCAATGCTCTGACCATGCTGGAGGGGGGCGATGCCGTCTATCCGCAAATGCTGGCGGCCATAGCGGCGGCGGAAAAATCCATCGTCATGGCGTCTTACGTTTTCCGCAATGACAAGGCCGGCAACCAATTCGCCGACGCCCTGATCGCCGCCAAGGCGCGCGGCGTGGCAGTGCGGGTGCTGCTGGACAGTGTCGGGATCGGTTATTTCCGGCCCATTATCTATCACCGCATGCAGCGGGGCGGAGTTTTCGCCGCGCGCTTCCTGCACACCTGGCTGCCCTGGCGCATGCCTTTTCTCAACATGCGCAATCACCGCAAGATCCTGGTGGTGGACGGCAGACTGGCCTTTACCGGCGGCATGAATGTGGGGGCGGAAAATTCAAAGTCTCCGCACCCCAAGGATTACATCCTCGACATTCATTTCCGTGTCGAAGGTCCGGTGGTGCGCCAGGTCATGGATGCTTTCGCACGCGACTGGAGTTTCACCACCGAAGAAGTTCTGGACGAAGATTTCTGGTGGCCAAAACTGAAAGAGGCGGGAGACATCTATGCCCGCGGCGTCAGCTCAGGTCCGGATGCCGATATCTACAAGCTGGAAATGATCCTGGGCGCGGCGCTGAACGCCGCCAAGAAACATATCCGCATTCTCACGCCTTATTTCCTGCCCGATGCGCGGCTGCAATTCGCCATCGCCCTGGCCGGTCTGCGGGGCGTGCGGGTGGATATCGTGATCCCGGAACGCTGCAATTATCTGGTGATGGACTGGGCGATGCGGGCGCATTTGCGCTTCTTCAGTCACATCGCCGCCAACATCTACACCACGCCCCAGCCCTTCGATCACTCCAAGCTGTGCACGGTGGATGGGAGCTGGAGCCTGATCGGCAGTTCCAATTGGGATGCGCGCAGCTTCCGGCTGAATTTTGAATTCGACCTGGAATGCTACGATCCGGTTCTCACCAAAAAACTGGAAGGCATGATCGACGACCGGATCGGCCGGGCCAAGCGCCTGGACGTGAAGGCGCTGACAAAGCGGCCCATCCCCGTGCGGCTGCGCGATGCAGCCGCACGGTTGATGATGCCGTATCTCTAATAAGAGAGTTACTGGGCCGCGTTACGGAGCGGCGCGCCCTTGTCGAGGACGTACGTGACGGCCAGCTCAACATCGGTGGTGCCGACATTCTTGCCGTCATGCTTGATGCCGCGCGCCACGGTGAAGGAGCCACCGGCTTTATAGTCGGTGTCCTTGCCATCAGCGGTCACGCGAAAGTCGCCGGAAATGATCTGGGTGATTTCTTCGCCGTCATGGGTGTGCAGGCCGATGCTTTCGCCCGGCTTGAGAACGCGATGAGCGATGTAAACGGTCTGCGGCTTGCCCGTCATGGGCACATCATAGGTCTGCATCGGGGCAGCAGCAGGAGCGGTCTGCGCCTGTGCGATGGCGGCGGAAGCGACGAGCAGGACGGAAGCAAGAAGGATACGCATGACGGCCCCTTTGGCTGATTTTCGGGCCGGATAGTGTCCGGGCTATGGCCCCAAGACAAGCCGTCCCGGACGGGCATTTGCGCGCAGAAAAGCCATGCTAATCTGCCGCCTCACCCCGCCCCGAATGAAAGCGCCATGACGCCCCAGGAGGCCACAGAACAAAGCCTGAAATTGCACCAGGCGGGACGGCTGGACGATGCGCGGAGCCTTTATGAGGCGGCGCTGGCGCGCCAGGCCGATTACCACCCTGCCCTGTATTATCTGGGCCTGCTGCGCCGCCAGATGAACGATCCGGCCGGTGCGCTTACGGTGCTGGAAAAAGCCCGTGTGGCGGCACCCGCTGACTACGCCCATTTGCCGGCCCTGATCGCCACCCTGGGCGAAGTGCTGCTGGATCTGCGGCGGACGCAAGAGGCGCTGGCGGCATTCGACCAGGCCGTGGCGCGCGATCCGGGTCTTGCCGCGGCCTGGAACAATCGCGGCCTGGCGCAGAACGAACTGGGCCAGCCCGAACAGGCGCTGGAAAGTTTTGCCCGCGCCGCAATGCTGGCGCCTGGCAGCATAGAGCCGCTCAACAATCACGGCGATATGCTCAAACAGCTGCGCCGCCATGAAGACGCTTTGGTTAGCTTCGCGCGGGCGCTGGCGCTTGATCCTCATGACAGCGCCACGCTGTATAATCGTGCCGCGACGCTGGCGGAGCTGGGCCGGACAGACGACGCGATTGCCGATTACAGCAAGGCGCTGACCCGCAGTCCCGGTTTCGCCGAGGCGCTGTTCGCGCGCAGCCATCTTTTGACGCGCAAGGGCGAACTGCAAGCCGCTCTGGCCGACTTGAACCGGCTGATGCAAGGCACGCCGGATTTTCCCTTTGGCCGTGGCGCCCTGATGCGGCTGAAGCTGATGACGGCGGATTGGGACGATTTCGAGCAACAGAAGCTGCTGCTGGACGAAGCGGTGCGGGCCGGAAAAAAAGCCATCGCGCCGCTTTTCTATCTCGCTGTGGCGGATCGGCCCGACGATATTCATCGCTGCGCCACGATTTATGCGCAAAGCCATTTCCACTCGCGCCCGCCTGTGCCACGCAATGAGCCTCGCCGGCCCGGCCCCATTCGCGTCGGCTATGTCTGCGGCGAATTCCGCGTTCATGCTGTGCTCTACCTGCTGACCGGATTGTTCGAAACCCATGACCGCGGCAATTTTGAAATCATCGCCTTTGATAATGGCCGTGGGGATGGCAGCGATCTGCGGGCGCGGTTCGAGAAGGCGGTGGACAAGATCATCGAGATCACCCGCCTGTCGGACAGTCAGGCTGCCGCGCGCATTGCAGCGGAAGAGATTGATATCCTGGTGGATCTGAACGGCTATAGCGGCGAACAAAGGCTGGGTGTGTTTGCGCGAAAGCCGGCGCCGGTTCAGGTGTCTTACCTGGCCTATCCCGGCACATTGGGCGCGCCATGGATGGATTACATCCTGGCCGACAAAATCGTGATCCCTGAAACACAAGCAGCCGACTACAGCGAAAAGGTCGCCTGGTTGCCCGGCAGCTATCAGGTCAATGACAGCAAGCGCGCCATCGGCAAGACGCCGAGCCGGACCGAAGCCGGCCTGCCCCCGAACGGCTTTGTCTTCTGCAATTTCAATCAGGCGGAAAAACGCTCGCCCCAGGCCTTTTCAAGCTGGATGCGCATTCTGGCTGCCGTGCCGGGCAGCGTGCTGTGGTTGCCGCGTCCCAATGTTTTGGCCGAACAGAATCTGAAAAAAGAAGCCGGCAAGCGCGGCATCGCGCCGGAACGGCTGGTCTTCGCCCCGCATGTCCCCAGCTTTGAAGATCATCTGGGGCGCGTGGCGCTGGCCGATCTGTTCCTTGATGGCGGGCCCTATGGCGCCCACACCACCGCCAGCGACGCGCTGTGGGCCGGTGTGCCGCTGATCACACTGATGGGTGGTGCTTTTGCCGGCCGGGTGGCGTCCAGTCTGTTGCTGGCTTTGGGCTTGCCGGAACTGGTGACAAACAGCGAAGCGGAATTCGAAGCCCTGGCGATCAACCTGGCGCAATCGCATGAGCGATTGAAAGCGTTGCGCGAAAAACTGGATCAGCAGCGGGCCACAGCGCCCTTGTTCGATACGGCGCGCACCACCCGGGCCATTGAAAAGGCCTATCAGACCATGTTTGAAAATCGCGGCAAAACGCCCGCGAGCTTTTCAGTTGCGGATTAGGCCGCGCTGCGAGTCTGGGCGTGTCCGCGCGGCAGGCGGAAAAATACCTTGGTGCCGATATTGGCCTCGCTTTCCAGCCACACCGTGCCGCCATGCATTTCAACAATGCCACGCACAATGGAAAGGCCCAGGCCGGTGCCTTCATAACGCCGAGCGATCTTGGCGTCGCCCCGGTGGAAGGGTTCGAACACGCTTTTCTTGTGCTCGTCGGCGATGCCGATACCGGTGTCGCGGACACAGACCTTGATCGGCTATGTGACACTGGGCACCAACGACATGCAAAAAGCGGCGAAATTCTATGACGCCCTGGCCAAGGAAATGGGCACTGGCCGCATGATGGAGACGGAGAAATTCATCGCCCATGGCACGCCGGGCGGCGGCGCCAGCATCGGCATCGGCATCACCAAGCCGCATGACGGCAACAAGCTCAACGCCTTTGTGATGGAGCATGGCGGCCAGTAAGGCTGCTGCATCAACCGCAAAAAAGCGATCAATAAGGCTTGTAGCTTTTTTCCTCGACCAGCTCGGACGCCAGCTTGAGATTGAGCTGCTTCTTGAGCGCGGCACGTTCGTCGTTGCGCTTATAGACCGCGCGCGCCAGGTCGATGAACTCCTCGTCAAAGGCGCGCGCCGCTTCCTTACCGCGGATGCGGTCTTCGATATCCCACAAGGTCTCATTCACGGTTTTGAGCTTGGCGGTGATGGCGGCGGCTTCGGCGTCGGCGGCCAGCACCGGGTCTGTCATCACGCGGAGTGCATCCAGCTCACGGCGGACATTGGCCAGGGCGGATTCACTTTCCAGGCGGTCGCGCTTGATTTCCAGGATGGTGATCTTGTCGATCAACTCACCCCAGGAGACGGGGACATGCGGTGTGGTGGTTTTGGTGGTCACGGAACGAAGCCGCCTTTTGAGTTTTCTCCTGCCGCGTTTCCAATGCTCTGCATTGGAAAGTGAATGGTGGGTGATGTAGGGATCGAACCTACGACCCGATGATTAAGAGTCATCTGCTCTACCAACTGAGCTAATCACCCGCACCATCCCTGCGCCATTTACGCCGGCACATTGGGAGCGGGGCTTATAGCCAAGGGTGGCGAGGCTGTCCACAAGCCCTTGCCGGGGTTGCCGATTTCATGCACAGGCGGCCTAAAACGCTTTAAAAGCTAGATGATTCCGCCGGAATACCGGGGGATTTCGACCTGGCGGTGGACATGCACGCTCATCAAAAGGCCGAAACCGAACATCACGGTAAGCATGGCGGTGCCGCCATAGGACAAAAGCGGCATGGGAATTCCGACCACCGGGATCAGGCCCATCACCATCAGGCCATTGATCATAATGTAGAAGAAAAAATTGAGGGTGATGCCCATGGCGAGCAACCGGCCGAAGTGGCTGCGGGCGCTGGTGGCGATCTGCAAGCCGTAGAAAATCACCACCGCGAACAGGATCAGCAGCGCCACCGAACCGACAAAGCCGAATTCCTCAGCGAAATTCGTGAAAATGAAATCGGTCTGCTTTTCCGGCAGGAAATTCAGCCGGCTCTGGGTCCCCTGCAGGAAGCCTTTGCCCGAGATGCCGCCCGAACCGATGGCGACCTTGGCCTGGGTAATGTTCCAGCCCGCACCCAGGGCATCGGCTTCCGGGTCCAGGAATGTCATCACCCGGGCCTTCTGGTAATCGTGCATCACATATTCCCAGGCGGTGGGTATCGCGATTGCCACCGCGGTCAACGCCGGCACGATCCAGTACCAGGACAGGCCAGCCAGGAAGAGCAGCGCGCAGCCATCCATGACAATGATGAGCGTGGTGCCCAGATTGGGCTCCATCACCACCAGCATCGCAGGCACGCCGATCATAGCCAGGGCGATGCCCAGGTTGAGCGGCTTGGAGACTTCTTCCACGCTTTTTCTGTGCAGAAAGCGGGCGAGCGCCAGCACCAGCGAGACTTTCATCAATTCGGAAGGTTGCAGTTCTACCGGTCCCAGCGAGATCCAGCGCTGCGCGCCCAGCCCGGCATGGCCGACCACGACCACAGCAATCAGCAGCAGCAGCGCCAATCCATAAGCGGGATACGCCAGGCTCATCCAGACGCGTATGTCGATGAGCGCAACCACGACCAGGATCAGGCAGCCCACCATGAAACGCAAAATCTGCGGCGTGGCCCAGGGATTGAACCGGCCGCCGGCCACCGAATACAGCATGGCGAAACCGCAGCAGGCGATCACCGTGATCAGGAGAACCAGCCCCCAATTCACATCGGTGAGCTTTTCCGCAAGGCTCAGTGTGCGCTTGGCGGCGGCGTAGGCCCGGATGGCCATCAGATGCCCCCGGACTTCTTGTCTTCGGCCGGGACGCTATTGGCGGCGGCTTTCAGCGGATAGGCGGTCGGCTTGCCCAACGGATCGCGCTTCTGCGTGTAGAGCAGAATGTCGCGCGCCATCAGACATTGGGGATGGCCGTCCGAGCCATGCTCGACAATCACGGCGCAGGCATATTTGGGCTGGGCCACGGGCGCAAACGCGATGAACAAGCCATGGTCGCGCAGCTTCCAGTTCAAATCGGCATTCTTGGTGATGGCGCCGCCATTCTGGCCTTCGGTGTAGGCGCGCACCTGGGCGGTGCCGGTCTTGCCCGCCATTTCAAAGCCCGGCTCGCTGATGCGATAGGCGTAAGCGGTGCCGCCGGGCTCGTTGGTGACCTTGTTCATGCCGCTGCGCACCTTGGTGAAGGCTTCGGCGGAAATATCCAGCGGCGCCGGCGTGGGGCGCTGGCGCATTTGATTGCCCACCATATGCACCAGGCGGGGGCTGACATTCAGGCCCGACGCGATGCGGCTGGTTTGCAGCGCCAATTGCAGCGGCGTGACGGTGACATAACCCTGGCCGATGCCGACCGAGACCGTATCGCCCTGCTGCCAGGTCTGCTTGTAGCGCCGCATCTTCCATTCGCGGCTGGGGATCAACCCGCTTTTCTCGCCCGGCAATTCAATGCCGGTGACAGCGCCCAGGCCCAGCTTCAGCGCGGTTTCCTGGATTTTATCGATGCCGAGACGGCGCGCGGTTTCATAGAAGAAGACATCGCAACTGTTCTTGAGGCCGCCTTCGACATCGAGCGAGCCATGGCCGCGATGCTGCCAGCAGTGGAACGTATGGTTGCCCAGCGTGATGGCGCCGGAACAGGAGACGCGATAATCCGCATCGGCCAGGCCGGATTCAATCGCCGCCGTCGCCACCACCGTCTTGAAGGTGGAGCCCGGCGGATAGGCGCCCGACATGACCTTATCGAGCAGCGGCTTGTGATCGTGCTGGGTCAGGCCCTTCCACTGATCCGGCGTGATGCCGACATTGAACAGATTGGGGTCGTAACCGGGCGTGGAGGCCATGGCGATGATATCGCCGGTCGCCACATCGGTGACAACACAGGCCGCGCTTTCATTGCCCAGGCGGCGGGCGGCGTATTTCTGCACGTCGGCGTCAATGGTGAGCCAGACATCCTGGCCCGCCACGCCATCCTGATGGCCCAGCTCGCGAATGACGCGGCCATAGGCGTTCACTTCGACGCGGGACGCGCCGGCTTCGCCGCGCACTTCGCGGTCGAAGGCCTTTTCAATGCCCCGCTTGCCGATGCGGAAACCGGGCTGGGTGAGAAGCGGATCGTCGTCGCCCTTTAAATCTTCCGGTGACACGGCGGCGACATAACCCAGGATGTGCACCATCTCCAGGTCATAGGGATAGTCGCGGGTTTCGCCGACATCAGGCTGCACGCCAGGCAGATAGGGCAGATGCAGATTGATGCGCGAAAATTCTTCCCAGGACAGATTTTCCGCCACGGGCACCGGCATGAACTTCTTGTTCTCGGCGATGGTCTGGGTGATGCGCTTCTTCTGTGCATCGCTGATCTGGATCACCTTGGACAGGGTATCGAGCGCTGTCGCGACGCCGTCCTTGGCCTGTTCGGCCACGATCATCACGCGATAGTTGCGCCGGTTGTTGGCAAGCTCGACACCGAAGCGGTCCAGGATACGGCCGCGCGGCGGCGCGATCAGGCGTTCGGAGACGCGATTGTCTTCGGCTTCGGCCTTGTATTCCTCGCCGTCGCGAATCTGGAGTTGATAGAGCCGGCCCGACAGGATGGCGAAGATCATCGTCATGCCGCCACCCAGGCCGAGCGAACGGCGGGTGAAAGTGGCGTAGCGACTCTTGTCCTTCTTATCGAACAGCGGCATCGGAACTCACGACCTAAAAATCAGTTCTAAGCGGCCCGACCAGACGGCGGTGGACCCCGCCGATCACAAAGGCGCCAGGAACATAGAATAACACGGTGATGGCCAACTCGCCCACGATGGGCCCCAGGGGCGCTATGCGCAAGAAATAGGCCGTGGTGGTTCCATAGGCGACGGCGCAGACGATCAGGGTTGCGGTGGCAAAGCCAAGCACGGCCGCCACCCCCGAAAGCCCGGCAAACGCGTCACGCTGGCGCTGGATCACGGCATAGGAAACCACAAAGGCCAGGGTCCATATCCCCGGCGGGCCGCCCGCCATCACGTCCTGCAGGATCCCAATGGCGAAGGTCGCCGCCGGGGTCATCAGGTCGGGGCGCACCAGGCACCAGAAATAGATCGGGATGAAGCCCAGCAGCGGCGGCGGAACCACGCCTCCCAGCAGCGTCACAGGCAGGTTGGAAATCAGAACCCCGAGCAGCCCGCAGAAAAAGGGCAGAAGGGCGGTGGCCAGCTTCGTACCCATCACAAGTCTCGCGGTGTCGGGAGCGGCCATGGGCTAGTCATCCCTGTCGCCGCTTTCCAGCGCCGGCGGCGCGGAGGTGGGTTTGGTGGCGGGCAGGACAGGAAGGCTTGGCGGCGGCGCGGGCGCGGGGGGGGCCGCGGGCGGCAGACCGGCGGCCAGAGCCGGAAGCTGGCTGGACGGAATAGCGGGAGCGGCTTCCGGCGGGCGGCGGAAGCCCAGCACTTCGACGTCTTCGCTGGAGGATGGATCGGCCAGCAGCGAAACGCGATAGTCGCCGGGCGTGCCCACCACCGTGCCGATGGAAAGACCGGGCGGCAGCAAGCCGCCATCGCCGGAAGAGACGACCTGATCGCCCGGATGCAGCGTGACGAGCTGCGACAGGGTATCGAGCGCCGGCATCGGCGTGTTGTCGCCGGTCATGATCGCCTGCAGCGACTGCGCCTTGCCATCGGCAGACGCGATGTTGACGGGAATGCGGCTGTTGAGGTCGGTGAGCAGGATCACCCAGCTGGTGTGATCGCCCGCCAGATAGATGCGGCCGATCATGCCGCGCGGATCCACCACCGCTTCACCCGGCTTGACGTTGTTGGCTTCGCCCGCACCCAAAATCATGGTCTGCAGGAAAGGACGGCTGGCGCGGCCGATGACCTGAGCCAGGACCGAATTCACATCCGGATCGGGAACGGCATGCAGCATGTCCTGGTAATGACTGACCCGGCCCTGCATCACCACGGCGACGTTGCGCCATTGGCGCAGCCGCGCATTCTCATCCTTGAGCGCCAGATTTTCCTTGTAGACATTGAACAGATCGTCGATCGAACCGACCCAGCGATTGAAGGCCTGGACGGGTGCATGCACCGACACCAGGGTCGGGGCCAGCCAGTCGGTGATCGTCATGCGGGCGCGGTCGAACAGGCCGGACTGCGCCTTGCCCAGCAGCACCAGGACAACCGCCAGCGCGAGCACGATCACCAGCGGAAGCTGGGTGTTGCTGCGGCGGGCGATTTTCCAGGTGTTGTTCGCCACCCCGCCCTCCGCCGTTAAAACGCCGTGGAAAGAACGTGGCGCATGCCCTTGGTGTTTTCCAGAACCCGGCCGGTGCCCAGCGCCACGCAGGACAGCGGATCGTCGGCGATGGAAACCGGCAGGCCGGTTTCCTCGCGCAGAACCTGATCGAGATTGGAAAGCAGCGAGCCGCCGCCGGTCAGAACAATGCCCTTGTCCACGATGTCGGCGGCCAGTTCGGGCGGTGTCGCCTCAAGCGCCACTTTCACAGCTTCGACGATGGCGCCAACCGGTTCGGCCAGGGCCTCGGCGATATGGCGCTGGGTGATGGTGATTTCCTTGGGCACGCCGTTGAGCAGGTCGCGGCCCTTGATTTCCATGGTGATGCCGTTGCCGTCGGCCGGCGCACAGGCGGTGCCGATTTCCTTCTTGATGCGTTCGGAGCTGGCTTCACCGATCAGAAGATTCTGATGGCGGCGGATATAGGCGATGATCGCCTCGTCCATCTTGTCGCCGCCGACGCGCACGCTGCGCGCATAGACAATGCCTCCCAGCGAGAGCACGGCCACTTCGGTGGTGCCGCCGCCGATATCCACCACCATGGAGCCGGTGGGTTCGGAGACGGGCAGGCCGGCGCCGATAGCGGCGGCCATGGGTTCTTCAATCAGGAAGACGCGGCGGGCGCCGGCCGAGAGCGCGGATTCCTGAATGGCGCGGCGCTCGACGGCGGTGGCTCCGGACGGCACGCAGACGACAATCACAGGATTGGCGAAGGAGCGGCGGTTATGCACCTTGCGGATAAAGTACTTGATCATTTCTTCGGCGACTTCGAAGTCGGCGATGACGCCATCGCGCATCGGACGGATGGCTTCGATGTTGCCGGGGGTTCGGCCCAGCATCATCTTGGCGTCGCTGCCAACAGCGCAGACGGATTTCTTGCCGCCGCGGGTGGTGATGGTGGCGACCACCGAAGGCTCGTTCAACACGATGCCCCTGCCCTTGACATAGACCAGCGTGTTCGCCGTCCCAAGATCGATGGCCATGTCGCTCGAAAGCGCGCCCAAAAGTCTGCCGAACATGCTTAATCCATTTCCTTAGACCGTAAGCCCAACCAAAAATCTGCAATTCCCGTACCTGAAACCATGGCCCCGGCGGCGGCCCGCCGGAGCCATTTCTGTGTCATCTTGCGACAGTGAGCGCCTCCGGCGCCTGCTTTTCGCGCTTCACCAGCAATTTGTTCAACGCATTGACATAGGCATAGGCCGCCGCCGCCATGGTGTCGGTATCCGACGCCTTGCCGGTCACGGTGCGGCCATTCTCTTCCAGCCTGACGCTGACCTGGGCCTGGGCATCGGTCCCTTCCGTCACGGCGCTGATCTGGAACAGTTGCAGCGTGGCGGTGTGGGGATAGGCCTGGCGGATGGCGTTGAAGATGGCGTCCACCGGACCGTCGCCTTCACATTTGACGCTGCTTTCTTCGCCCGACACGACCAGGGTCATGGAGGCGTTGGGCTTGATGCCGGTGCCGCTTTCCACCCGGATGGATTTGACCGCGATGGTGTCCTTGCCGCGCATGATCTCGTCATCGACCAGGGCCATAATGTCCTCGTCAAAGACATGCTTTTTCTTGTCGGCCAGGTCCTTGAAACGCTTGAAGGCGTCTTCAAAAGCGGCCTCTTCCATCACATAGCCCAGCGCCTGCAGCTTGTCGCGGAAGGCGTGGCGGCCGGACAGCTTGCCCAGCATCAGGCTGGTGGCATGCACGCCGACATCTTCGGGACGCATGATTTCATACGTCTCAACATTCTTGAGCATGCCGTCCTGGTGGATGCCGCTTTCATGGCTGAACGCATTCTTGCCCACAATGGCCTTGTTGTACTGCACCGGAAAGCCGGTGACGTTGCTGACCAGCTTGGACGCACGGCTGAGCATCGTGGTGTTGATGTTGGTGGAGAAGGGCATGATGTCTTTGCGCACCTTCAGCGCCATCACGATCTCTTCCAGCGCGGCATTGCCGGCGCGTTCGCCGATGCCGTTGATGGTGCATTCCACCTGACGCGCGCCCGCCAGCACACCGGCGAGGCTGTTGGCCACCGCCAGGCCCAGATCGTTATGGACATGGGTGGAGAAGATCACCTTGTCGGCGTTCGGGACACGCTCGCGCAGCATGGTGATGATCTGGAAATATTCCTGCGGCGTGGAATAGCCCACCGTGTCGGGCACATTGATCACAGTGGCCCCGGAATGAATGGCGACTTCCACGCATTTGCAGAGAAAATCCGGGACCGTGCGGGTGGCGTCTTCGGCGCTCCATTCCACGTCCGACGTGAAATTGCGCGCCCGCGTGACGGAGGCGCCAATCGCTTCCAGCACAGCATTTTCGCCCATATTCAGCTTGTGCTTCATATGGACCGGGCTGGTGGAAATGAAGGTGTGGATGCGCGGACGGCGGGCGCCTTTCAGCGCTTCACCGGCCCTGTCGATATCCTTGAAGCCGGCCCGCGCCAGGCCGCAAACGCTGGCGCGCTTGACCACCCTGGCGATTTCGCTCACCGCCTTGAAGTCACCGGCAGAGGAAATCGGAAAACCCGCTTCAATAATGTCTACGCCCATTTCGTCCAGCAATTCTGCGATCTGGAGTTTTTCTTCATGGGTCATGGCAGCGCCCGGCGATTGCTCGCCGTCGCGCAATGTGGTGTCAAAAATCTGAATCGGCTGCAGGGAGCCGCTAGTGGCGTTGCCGGAATTGGCATCAATACGCGTCATGACAAAAGTCCTTCTGTTCGTCGCGTCTCTAAAGCGACTTCGTTGTCTCCTTTTGCGTCTCCCCTCATCGCATCCATGCGGGACCATCCCGCGTGAAGCGCGATCAGGGGCAGCTAAGAAGAAGAAGCGCGTGCGAAGAACCGAGGGAAGGACGGGGCTTGGCGTTGGCGCGCGCGCGAATGCAGACGGAGAAACCGTCCTTCGCATTCGTGATGTGCGCGCCGTTCGTCATAAAACCTGTCGCCGTTCCGCCCGCCGAAAATTTCGGTTTGCCAACTGTCCACTTCGACGGGCTAAGCAGCGGTAAAACCACCATTTTTCCCATCGTTGTCGCGGTTTTACGCTGATTGGGGATAGCCACGCAATAGTGAAACTCGCAATTGCAGCGAAGCTGTTTGCGATGTCCTTGTAATAAATACATCTTTTCCAATGTATTTATTGGCGGGGGCCCGATCGCAAAAACTTGACCCCGTCTCACCCACTTCGGATCACCATCGCCACACGTCTGTCGCGTGGCCTTCGCGGAGGCGATTCAAAGTGGTTGCCAGGAGCCGGGAACGCGCCTATCGGGAGCAAGATAATCGCATTCGCGCGCAACCATCCGCCTTCGAGGCCTGCCGGACATGAAGATCCTGCCGCCCGTCTCGATCGAAGCACGCCGCCTGCTGCCCAGTGGTTGGGATTTGCTGGCGGCGATGCTGGTGCTTGGCTTCATCATCCTGTTCGCCGAGGCCAGCAAGAACCTGATGGGGCCGCTTTCCGGCATCAGCGGCCAGACGCTGAGCCTCGATCCCAGGCTGTTGCCCGGCTATGCGGTACGGACCGCCATGCGGATGCTGCTGGCCATGGGGGTATCGCTGCTGTTTGCCCTGCCCTATGCCACCTGGGCGGCCAAAAGCCGGCGCGCCGGCACCCTGCTGGTGCCGCTGCTGGATATCCTGCAATCGGTCCCCATCCTGTCCTTCCTGTCGGTCACGGTGGTCTGGTTTCTGGCCCTGTCGCCGGGGCGCGAATTCGGCGCTGAATTGGCCTGCATCTTCGCCATTTTCACCAGCCAGGCGTGGAATATGGCCTTTTCCTTCTACCAGTCGCTGCGCACCGTCCCCGAAGAGCTGGAAGAGGCGGGCCGCATGCTGGGCCTGTCGGCCTGGTCGCGCTTTTGGCGGATTGAAGCGCCTTTCGGCACCCCGCCCCTGATCTGGAACATGATGGTGTCCATGTCGGGCGGCTGGTTCTTCGTCACCGTGTCCGAAGCCATCAGCGTGGGTCATACCAACATCGCCCTGCCCGGCATCGGCTCCTACATCGCCGTGGCCATCGCCCAGAAAAACATGACGGCCATCGTTTACGCCATCATCGCCATGCTGGTGGTGATCATTGTCTATGACCAGCTGATGTTCCGCCCGCTGCTGGCCTGGGCCGACCGGTTCCGCATGGATGAGACGGCGGGCGACGATGCGCCGGAAAGCTGGGCGCTGACCATGTATCGCCGCTCCAAACTGATGGATCTGATCACCACGCCTTTCGATTGGCTGATGAAGTGGAGCTATCGCTGGCAGGCACCGTCTTTCGGCATACGCGGGGCGGTGCGGGAGATGGACAGCCGCGTGGCGGACGTCATCTGGTACGCCATCCTGGCGGCCTTAAGCCTTTATGGCGGCTGGCGCATCTGGAGCTTTGCACAAGCCTATCTCACCTGGGGGGAGTTCGGGGAAGCGGTCGGCCTGGGCTTTCTCACCATGATCCGGATCATGGTGCTGATCCTGCTGGCCAGCCTGATCTGGACGCCCATCGGGGTCTATATCGGGTTGCGGCCCAAACTCAGCCAGGTGGTGCAGCCCATCGCCCAGTTCCTGGCCGCCTTCCCGGCGAACATCCTGTTTCCCTTCGCGGTGTCGCTGATCATCTATTTCCAGCTTGATCCGGACATCTGGCTGTCGCCGCTGATGGTGCTGGGCACCCAGTGGTACATTTTGTTCAACGTCATCGCCGGGGCCAGCGTGATGCCCAAGGAATTGCGCGACGCGGGTGACAATATGGGCCTGAAAGGCGTGTTGTGGTGGAAGCGCTTGGCCCTGCCCGCCATCTTTCCCTATTACCTGACCGGCGCCATCGCGGCCACCGGGGGCACCTGGAACGCCTCCATCGTGGCGGAAGTGGCCAATTGGGGTTCGACGACATTGCGCGCCCATGGGCTGGGCGCCTATATCGCCGGTGCCGTGGCGGTGGGAGATTTCCGCCGCGTCGTGCTGGGCACCGCAGTGATGGCTTTCTTTGTCGTCGTACTCAACCGTATCATCTGGCAGCCGCTTTACTGGCTGGCCGAACGCAAATACCGGCTGATGTGATGAGCAACCTTCTGGACGTCATCAATGTCAAACGCACCTTCCCCCGCGGCGGCGGAGAGGAATTGCTGGTGCTGGACGAAGTCAATCTCAGCCTGAAGGATGGCGAGATTGTCGGCATTCTGGGCCGCTCGGGCGCCGGCAAATCTACCCTGCTGCGCCTGATCGCGGGCCTGGCCAGGCCCCAGGGCGGGCAACTTACTTATATGGGCGCGCCCATTCACGGTCCGGTGCCGGGCGTGGCCATGGTGTTCCAGAGCGCCGCACTGTTTCCCTGGCTCACCGTGCTGGAGAATGTGCAGCTGGGCCTGGAAGCACAGGGCTTGCCGTCGCCGGAAATCAGAAGCCGGGCGCTGGCCGCCATCGATCTGATCGGTTTGGACGGTTACGAAAGCGCCTATCCGCGCGAATTGTCCGGCGGCATGCGTCAGCGTGTCGGCTTTGCCCGCGCCCTGGTGATGCATCCCAACATCCTTTTGATGGACGAACCTTTCAGCGCGCTGGATGTGCTGACGGCGGAAAATCTGCGCACCGACCTGATCGAACTTTGGCTGGGTAAGAAGCTGCCGATCAAAGGCATCATGATGGTCACGCACAATATCGAAGAAGCGGTGCTGATGTGCGACCGGGTGCTGCTGATGTCGTCCAATCCCGGAAAAGTGGGGTCGGAAGTGCTGATCGACCTGCCTCACCCGCGCGAGCGCACCAGCCCCGCTTTCGAAGATGTGGTCGACAAGATTTACGTGGAAATGACGGCGCGGCGGGTGGAACGCATGCGCCAGGCACAAGGCGCGGGCAATATCGCCATGGCGCTCTCCCATGTGTCCCCAAACCAGATTTCCGGTCTGATCGAAGCCCTGGCGGCGCAGCCCTATGACGGCAAGGCCGACTTGCCCGACATCGCCTATGAGCAGGAGCTGGAAGTGGACGAACTGTTTCCCGTGGCGGAAGCGATGCAGCTGCTGCGCCTGGCCGATGTCGAAGGCGGCGACATCAAGCTGACGCATATGGGCAAGCGTTTCGCCGATTCCGATTTGAATGAGCGCAAGGAGATTTTCTCCCGCGCCCTCACCACCCATGTGCCGCTGGCGGCCCATATCCGCCGGGTGCTGGACGAACGCGCCAGCCATGCCGCGCCCAAGACCCGCTTCCTGGACGAACTGGAAGATCACATGGCCGAGGATGCGGCGGAAGAAACGCTGAAGACGATTGTGAGCTGGGCGCGCTTTTCCGAGTTGTTCTCGTATGACGATGACGCGGCTTTGTTCAGCTTGGAAAACCCGACTTAGTCGCCCCCTCGGCCAGCTACAGGCACCTCCCCCGCCAACGCGCTCCGCGCGCGCGGGAGGAGGCAGACCTTTTACGCGGATAGGGCGGTGGTCTGCGCGATCACCCGTTCGGCAGGGAAGATCAGTCGCGCCACAGTGCCCTGGTCAAGCTGGCTTTCGATTTCCAGCCTGCCGCCATGCATTTCCATCAGCGACCGCACCAATGTCAGGCCCAAGCCGGTGCCTTCGGCATTGCGGGCGAAAGGCGAGGCGATCTGGCGGAACGGCTCCAGCGCCAGGGGAATATTCTCCCTCGCGATGCCGATGCCGGAATCCGTCACCGCCAGCACCATACGGCCCTCGGGATCGGTGCGCGCGTCCAGCCGGACCGAACCGCCAGCGGGCGTGAATTTGACGGCATTGGAAAGCAGGTTGAGCAGCATCTGCTTCAGCCGCAGCCGGTCCACCAACAGATGCGGCAGGTTGGGGGCGATGTGACGGCCCAGATAGAGCCCGTTGGCCCGCGCCCGGTCGCGCATCAGGCGCAGGCATTCCTCGATCAGGTCGCTGGGCGCGACGTCGCTGCAATTCAGGTCAAAGCGGCCGGCCTCGGCCTTGGAGAGATCGAGAATATCGTTGATCAGCGCCAGCAGATGCTTGCCCGCGCCATGAATATCGCCGGCATAGTCGCGATAGCGGGGACTGAGGCTGCCGAACATTTCCTGCGACAGCACTTCGGAGAAACCGATAATGCCGTTCAGGGGCGTGCGCAGTTCATGGCTCATCAGCGCCAGAAAGTTGCTTTTGGCGCGGCTGCCTTCTTTGGCCGCCTCCAGCGCCAGGCTGAGTTCGGCTTCGCGGGCCTGGAGCAGCAGAACCTTGCAGCGCAGAAGGGCTTCGCCGGTGACGATGCCGAGATACTGATCCTGCGAGGTGACCACAAAACATTCGATGAGCGCGTCGGGATTTTCGTCCAGCAGGGTCGCGCCCAGATCGGCGATGCGAACATTGTGATCCAAGATCAGGGGCTGGGTGTTGGCCAGTTTGAGGATGGATTTGCGGCTGTAAAGCTCCGGCGCATACTGCTTGGCATAGCGCGCCATGAAGATCAGCCGGTTGACCAGCGCCACCACCTTGCCGTCATCGTCCAGAACGGCGACGGCAGGCACGTCGGGATTGGCCAGAAGCCAGTTGAAGACGTCACCGCAACTGTGCCGCGCGGTCAGGGCGGGAACGGACAACGCCAACTCGCCCGCCAGGCGGGATTCCTCGGCAATCGCGGATTCAGGCAACGCGCTTTTGGGCATGTCGGGGAATGGCTGGTTTCGCCCGCAAGGCTATGGGTCCGGCAGTATTGCGCCGGTTAAGAGCCGCTCAAAAAACAGCCGTGTTTTGTGAAGTTGTTGTGACACGCCCGTGCCGCGACGGCACGTTTATGCGGGTCGAGGCTTGACCGCAGCGGCGACTTGTTTGGCGCGGGCACGAGCTTCTTCCACTGTCGCGCCGCGCGCCAGGCCCACACCCATGCGGCGCTTGGCGAAGGATTCCGGTTTGCCGAACAGGCGCAGATCGCTGTCCGGCACCGACAGGGCCTCCGCCACGCCGTCAAACACCATCGCCCCGGCTTCGACGCCGCCATAAATCACCGCCGACGCGCCGGGATGCGCCAGCGCGGTGGAAACCGGCAAGCCCAAAATGGCGCGGGCGTGCAGGGCGAATTCCGATTGAGTTTGCGACACCAAGGTCACCAGCCCAGTGTCGTGGGGTCTGGGCGACACTTCCGAGAACCAAACCGCATCGCCCTTGATGAACAATTCCACGCCGAAGACACCGCGCCCGCCCAAAGCATCGGTGACCTTGCGCGCCATGTCGCGCGCCTTGTTGCGGGCGGCTTCGCTCATGGGCTGGGGCTGCCAGCTTTCGATGTAATCGCCGTCTTTCTGGAGGTGGCCGATGGGCTCGCAAAAATGCGTGCCGTCCGCAGCGCGCACGGTCAGCTGGGTGATTTCAAAATCGAATTTGATTTCGCCTTCCACGATCACCCGGGCTTCGCGCACCCGGCCGGCCGACAGCGCCTTGTCCCAGGCGGCCACAACCTCATCAGCGGAATTCAGACGCGACTGGCCCTTGCCCGAGGACGACATCACCGGCTTTACGAAACAGGGAAAGCCGACCTTTGCCGCTCCGGCCTGCAATTCCTCCAGCGAAGACGCGAAGGCATAGGGCGGCGCGGGCGGTGGGGATAACGGTGCAGAGCCCGTCCGCTTCGATGCGCACCAGTTCATCGGTCGCCAGGGCTTCGATTTCCGGCACCAGGAAGTGCGGGCGTTCCTGTTCCACCAACGCGCGCAGCGCCTTGGCGTCTGTCATATCGATGACATGGGAACGATGCGCCACCTGATGGGCGGGCGCGCCGGCATAACGGTCAACCGCGATGGTTTCGACGCCCAGCCGCTGCAGTTCGATCACGACTTCCTTGCCCAGCTCACCCGAACCCAACAGCATCACCTTGACGGCAGCTGACGAGTTCGGGGTGCCGAGCTTCATGGAAGTTTAGTTCTTGGCGACGTCGACCAGCTTGTTCTTGGCGATCCAGGGCATCATGGCGCGCAGCTTCTTGCCCACTTCTTCAATGGAATGCGCGTCGCCCTTGGCGCGTGTCGCCTTGAAGCTGGCCTGACCGGCCTTGTTTTCCAGCACCCAGTCGCGGGCGAACTTGCCCTGCTGGATGTCATCGAGCACGCGCTTCATTTCCGCCTTGGTCTCGGCGGTGATAATGCGCGGGCCGGTGACGTATTCGCCATACTCGGCGGTGTTGGAGATGGAGTAGTTCATGTTGGCGATGCCGCCTTCATAAATCAGGTCCACGATCAGCTTCACTTCGTGCAGGCATTCGAAATAGGCCATCTCGGGCGCGTAGCCGGCTTCCACCAGCGTCTCGAAGCCGTTGCGGATCAGTTCGACCAGACCGCCACACAGAACAACCTGCTCGCCGAACAGGTCGGTTTCGCATTCCTCGCGGAAGGTGGTTTCGATGATGCCGGCGCGGCCCCCGCCGATGGCGGAGGCGTAGGACAGACCGAGGTCATGGGCGTTGCCGCTGGCATCCTGATGGATGGCGATCAGGCAAGGCACGCCGCCGCCCTTGAGGTATTCGCCGCGGACGGTATGGCCGGGGCCCTTGGGCGCCACCATCAGAATGTCGAGATCGGCGCGCGGCTCGATCAGGCGGAAGTGAACGTTGAAGCCGTGGGCGAACAGCAGCGCCGCGCCATGCTTCATGTTGTCCTTCAGGTCATCGCGGTAGATGTCGGCCTGCAATTCGTCAGGGGTCACCATCATCATGACATCGGCCCACTTGGCGGCGTCGGCGACATTCATCACCTTGAAGCCGGCGGCCTCGGCCTTCTTGGCGCTGGCGCCGGGACGGGCGGCGATCACCACATCCTTGACGCCGCTGTCGCGCATATTCTGGGCATGGGCATGGCCCTGGCTGCCAAAGCCGATGATAGCGACCTTCTTGTTCTTGATGAAATTAACGTCGGCATCCCGGTCATAATAAACGCGCATGGTCTTGGTCCTTCCTGGGCCCCAAATTCGGGCGGTTTCTATACTTTTTAGGCCCCTAAGGGCAATTCCCTGATTTTGCCTGCCTTATATGCGCAAAAGCGCCAGCACGCTGGCCGCCAGAAGCAGCCCCATCACGATATTGAAGGCCCGGATGCGGCCCGGCCGTTTCAGGCTTTCCTTCAAGGCCGCCCCGAAACCGGCCCATAGGAACATCACCGGCACATTGATGGTGGCGATCACCAGGGTGACCAGCGCCGTATCGGCCAGGGTGTGGCCGGGGCGGATATATAGGGCCGCCGTGGCGATGGCCATCAGCCACAGCTTCACATTCACCCATTGGAAGGCGAAGGCGGCGCTGTAGGTCATGGGATGCGGCAAGTCCCCGCCCCCCAGGCTGCCGGCCGAAGCGATCTTCCAGGCCAGCCACAGCGTGTAGAGGACGCCCACCACTTCCAGCATCTGGCGCACCAGCGGATAGAGCGAGAACACCGTGCCCAGCCCCAACCCGGTGCCGATGATGATCAGCAGCAAGCCGTTGTTGATGCCCACCATGTGGGGAATGGTGGGGCGGACGCCGAAATTCACGCCCGACGTCGCCAGCATGATGTTGTTCGGCCCCGGCGTGACCGAGGTCACGAAGGCGAAAGAGAACAGCGCGGCGATCATCGCCGGCGAAAGGAAGGTGCCGTTCACTTATGATTGGTCGCACGGCCGGACGGAAGTTGCCTAGCGACAGCGTAGGCAACGCGAGGCCGCGTTCGCACGCTGTCGCTACTCACTCCTGGCCGATGCTCCATTTCATCGCCTTGCTCCATCACATCGCCTCGGGGCCGCGGCTGATGGCGGCGACGCCGGTGCGCGACACATCCACCAGGCCCAGCCCGCGCATCTGCTCGATAAACGCGTCGAGCTGGGCGGGTACGTCGGTGACTTCGAAGATGAAGGAGCTGGAGGTAGCTTCCACTGTGCGTGCGCCGGCTTTTTCCGCCAGGGCCTTGGCGTCGTCGCGCTTGTCGCCGGCCACTTTGACCAGCGCCATTTCACGTTCGATCCCGCCCTTGGCGGCGGTCCAGTTGATGACGCTGCGCACCGGCACCAGACGGCCGAGCTGCGCCTCGATCTGTTCGATCACATGCGGCGTGCCGGAGGTGACGAGCGTGATGCGCGAGGTATGCGAGGTAGGATCGACCTCGGCCACCGTCAGGCTTTCGATGTTGTAGCCGCGGCCGGAGAACAGGCCGACCACACGGGCGAGCACACCGGATTCGTTGTTCACCAGCACCGTCATGGTGTGGCGGTTCGTCTGCGCTGCGCTCGACATTAGACCAAAATCTTTCCGGCTTCGCTGACCTCGCCGCCATCATCGGGCGACAGCAGCATTTCGTTATGGGCGGCGCCCGAGGGGATCATCGGATAGCAATTTTCCATCTTATCGACGCGGCAATCGAACAGCACCGGCCGTTTGACGTCGATCATTTCCTGGATCTTGCCGTCCAATTCCTGGGGCGTGGTGGCGCGCAGGCCGACACAGCCGAACGCATCCGCCATCTTGACGAAATCGGGCAGCGCCTCGGAATAGGAATGCGAATAGCGCCCGCCATGCAGCAATTGCTGCCACTGCCGCACCATTCCCATATATTCATTGTTGAGGATGAAAATCTTGATCGGCAGGTCGTACTGAATGGCGGTGGACATTTCCTGCATCGTCATCTGCACCGAGGCTTCGCCGGCAATGTCGATCACCAGCGCGTCGCGGTGCGCCATCTGCACGCCTACCGCTGCCGGCAAGCCATAGCCCATGGTGCCCAAGCCGCCCGACGTCATCCAGCGGTTGGGCTCTTCGAACTTGTAGCGCTGGGCCGCCCACATCTGGTGTTGGCCCACTTCGGTGGTGATGTAGGTGTCGCGGTCCTTGGTCAGTTCATAGAGCCGGTCCACGGCATATTGCGGCTTGATGAGCGTGTCGGACGGCTTGTAGGCCAGCGATTTCTTCGCCCGCCAGGTATCAATCTGCGCCCACCATTCTTTCAGCGCCGGTTTGTCGGCCTGTTTCTTTTTCGCCTTCCAGACCTGAACCATTTCGCTGATGGCGCGGGTGGCGTCGGCGACGATGCCGAGATCAGCGCGGATCACCTTGTTGATCTGGGACGGATCGATATCGAGATGGATTTTCTTGGAGCCGGGCGAGAAGGCGGCAACCCGGCCGGTGACGCGGTCGTCAAACCGCGCGCCGAGGCAGATCATCAGGTCGCAATCATGCATGGCATGGTTGGCTTCCCAGGTGCCGTGCATGCCCAGCATGCCCAGCCATTCCGGACGCGAGGCCGGAAACGCGCCCAGGCCCATCAGGGTCGACGTGATGGGAAAGCCAGTCAGGTCCACCAACTCGCGCAACGCACGCGACGCCGCCGGGCCGGAATTGATCAGGCCGCCGCCGGTATAGAAGATCGGTTTCTTGGCCGCCGCCATCATTTCCACCGCGCGCTCGATGGCGTCGCGGTCCGGCTCGGTCTTGGGCTTGTAGCTGCGATGGCGGACATTGGCCGGCGGCAGATATTCGCCCTTCTGGAATTGGATGTCCTTGGGGATATCGACCAGCACGGGACCGGGACGGCCCGTGGTGGCGATCTGAAACGCTTCATGCAGGATGCGCGACAGGCTGTTCGCATCGCGCACCAGCCAATTATCCTTGGTGCAGGGACGGGTGATGCCGACCGTGTCGCATTCCTGGAAACCATCGGTGCCAATCAGGTGCGTCGGCACCTGGCCGCTGATGACAACCAGCGGAATGGAATCCATCAGCGCGTCGGTGAGGCCGGTGACGGCGTTGGTGGCGCCGGGACCGGAGGTGACCAGCGCGACGCCGGGCTTGCCGGTGGAGCGGGCATAACCTTCTGCCGCATGCACCGCGCCCTGCTCATGGCGCACCAGCACATGGGTGATGCCGTGATCGGCGAACAGCGCGTCATAGATCGGGAGCACCGCGCCGCCGGGATAACCGAAAATATGGGTGACGCCCTGATCCTTCAAAGCGCGGATCACCATTTCTGCGCCGGTCATGGTGGCGGTGTCAGCGGGGGCGGTTTTGTCGATTGCACTACTCATTTCAAAAACTCGATTCCAAATGGGGCCAGAAAAGATAAAGGGGCGTCGCCGCCCCTTGGAAAATCAGCCATCGGCCGGAAGGCGGGGCTCAATCCCACCCGGGCGACGGCCGATTGATAAGTACGGTGTTAGGTTTCATCGCGGCGCACAATAAGAATGGCAAAATAAGCCGTCAAGCAATTTCAGGCGAAATTATCGTCAAATATTGAAATAATGTTACCTAAAGTTGGGTCTAACCGGACATAATCCGGTGTCTGGTTGCGAAACCAGGTTCCCTGCCGCTTGGCGAATTGCCGGGTGGCGATGATGGCCAGCTCCAAGGCCTCGCCCCGTGGAAGCCTGCCTTCCCCCAGCGCGATCAGGGGCCTGAGGCCCAAAAGCTTGGCCGCCGGCAGCGCCGGGTCCAGGTCTTTCAGCGCCATCGCCTCGTCTAGGCCGCCCTGGTCCACCATCGCTTCAAAGCGTCTGGCGATGCGGTCCCGCAGAATGTCACGGGCCGGCTCCACCAGGATTTTCGCCAGCCGCAGATTTTTCAGCACCGGCTCGGACGGCGATTGCTGCCATTCCACCAGCGGCCTGCCGGTGGCTTCGAACACTTCATAGGCGCGGAGCACGCGCTGCGGATCGGTGGGCCGCAAACCGGATGCGGTTTTGGGATCCAGCGCCATCAGTTCGGCATGCAGCGCCGCAACACCAATTTCTTCCAGCCTGGCGCGGGCGCTGTCTCGTATCTCCGGCGGGGTGGGCGGGATCTGCGCCAGGCCTTCTGTCAGCGCCATGAAGTAGAGCCCGGTGCCGCCGGTGAAGATGGGAAGCTTGGCCGCCGCGCGCGCCTGAACCAGCGCTGCCGCCGCATCCTGTGCATAGCGGCCCACAGAATAAACATCCGCCACGCTGACATGGCCGTAAAGCAGATGCGGCACACGGGCCTGGTCCGCCGCGCTGGGCTGCGCCGTCAGGATCGGCGCTTCCCGGTAAACCTGCATGGAATCGGCATTGATGATCGCCCCACCCAGCTTTTCGGCAAGCTGAAGTGCGGCGGCCGACTTGCCGCTCGCGGTGGGGCCTGCAATAAGCACGGCGTCATAAGAAGACATCGGGCCAGCATGTTTGTTCTGAACGTCATCGGCAAGGGCGCGTCACCGGAGCGTTTGTCAGCGCTGGGGTTGAAAGGCGCCACCGTTCTTTCGCCGGGATTGGCGTTCGATGTGAGCGTGCCGGAAAGCCACGCGCACGCCATCCTGGCTGAAGCGCGGGCTGCTGCCGAAGGCCTGAATCTGGATATCAATCTGGTCGCGGTCAAAAACCGCCGCAAGAAGCTGCTGGTGGCCGATATGGATTCCACCATCATCAATGTCGAATGCCTGGACGAGCTGGCCGACATGGCGGGCTTGAAACCCAAGATCGCCGCCATCACCGAACGCGCCATGCGCGGCGAGATTGAATTCGAAGCGGCGCTGCGCGAGCGCGTAGGGCTGCTGAAGGGGCTGGAGCTGTCGGCGCTGGAACGCACCTATACCGAGCGGGTACGGCTCAACCCCGGCGCCAAGAGTTTGCTGGCCACCATGCGCGCCAACGGCGCCCATACCATGCTGATTTCCGGCGGCTTCGGCTTTTTCACCCGGCGGGTGGCGCAAGCGGCCGGCTTTCATATCGAACGCGGCAACACGCTTCTGGATGACGGCAAGGCGCTGACCGGCGAAGTGGGCATGCCCATTCTGGGCAAGCAGGCCAAGCTGGATGCGCTGGAAGAAGGCGCGAAAAATCTGGGCATCGGTGTCGATGAGGCGTTGGCGGTGGGCGATGGCGCCAACGATCTGGCGATGATCCAGCGCGCCGGTCTGGGTGTGGCTTATCACGCCAAACCTGTGGTGGCGGCGGCAGCCGGTGCTGCCATCGCGCACAACGATCTTACCGCGCTGCTGTATTTGCAGGGCTATTCAGAGAACGAGATCAGTCGAGTCTGACGCCGATATAAGTCAGGTCGCCGCCCCTATTGACCAGCATCAGCTCGACCTTGCGGCCAGCTTTCAGGTCGGCATTGATCTTGGCTTCGATATCGGCGGGCGTGCCAACTTTCTGGTTCTGCACTTCCACGATGATATCGCCGGGGCGGATATTCTTGTCGGCGGCGGGGCTGCCGTCGGCGACTGTGTTCACCAGCACGCCCTGAACGTTGCCGGGAATCTTGAACTTGGCCCTCGCGGCCGCGTCGAGCGGCAACAATTGAAGCCCCAGCCGGGACAATTGCGAATTGGAAGGCTTGGGCGCCGGCGCGGCGTTCGGCTTGCCCGGCTTGTCGGCGGGGCCTTCATCCAGCTTGGCCACCGCGACCTTGAAGCTGACTTTGCGGCCGCCGCGCAGCACATCGACATTCACGGTCTTGCCGATCTGGGTGTTGGCGACAATACGCGGCAGGGCACGCGAGTCATTGATAGGCTTGCCGTCAAAGCCGGTGACCAGATCGCCCTTGGCCAGACCGCTTTTGGCGGCTGGGCCATTGCCTGTCACGCTGGCAATCAGCGCGCCCTGGGTGGTGGGCAAGTGCATGGCTTCCGCGACATCGCTGTTGACGCTTTGGATGCTGACGCCGATCCAGCCGCGCCGCGCCACGCCGAACTGGCGCAACTGCGCCACGACATCGCGGGCGAGGTTGGCGGGAATGGCGAAGCCGATGCCGACACTGCCGCCGGACGGCGAATAGATGGCGGAATTGATGCCCATGACATTGCCGTCCATGTCGAACAAGGGTCCGCCGGAATTGCCGCGATTGATCGGTGCGTCGGTCTGGATGAAATCGTCATAGGGCCCGGCGCTGATATCGCGGTTGCGCGCCGAGACGATGCCCGCCGTGACGGTAGAGCCGAGACCGAAGGGATCACCGATCGCCATCACCCATTCGCCCACCTGGGCACTGTCACTGTCGCCGAATTTGGTGGCGGGCAGCGGCTTCTTGGGCGTGACTTTCAGCAGCGCCAGATCGGTTTTGGCGTCGCGCCCCACCAGCTTCGCGGGGAGCGCGGTGCCGTCATAGAAAGTGATGGTGATCTGCTCGGCATCCTCGATCACATGATTGTTGGTGACGATGAAACCCGAGGGATCGATGATGAAACCCGAGCCCAGCGATGTGACATGGCGCGGCCGGTTGCCCTGATTGCCGAAATTCTTGAACAGATCTTCCAGCGGCGAGCCGGGCGGAAGCTGCGGCATTTCCTGCGGCGGCGGCGCCTTCAGCGTCTGCGAGGTGGCAATATTGACCACCGTGGGCAACAGCCGCTTGGCGAGGTCCGCAAAGGAATCCGGCGCGGCGCGGGCCAGCGCAGGGGCCACGGCCAGCGTCAAAAAGACAGGCAACAGAATAGCGAGACGGCGGATCACACAGGGCCCGTTCTTGGATTCGTCTTTACAATAGCCTTCCCTTTTCGGCGCAAACAGGGCGAAAAGACACGGTTCTGGCAAAAAAGCCGGGCGATTTCCGCAGCGTTTGGCGTATAACGCCCGCCATGTCGCTTTCCCGTAACGATATTCTCCACGCTCTGGACCATGTCATTGATCCGGCCAGCGGCCGCAGCGTGGTGCAGCAGAACATGATTGGCGGCCTTGTGCTGCGTGAAGGCGCGGGCGGTTCCAGCGTCGGTTTCGCGCTGGAAGTGCCAGCTTCGTTGGGCGCCAGGGCGGAACCCTTGCGCCAAGCCTGCCAAGCCGCGGTCGAAAAACTGCCCGGCGTTACCAACGTCACGGCCGTGCTCACGTCTCATCAGGAAACGGGGCACCAGGAATCCGGGCACAGCCACGCCGCGCCGCCCAAGCCCGTGCGCGCAACCCCGCCTGCGCCTGCCGGCATTGAAGGCGTGGGCAAGATCATCGCCGTGGCCAGCGGCAAAGGCGGCGTGGGCAAATCCACTGTCGCGGTCAATCTGGCGCTGGGCCTCTCAAAGTTGGGTTTGAAAGTGGGCCTGCTGGACGCCGACATTTATGGCCCCTCGGTGCCGCGCCTGCTGGGCATCACTCACAAGCCGGAGACAGAGGGCAAGAAGCTCAAGCCGATTGAAAAATACGGCATCAAATCCATGTCCATCGGCTTCATGGTCAAGGAAGACGAAGCCATGATCTGGCGCGGACCGATGGTGCAATCGGCCCTGACCCAGATGATGAACGATGTGCTGTGGGCGCCGCTCGATGTGCTGGTGCTGGACATGCCGCCCGGCACTGGTGACGCACAGCTCACCATCGCCCAGCGCGTGCCGCTGAAGGGCGCGGTGATCGTTTCCACGCCGCAAGACATTGCGCTAATCGACGCCAAGAAAGGCATCGCCATGTTCCGCAAGACCCAGGTGCCGATCCTGGGCCTGGTGGAAAATATGAGCGTGTTCATCTGCCCCGATTGCGGCCATGCCCATCACATCTTTGGGCAACATGGTGCGCGCGACATGGCGACGGGCTTGGGCGTACCGTTCCTAGGCGAAATTCCGCTTCTGCCGCGCATCCGGGAAATGTCGGACGCCGGAACGCCGGTGATGATCAATGCGCCCGATGGCCCGGAAGCCAAGGCGTTCCTGGCGGTGGCGCAGAAGGTGGCGGCAGCGATCAACACTGCAGACCGGCCCGCACCGAAAATAATTATCGAGTAGTTTTGATACGTGCAGGGTTATGACGGCGCTCGTGATCCAGCGTCACATAGCTGTAGCGCAGACCTTCCGGCGTGGTGTGATCCTCGCGCGCGACCTGCCGCCACTCTTTCGTATCGAAATCAAAACGGGCGTCACCGTCGAAGGATTTGTGCACTTCGGTGAGTTCAATCCGTTCGGCCCGCGCCAGCGCCGCGCGATAGATTTCCGCGCCGCCAATCACAAACACGTCCGGCACAGCCAAGGCCTGATCCAGGCCCATATTCTCGGCGCCGTCTTCGCGCCAATGTTCGTCACGCGTCACGACAATGTTGCGGCGGCCGGGCAGCGGCTTCTTGGGCAGCGAGTCCCAGGTCTTGCGGCCCATGACAATGGTCCCGCCCATGGTCAGCGCCTTGAAGCGCTTGAGATCGTCGGAGATATGCCAGGGAATGCCGCCATCCTTGCCAATGACGCCATTGTCGGCGCGCGCCAGAACCAAAGTGATGCTCATGCTTCCGCCAGATTTTTCATCGCGTCGCCCTCAAGCCAATAGGTATACCAGCCTTCATGGGAATGCGCCCCGATGCTTTGATAAAAGGCGATGGAAGGCGCGTTCCAGGCCAGAACCTGCCATTCCAGCCGGGCGGCGCCAGCAGCCAGGCCCTTCTTTGTCAGATATTGCAGCATCGTCTTGCCGTAGCCGCGGCCGCGGAAGGCGGGCAGCACAAACAGATCTTCCAGATACAGGCGGCGCGCGGCGCGGAATGTGGCGTAGGTCCAATAATAGGTGGCGATGCCCACCGGAACCTGACCCTCAAAAGCCAATTCGCATTCAATCAGCGGACGCAGGCCAAAAAAATCGAAGGCGATTTCCTCTTCCGTCAGGGTAATCGGCAATTTCTCGTAAGCTGCCAGTTCCGTGAGCAATTTCAGGATCAGGCGCGCATCGTCAGGCCGGGCCGGACGGATGGTGAAAGACGTCATTCAGTTTCCGTTCAGGTACGCGGGCAGAACATAGGCGCAAGGAACCCCAAAGGGAACCTTGGCCCCAAGTTGGGGTTATCTTCTCGGAATAAAGGCTGCGGGGGCAGACAGGAAGTGACGTATGTCCAAATTGCTCTTTTCAACCGCGCTCGCGGGTCTTTTGATTTCAGGCGCCGCCATGGCGCAGCCACCGGCTTCTCCGCCGCCCGGCTCTCCCGGCACGCCCAAATATCAAAACTTCTGGGGTCCCGGAAACGAGCGGCCTGCTGACAACCGTGGTGGCAACCGCGGCGCGCAGCCAACTCCGCCTGCAGCCCCGCCGGCTGCCAGCAACGGGAACAACAACAATTTCCGCCAAGGCGATAATGATCGCCGCCAGGATTTCCGCGACAATGATCGGAATGACAGGCGCGGCGGCTACGGCAACCGCAACAATGGCCAGAACTGGAACGGCGGCGGATATCGCAACAACAACAACTGGTCGTCGTATCAGCGCAATTTCCGCTCGCCGCAACGTTTCCGCGGCCCGTCCTATCAACGGCCGCGCGGCTGGTATTCACAGCGCTGGACCTATGGCCAGATCCTGCCGTCGCTGTTCTGGACCAGCAACTACTGGATCAACAATTATAATTCTTACGGCCTGCAGGCACCGCCGCCCGGCACCGTCTGGGTGCGGGATGGTTTCGACGCCATTCTGATCGACCGCTACAACGGCCAGATCATCCAGGTCGTGTACGACGTCTACTACTAAGCCTTTTTTATAGAGGTTTTCCGGGCTCGGGATACGCGGCAACTTGGCCCTATCCCGGGCCCGACTCGTGCTATAAATGGTCACCGTGCCCGTGAGATCCTTCGCGGCGCTCCCTTAGTCTGGGTACGGAATACAGCATGGCCAACGTGACGGTAATCGGCGCCCAGTGGGGCGACGAAGGCAAAGGCAAGATCATCGATTGGCTCTCCAACCGGGCCGATATGGTGGTGCGCTTCCAGGGCGGCAACAATGCCGGCCACACCATCGTGGTGGGAAACCAAACCTATAAATTGTCGCTGCTGCCGTCCGGTGTTGTGCAGGGCAAACGCTCCATCATCGGCAATGGCGTGGTGGTGGATCCCTGGTCACTGCTGGACGAAATCGCGCGCGTCGGAGCGGCGGGCCTGAAAATTACCCCCGATATTCTGGTGCTGGCGGAAAACGCCGTCCTGGTGCTGCCATTGCACCGCGAACTGGATACGATGCGCGAAGACGCGGCCAGCCAGAAGATCGGCACCACCAAGCGTGGCATCGGCCCGTCCTATGAGGACAAAGTGGGCCGCCGGGCGCTGCGCGCCATCGACCTGAAGGATGTCGCTTCGCTTCCCGCAAAAATCGAAAGACTGCTGGCGCATCACAATGTGCTGCGCCGCGGCTTCGGCCATGCCGAAGTTGACGCCGCCGCGCTGCTGGCGGCGCTGAAAGACATCGCGCCCAAGATCACGCCCTTTATCGGCTCGTCCTGGCGCGAACTGGATGCCGCCAAGCGTGCCAGCAAACGCGTGCTGTTCGAAGGCGCGCAGGCTGTGCTGCTGGACATCGATCACGGCACCTATCCCTTCGTCACGTCATCCAACACCGTGGCGGGACAGGCGGCGGCGGGTTCGGGCGTGGGTCCGCGCGAAATCGGCACCGTGCTGGGGATCGTCAAAAGCTACACCACGCGGGTGGGCGAAGGCCCCTTCCCCACCGAATTGAAAGACGCCACGGGTGAAAAACTGGGCGAACGCGGCCATGAATTCGGCACCGTGACCGGGCGCAAGCGCCGCTGCGGCTGGTTCGACGCGGTGCTGGTGCGCCAGACCGTGATCTGCGGCGGCGTGGACGGCATTGCCCTGACCAAGCTGGACGTGCTGGACGGCTTTGCCGAACTGAAAGTCTGCATCGGCTATGAGCTGGACGGCAAGAAGCTCGATTATCTGCCTGCCGACGCCAACGAACAGGCGCGGTTGAAGCCGGTCTATGAAACGCTGGAAGGCTGGAGCGAATCCACGCAAAGCGCCCGCAGCTGGGCCCAGCTTCCCCCCAACGCCATCAAGTATGTCCGGCGGGTGGAAGAGTTGATCGGCGCGCCGGTATCGCTTCTGTCTACCAGCCCCGACCGCGACGACACCATCATGGTGCGCGATCCGTTTATCGGACGCTAGTTTCCAGCCTTTTCGTCAGCCAACCGTTTCGCCACGCCGATGCGGGCGGCGTCGGCGAAGACATGACAGGCATTGGCGTCGGGCGTTAGCGCGCCGCCTTTCAGCATCCCCGTCAGTTGCGGCGAGAATTCCGGATGCGGCGCCAGTTGCACATCGCAAGGCAAGCCCGCAATCACCGCCTGGCCTTTGGCGAAATTCTGCACCACGTCGGGATGGTCGCTATAGCGATAGCCCTTGGGCGAGACTGCGGTCTGGCTGTCGGCATAGACCATGTTGAGGCACTTGCCGCTTTCGCAGGATTGCCAGCTCCAGCTGGTGCCGCCGGGTGTATGGCCGGGCGTGAAATGAGCGGTCAGCGCAAGCGCGCCTATGCGCACCACCTCACCGTCATGCAGTTCACTGACATTGGCCACCGGCGCAATCGGGGCAAGCGCGCCAAATTGCGGATCATCGGAGGGATTGTGCCCGGACTTGAGCACACCGGCGCTCCAGGGACTGGCCAGCACACGGGCCCCGGTGATGCGCTGAAGCTGGGATAGCCCGCCGGCATGATCGTAATGGGCATGGCTGTTCAGGATCACTTTCACGTCGGACAGCTTGAAGCCCAGCGCCTGGATATGGCCGGCAATCATGGGCGCGGATTCGTTCAGCGCGCCATCGATCAGGATCGCGCCTTGATCCGAGGTGATCAGAACCGAGCCCAGGCCGACGCCGACATAATAGGTATTGCCAAAGATGCGGAACGGCTTTTGCGGCGCGTTCCATGTTCCGCACATTTTGCAATCCGGTGTCGGCTCGCCATTCTGCGCCCAAACGGGGGACGCCAGCGCCCAAGTCAAAGATATCAGCGCGATCAAGAACCTGTTCTTCATATCAACCCTTGTGTTTGTGACTTAGGGGACCGGCGCCACCGCCCATATCGGGTGCAGAGCGGATCGCCTCCTGGACAAAAGCGTGCGCCCGCTTCACCGCCTGGGGCAAATCCAGTTCCAGCGCCAGGCCGCACGCAATGGCGGTGGAAAGTGTGCAGCCGGTGCCATGGGTGTTGGGCGTTTCCTGGCGCGGAGATTCGAACACCCATTCCTTGCCGCCGCCCGTGAGAAAATCGCACACCGTCTCGCCTGTGCCATGGCCACCCTTGAACAGCGTGTTGCGTGCGCCCAGCATCAGGAAAGCCTGGGCGGCATTGCGCAAGGTGTGCGGACTGCGTGGCAAGACGCCGGTCAGGGCATGCGTCTCGGGTATATTGGGCGTCACCAGCATGGCGCGGGGGATGAGCAAGGTTTTCAGCACCGCCATGCCGTGCTCATCCAGAAAGGATGCGCCACTGGTGGCGCTCAGAACCGGGTCCAGCACAATGGGCAAATCCACATCCGCCAACGCTTCGGCCACCGCACTGGCGATGCGGCCATTGCCCAGCATGCCGATCTTGATGGCATCCGCGCCGATATCGCCCAGCGCTGCCTCGATCTGCGCCCGCACCAATTCCGGCGGCATGGCGTGAATGATGTGCACCCCGTCGCCATCCTGCACCGTCACCGCGGTCACCGCAGTTTGGGCATAGACGCCGAACGCCATCGCCGTCTTGAGGTCAGCCTGGATTCCGGCGCCGGCGGAGGAATCCGAGCCGGCGATGGCCAATATTCTGGGGATCAAGCAGCAACTTCTTCGATGGCAGCCGCGATCTGGCGCACCACAGAGCGCACCAGCTTTTCGTCATCGCCTTCGGCCATGACGCGGATCAGGGGCTCGGTGCCGGATTTGCGCACCAGAATGCGGCCGGAAGTTCCCAGCCGGGCATTGGCGTCGTCAATGGAGGATTTCACCTTGGCGTCTTCCAGCGGCGAGCCTTTGCGGAAACGCACATTCTCCAGCACCTGGGGCAGCGGCTCATACAGATGTGCCGCCTGGGAGGCGGGTATGCCGCCCTGCGCCAGCACCGCCAGCACCTGCAGCCCCGCGACCAGCCCGTCGCCGGTGGTGGAGAAGTCCGACAGGATAATGTGGCCGGACTGTTCACCGCCGACATTGAAGCCGCCCTTTTTCATTTCTTCCAGAACGTAACGGTCGCCGACCGCGGCACGGCCCAACGCCAAACCAAGCGTCTTCAGGTAACGGTCCAGCCCGGCATTGGACATCACCGTGCCGACCACGCCGCCGCCCTTGAGCCGGCCATTGGTCGACCAGCTTTTGGCGATCAGAGCCAGGATCTGGTCGCCGTCAATGATGCGGCCATTTTCATCGGCCATCACCACGCGGTCAGCGTCACCATCCAGCGCGATGCCGAAATCGGCGCGCACTTCGCGCACCTTTGCGCACATCGCGTCCGCCGATGTCGAGCCACAGTCGAGATTGATGTTGGTGCCGTCCGGCGACACGCCCATGGGCACAATATCGGCGCCCAATTCCCACAACACTTCCGGCGCCACCTTATAGGCCGCACCATTGGCGCAATCGATCACGATGCGCAGGCCTTCAAGACGCAGATTGCGGGGGAAATTGCGCTTGGCGAATTCGATGTAACGCGCCTGGCTGTCGTCGATGCGCTTGGCGCGGCCGATGGCGCCGTCGGTGGCGAGGCCGGTCTGAAGACTGCTGTCCATCAACCGTTCGATTTCCAGCTCCACCGCGTCCGACAGCTTCTGCCCGTCCGGGCCGAAAAACTTGATGCCGTTGTCGTGATAAAGATTGTGCGAGGCGGTAATCATCACACCCAAATCGGCGCGCAGCGAGCGCGTCAGCATGGCGACGGCGGGTGTGGGCAGCGGGCCGAACTGGAATACATCCATGCCCACGGCGGTGAAGCCCGACACCAGCGCGCTTTCGATCATGTAGCCGCTGAGGCGTGTGTCCTTGCCGATCACCACCCGGTGGCGATGGGCGCCGCGGGTGAAGATGCGGCCTGCCGCCATCCCGGCCTTCATGGCGATCTCGGGCGTCAGCACCGATGAATTGGTGCGGCCGCGGATGCCATCGGTGCCGAAATATTTGCGGATCATGGGTCGGTCCTGACTGAAGCGAGATGTTTTACCATGATTTGCTAACAAAGATTTGCCCGGTGGTATACCCGCCCGGAGGGGGGTCAGTGGGTGTTTTCGTCCAGCGATGCCAAGACCTTAAGCCCGTCCCGGAGGGCGGCCGGGGCATGGGTGCGGATATAGTCCGCACCATGGGCGGTGGCCAGCAACTCGGCGGCCAAGCCCGCCTCTTCTTGTGTCCCCGGCAGGGCCTTGAGGAAAGATTTGCGCGACACCGAGACCAGAAGCGGCAGGCCAAAAGCCTCGCCCAGTTCGGGCAATCGCTGCAACACGGTCAGCGAGGCGAGCGGATTGCTGCTGAGAAAAAAGCCCATGCCGGGATCCAGGATCAGGCGCTCGGGCGCGACACCCGCTTGCGTCAACGCCGTAAGCCGCTTTTCAAAAAAGCCCAGGATGCGGTCGAAGATTTCTTCCGGCGGTATGTCCGCCCGAATAGCTTTACCAACTGTGGCGATGCCTTGTTCCTGCACCATATGCATGACGATCAATTTGGCGTGGGCGGCGGCAAGATCGGGATAGAGCCCTGGATCAGCAAAGCCATGAATGTCGTTGAGATAATCCACGCCTTGGCGGATGGCCCAGCGCTGCACCGGGGTGGAGAAGCTGTCGATGGACAGGGACGCGCCGATGTCGTGCAACGGCCCCACCACTGTTTCCAGGCGCGCGATTTCGATTTCCGGTGACACCGCTTTGGCGTCGGGATGGGACGAGGCCGCACCGATATCAAGTATGTCGGCGCCATCGGCCAGCAGATTGTCGGCATGCGCCATGGCGTCCATCGGTGCCAGATATTTTCCGCCGTCGGTAAAACTGTCTTCGGTGATGTTGAGGATGCCGAGGATTTTCATGCGCCGCCGCACATGTGCTGCGAGTCAGGCAGAGTCCAAGATTCAACCCGGCGCAGATTGGTTGCGGTGTAGAATTTTCCGCGATTGTCGCCGGGCGGGCAGTTATTCGGCACCGACACCAGGCAGACCAGAATGGGGTCGCCCCTGCGCGACTTGTCGATAGCCGGGATCGCATCATAGGAAATCAGGATCAAGCCGTTGGTGAGCGTCACCACGCTGCCGCTGTCGGGCATGGGTTTATGGGTGCTGGCGTCTTCCAGCCGCTTGCCGGTGCTGGCAATGCCCGTGCGGGCGCAATCCCCGACTTTGGCGGGGATCGTCTCAGCCGCGGATGCCGGAAAAGAAACAGCGGCCAGCACAAGGCTGACCGCTGTGGTGATTATCTTGTGGTGCACGAAATTACCGCGGCTGCGGTTCCGGTGAGATGATCGGACCCGGACCCGAAGACGGACGCGGCTTGCCGGCGGCGGGCACGGACGGTCCTTCATTGCGGCTGGGCAGCGTGGGTTCTTCGTAGGGCGTGCGCACCGGCGGAATGCCCTTGAGCAGCGCGATGATCTCGTCGCCGGTCAGGGTTTCATATTCCAGCAGGCCGCGCGCCAGTACATTCAAATCCGCCAGCCTTTCGGTCAGAATGGAGCGAGCCCGGCTATAGGTTTCATCGATAATGCGATGAATTTCCGAGTCGATCTTCTGCGCCGTGGCTTCCGAGATATTCTGGGTGCGCGATACCGAATGGCCCAGGAACACTTCTTCCTGGTTTTCGGCATAGGCGATGGGGCCCAGCGAATCCGACATGCCGAAGCGGGTGACCATGGCGCGGGCCATGCGGGTGGCCTGCTCGATATCGCTTTGCGCGCCGGTGGTGACCTTGTCATGGCCGAACACCAGTTCTTCGGCCAGACGGCCGCCGAACGCGACGCACAGATCGGCCAGCATCTTCTGGCGGGTCAGCGACAACTGATCGCGTTCCGGCAGGCGCATCACCATGCCCAGCGCGCGGCCGCGCGGGATGATGGTGGCCTTGTGGATCGGATCGGAGCCTTCGACCGTGATGGCGATCAGAGCGTGGCCGGCTTCGTGGAAGGCGGTGAGTTTCTTTTCCTCATCGCTCATGGCGAGGCTGCGGCGCTCAGCGCCCATCATCACCTTGTCCTTGGCGTCTTCCAGCTCGCTCATCATGACCACGCGCTTGCCGCGGCGGGCGGCCAAGAGCGCGCCTTCATTGACCAGATTGGCCAGATCGGCGCCGGAGAAGCCCGGCGTGCCGCGCGCAATGATGCGCGGATCGACATCGGGCGCCAGCGGCACTTTGCGCAAATGGACGCGCAGGATTTTCTCACGGCCGGCCAGATCGGGATTGGGCACCACGACATGACGGTCGAAGCGGCCGGGGCGCAGCAGCGCGGGGTCCAGAACGTCCGGCCTGTTGGTGGCGGCGATCAGGATCACGCTTTCATTGGCTTCGAAGCCATCCATCTCAACCAGCAGCTGGTTGAGTGTCTGTTCGCGCTCGTCATTGCCGCCGCCCAGACCGGCGCCGCGATGGCGGCCCACCGCGTCGATTTCGTCGATGAAGACGATGCAAGGCGAATTCTTCTTGGCCTGTTCAAACATGTCGCGCACGCGGCTGGCGCCGACGCCCACGAACATTTCAACAAAGTCCGAGCCCGAGATGGTGAAGAAGGGCACATTGGCTTCGCCGGCGATGGCGCGGGCGAGCAATGTCTTGCCGGTACCCGGCGGGCCGACGAGCAGCACACCCTTGGGGATGCGGCCGCCCAGGCGCTGGAATTTCTGCGGATCGCGCAGGAAGTCCACGATTTCCTTCAGGTCGTCCTTGGCTTCATCCACGCCCGCCACGTCTTCGAACGTGACGCGGCCGGAGCGTTCGGTGAGGAGTTTGGCGCGCGACTTGCCGAAGCCCATCGCCTTGCCGCCGCCCGATTGCATCTGGCGCAGGAAGAACACCCACACGCCGATCAGCAGCAGCATGGGCAGCCAGTTAAGGATCACGCCGATCAGATTGAAATTGTCATCCGCGGGCGCAACCGAGGTATCAACATTGTGCTCCTTCAGCGTCGGCCAAAGGGTCGAGTCATTGGCGGGGACCGTAGTGACAAAGGCGGTGCCGTTGGTCAGCTCGCCCTTCACCTGTTCGCCCTGGAAGGTGACTTTACGGACCTGGCCTGAAACCACATCCGCATTGAATTTGGTGTAGCTGATCGCCTGGGCGCCGGTATGGGCGCCGGTCCCCTGGAACAGGTTGAACAGGAAGACCAGAAGCAGCGCGATAATGATCCAGAGCGCCAGATTTCGCAGATTGTTCAAGGGCCGTCCTTCTCTCTACAGCTTGCCAACAGGGGCTGCGGCCAAGCAGCTATCCTACCCTATCCCACCAAGTGGGCCGCTTATTAGATAGGACGATTGTAGCGCATTGCCAGCCATCAAAACGTTAAAAAATTTGCGAGGCCTTCGCAATGACAAGTCCGCATTTTGGCTATGCCTTTGTTTCCCGGCTTCGGGGAACTTCCCGAGAGATTACAAGGGTATTGGGGCCAAAATGTTGCAACCGGCGGGGGGCGGGCGCGATGCGGCAACCATGAAGTGTAGCCCCGCCGCCCAGGGCGCCGCCCGCCAGCCGGTCGAACAGGCGCTCCAGGGCTTCGAATCTGGGCCGGTAGACCTGCCCCCCCGTATTTCCCAACAGGCCGGCCAGCGCCCTAAGTCCAATTTCCCGAGGCGCCGCAGCAAGCGCCTGCGCATCCAGCAGCAGCACGCCGTTTTCCCGCCGGCAGGCCCGGGCCAGCACCGCCGCCGTGGCCATGTCCAGCGCCTCGCGGGCGCGGGCCAGATGAAGCGCGGCATCGGCAATTCGCTGGGCGGTGAGACCGGCTTCTTCCAGCGCGGGCAAAAGCGCGCGGATGCGGCTGCGGGCAAAACGTGTTTGCCCATTCATGGGATCTTCCAGCCAATCCTGTTTGTGGCTCAGGAGAAATTCCCGCAAGCGTGGGCGCGGCAAAGCCAGAAGCGGGCGCACCAGGCTTAAGCCTTCAAATCCCGGCAGTGGAAAAGCGGCCAACGGCCGCATCGCGCCCAGCCCATCAAGGCCGCTGCCCCGGCTGAGGCGCAGCAGAAAGGTTTCGGCCTGATCATCCTGGTGATGGGCGACATAGAGTGCGGCGATGCCATGCTTCTTGAGACGCTCGCCCATCAGGCGATAGCGCTGCTGCCGGGCCCAGGCTTCGATATCGGATTTGGGCTTTTTGCCTTTGACCGTGAGGATCTCGTGCGCCAAGCCCAGCGCCTTGGCCCAGCGCGCGACTTTTTTTGCTTCGGCGGCACTTTCCCGGCGAAGGCCGTGGTCCACCGACAGCACCAGCGGCTTTGCCAAAGACTTTGTCTGTTTGCCCGTCCAGCGCGCCAGCAGATGCATCAGAGCAAGAGAGTCCGCGCCGCCGGATACCGCCACGGCGCCGGGCCATGGCATATCCGCCATCAGCGACGCGAAGCGCGCCTCAAGAGCAGCGAGAGGCTTTGCGGGTGCCGCTCGCGAGCGTGAGGGTCGCCGCGGGCGCATCGGGGAATTTACTTTTGATCGCGCCAAGAGTGGTGCAGCCTTCCTGAGTCCGGCCCATCGCGAGCAGCGACTGGCCCAGCTTCAGCATACTGTCCGGGCCGCGCGTCGATTTGGGGTATTTCTTGATCTGTTCGGCGAACGCGGTGATCGCGCCGGTATAATCATGCTGGATATAATTGATGTTGCCCACCCAATAGATCGCCTGGGGCGAAAGTTCGCTGTCATCGGGATTGGCGTCGGCATAGGCGCGAAAGCCCGCTTTGGCTTCGTCATATTGCGCCTTGGACAACAGGCCCATGGCGGCGTCGAACTGGCCTGAGCCCCCGGTGCGCAGCGCGGCGGGCGGCGTTACGGCCGATCCCGGCAAGGTGCCCAGATTGCCGGGCGGACGCGGCAACGGCGTCGGCGCATTCATGGCGACACCGGCACCGGAATTCATGGGCGCGGTTGGTGCGACATCTATGGGCGGCAGCGGCGTGTCCGCCGCCATGCCACCGGCAGCCGGCGGAAGCTGCGGCGCGAAATTGGCGCCGGCAGTGCCGGCGGCAGCGCAGTTCAAACCGGATTCATCGCCGCCCGCACCCAGCTGCGCCGCCGACACCATGCACAGGCGATAGGCGACGTCTTTCTGTTCCTTGTCGATCTTCTGGTTCAACAGATCGATCTGATGGCGCAATTCTTCATTGGCGTTGGTGGCGCCGGCTAGGGTTTGGGTCAGGCTGCGATTATTGTCTTCCACAACCTGGATGCGGCTTTGCAGCTGCTGGTTCTCAGTCGCCAGCGTCTGGAGCTGCTGATCCTGCCCGGCCTCATGGGCCTTCTCTTCGTCGCTGGGACCGAAGAGCTGCGCCTGCGCCATGGGCGCGGCACTGAGCAGAAGCCCGAGAGAAAAAAACAGGACGCGTTTGTTCATGGGCGGTCCTTCGAGGCTGGGGCCTGAAAAGAAAAGGGGGCGCGAAAAGAATCGCGCCCCCCCCCAGTTCTAACTAGTCAAGTATCAAGAAACGGCGCCGCCGGTAATGGTGGAGGTACCGCGGCGATTCTGCGCATAGCAATCTTCGCTGGACTGGGTGCAGAGCGGACGCTCCTTGCCGTACGAGACGGTCTGCAGGCGGCCGGCATTGACGCCCAGGCTCACCAGGAATTCCTTCACCGCATTGGCACGACGAGCGCCAAGGGCAAGGTTGTATTCGCGGGTGCCGCGTTCGTCAGCGTTGCCGTCGATGGTGATCTGCACTCCCGGATATTTGTTCAGCCAAGTGGCCTGCTTCTGCAGGGTGGTCTTGTCGTTGGCTTCGATGTTGTACTCGTTATAGCCGAAGTGGACAGTGTCACCGACATTGACCTTAAAGTCCTGAATGCTGCCAGGGACGATGCCCGGGGCCTGGGCCGGCGCGGCCATCGGCGGCGGCGGAGCGGGCGGGGGTGCCGTAGCGGCGACTTCCTCTTTTTTGGTGCAAGCCGCGACCATGACAACTGCCGACAAAGCGGCAAATTTCAGAAACTTGGAAATTTCCATCGTGATTATCTCCCGAGAACGAAAGCAGGTGCCGGGCCTTCGCAGAATAAATGCACCCAATAGGACAAACGTATTAAAGGGCAAAAAGAGCCAAAAAAATGACGGTTCCCTTAATTCTCCGCGACGATGAATCGCCGCGGTTCAGGAGCCTTGACCGAAATACGCCGGAACCAACAAATTTATCCAGAAAACATAGAAGCTTAGAGATACCGGGGGCAAGCGAAAACTGATCTGCCCCCTTCCAAGTGGTCCAGGGACTATCATATTGGAACCTTGGAGGGAGATTTGGAATGGGCCGCAGGCATCAGCCTGATGAAGTTATTGGCAAGCTGCGGGAGGCGGAGATTGTGCTTTCGCAGGGCGGGTCGGTTGCG